>DATGPR010000105.1:0-5545 GCA_035304725.1 Arenimonas sp.
CCGAAGGCGCGGCGGAGCTGGCGGCGGTCGAACACGTCGTTCACGGTCAGAGGCTGGCGGCGAAATCGGCAACCGCGTCGGCGACGACGTCGGCGTGAGTGAGGAAGGGTGCGTGGCCGGCGCGCTGCACTTCCAGGAAGCACGCGCCGGGCGCGGCTTCGGCGGCGGCGCGCATGGCATCGGGGTGCACGACGCGATCGCGGCGGCCGGCGATCCACAGCGAGGGCACCGACAGTCCGGGCAGCGCCGGGCGCAGGTCGCCCCGGGCGAGCAGGGCCAGGCCGTCGGCCAGCACCCTCGCCTCCGGCTCGCCGTGGGCGAAGGCCATGGCGCGCAGCAGGCGCAGCTCTTCGCGCATGTTCTCGCTGCCGTGCACTTCCAGGGCGAGGAAGCGGTCGACGGTGCCGCGCCAGTCGGCGGCCAGCTGCTGCGCGAAGCCTTCGAACACGGCCGGGTCCATGCCGGCCGGCCAGTCCTCGGCGCGTACGAAACGCGGACTGGACGCCAGCAGCACCAGGCCACGGGCGCTGGCGGTGCCGGACGCGGCCGCCTGCAGCGTCACCAGGCCACCCAGCGACCAGCCCAGCCACAGCGCCTGTTCCGGCACCACGGCGGCGATCGCCTGCGCGGTGTCCTCCAGGCGCAGCGGAATGCCACTGCCCGCGCTGCGTCCGTGCCCCGGCAGGTCCACCAGGTGCAGGGTGAACTGCGAGGACAGGCGTTCGACCAGCGGCTCGAACACGCCGGCGTGCATGGCCCAGCCGTGCAGGAGCACCAGGTCGGGGCCGGCGCCGCGAATGTCGTGGTGAAGCTCCACTGCGGGGGAAGGACTCAGATCGTGACGGGCCGGGTCGGCGGCTTCACCGCCTCGGCCAGGGCCGCCAGCAGGCCATCGACATCGGCCTCGCTGTGGTCCACCGAGAGGGTGATGCGCAGCCGCGCCTGGCCCTCGGGCACCGTCGGCGGGCGGATGGCGGTGACGAGATAGCCGCGCTGCTCCAGCGCCGCCGAGACTTCCAGCGCGCGCCGGTTGTCGCCCAGCAGCAGCGGCTGGATCGGCGTGAAGGATTCGTGCAGCGGCAGGCCCAGCGCGGCGGCGCCGCGGCGGAAGCGCGTCACCAGCGACAGCAGCTTGGCGCGGCGCCAGGGCTGGCTGCGGATCAGCCGCAGCGAGGCGCGCATGGCCGCGGCCATGGCCGGCGCCGGCGCGGTCGAATACAGGTAGGGACGGGCGGTTTCGGCGACGTGGCCGACCAGGTCGTCATGGCCCAGCAGCATCGCGCCCTGGCCGCCGAAGGCCTTGCCCAGCGGTACCAGCAGCAGCGGCACTTCCTTCGGGCCGAGGCCGGCGGCGGCGACGCTGCCGCGGCCTTCCGGGCCGAGCACGCCGACGCCGTGCGCATCGTCCACGTACAGCACCGCGCCCTGCGCCCGCGCCACCAGGGCCAGGTCGGGCAGCGGCGCGGAATCGCCGTCCATGCTGAAGACGCCGTCGGTGGCCAGGATGGCGGCGCCATCGCGCCGGCTCATCAGCTGCCGCAGCGCCGCTTCCACGTCCAGGTGCGGATAACGCTTGAGCTCGGCGCCGGCGAGGCGGGCGCCGTCGATCAGGCAGGCGTGGTTGAGCTTGTCCTGCACGCAGACGTCGCCGTCATGCAGCAGCGACTGCAGCACCGCCAGGTTGGCGAGGTAGCCGCTGCCCATGAACAGCGCGCGCGGATAGCCCAGCCATTCGGCCATCTCGCGCTCGAAGGCGGCGTGCTCGGCATGGTGGCCGCTGACTGCCGGCGAGCCGGAGCTGCCGACGCCGTGCCAGGCGGCCGCTTCCTGCATGGCCGCCACCACGTCCAGGTGCTGGCCCAGGCCGAGGTAATCGTTGGAGCAGAAGCAGACCAGCTGGCGGCCATTGATCAGCACGCGCGCGCCTTCGCGCGCCTCGATCTCGCGGCGCTCGCGCAGGGCACGGCGCGCGGCGCGTTCGGCACGCGCCGCCGCCACCCGCCCCGACAGCCGCTGCCGCGCCATGCTCAGGCCGCGCAGGCCGGCTTGGCCGGCTCTTCGATATCGGCGTGGACGGTGCCCGACTCCTGCACCACCGGCATCGGCCGCAGGCCCAGGCGGGCGAACAGGGCCTGGTCGGCCTCGGTGTCCGGGTTGCCGGTGGTCAGCAGCTGCTCGCCATAGAAAATGGAGTTGGCGCCGGCGAGGAAGCACAGCGCCTGCAGTTCGTCGCTCATGCTGGCGCGGCCGGCCGAGAGGCGGACCATCGAGGCCGGCATCAGGATGCGCGCCACGGCGATGGTGCGGACGAACTCGAAGGGGTCCAGCTCGGCGGCGGTGTGGCGCTGACCCAGCGGCGTGCCCTCCACTTCCACCAGCCGGTTGATCGGCACCGAATCCGGATGCGCCGGCAGGTTGGCCAGGGTCATCAGGAAACCGGCGCGCTGGGCGCGGGTCTCGCCCATGCCGACGATGCCGCCGCAGCAGGTCTTCATGCCGGCGTCACGGACGTGCTCGAGGGTCTGGAAGCGCTCCTCGACCTCGCGGGTGCTGATGATCTGCCCGTAGTACTCGGGATCGGTGTCGATGTTGTGGTTGTAGTAGTCCAGGCCGGCCTCGCGCAGGGCCTTGGCCTGCGGGGCGCTGAGCATGCCGAGGGTGGCGCAGGTTTCCAGGCCCAGGGCCTTCACCTCGCGGATCATCTCGGCGACCTTCGGGATGTCGCGGTCCTTGGGGCTGCGCCAGGCGGCGCCCATGCAGAAGCGGGTGGCGCCGGCGGCCTTGGCCTGGCGGGCCTTCTCCAGCACCTGTTCGGTGCTCATCAGCTTCGTGGCCTGCACGCCGGTGTGGTAGCGGGCGGCCTGCGGGCAGTAGGCGCAGTCCTCGGGGCAGCCGCCGGTCTTCACCGACAGCAGGGTCGAGACCTGCACTTCGGTCGGGTCGAAGCGCTCGCGGTGCACGGTGGCGGCGCGGTGCAGCAGCTCGGTGAAGGGCAGGTCGAACAGGGCGAGGACTTCCTCGCGCGTCCAGTCATGGCGGATGACGGCGGGCATGGCGGTTTCCTGACGGCGCAACGGCCAGCGGGATGGGCAGTCTGGTGAGCATGCCGAAACCTGTCAACCAAACGGCGGCGCTTGAGGTTGACGGCCTTTGCAGTTTCGACGGGGCCAGCGACGGGCCCGAACACCGGTCGCCGCCGGCCCCCTGGCCGGCCGCTGCGCTCGGCCGGCTGGCGGCCTGGCTGCTGCCACCGCGCTGCCTGCTCTGCGGCCTGCCGGGGGTGGACGGGCTTGACCTCTGCGCCGCCTGCCGGGAGGGGCTGCCGCGGCTGCCGCCGGCCTGCCCGCGCTGTGCCCTGCCCGCGCCGGAGGGCCGGGTCTGCGCGGCCTGCCTGGCCCGGCCACCGCTCCAGGCCCGCACCATCGCCGCCTTCCTGTATGCATCGCCGGTGGATCGGCTGCTGCCGCGGCTGAAGTTCCACGCCGACCTGGCGGCCGGCCGGCTGCTGTCCCGCCTGGCCCTGCCCGCCTTCGCCGCCGCGCCCCGGCCGCAGGCCCTGCTGCCGCTGCCCCTGCACCGCTCGCGCCTGCGCCGGCGCGGCTTCGACCAGGCCCTGGAACTGGCCCGGCCGCTGGCCCGGGCCCTGGGCCTGCCCCTGCTGAGCGGCGGCCTCCGGCGCCAGCGCGCCACCGCCGCCCAGTCCGAGCTCGATGCCCGGGAACGCCGGCGCAACGTCCGCGGCGCCTTCGCCGTGCCGCCGGGCTTGCCGCTGCCCGAGCACCTGGCCCTGTTCGACGACGTGATGACCACCGGCGCCACCCTGGGCGAGGCCGCCCGGGTACTGCATGCCGCCGGCGTGCAGCGGCTGGACCTGTGGGCCCTGGCGCGGGCGCCGCCGCCCGGCTGAGCGCCGGGTTCAGCCGAGGGCGTACTGCCCGGCGATGCCGGCGAACACCGCCAGGCCCACCCACTGGTTGGACAGGAAGGCCTCGAAGCACTCGGCGCGCCCGCGGCCGCGGGCGATCCAGAACTGGCGCAGCACCAGCACCGCCGCCACGCCCAGGCACACGTAGTAATAGATGCCCAGCTCCGCCCGCTGGCCGAGCAGGCCCATGCTGAGCAGGAAGCCGCCGAACAGCACCGCCTGGGCAATCAGGTCCGCTTCGCCGAACAGGATGGCGGTGGACTTCGCGCCCACCTTCAGGTCGTCCTCGCGGTCGACCATCGCGTACCAGGTGTCGTAGCCGGTGGTCCACAGCAGGTTGGCCAGGAACAGCAGCCAGCCCAGCGGCGGCACCGTCTCCTGGGTGGCGGCGAAGGCCATGGGAATGCCCCAGCCGAAGGCGATGCCCAGGTAGACCTGCGGCAGGTAGGTGTAGCGCTTGAGGAAGGGATAGGTGGCGGCGAGGAAGACCGCGGCGATGCTCAGCAGCACCGTCAGCCGGTTGGTCAGCAGCACCAGGCCGAAGGCCACCAGCATCATCAGCGCGAAGATCAGCAGCGCCTCGGCAGCGGAGACTTCGCCGGTGGCCAGCGGCCGGCTGCGCGTGCGTTCGACATGCGGATCCAGCCAGCGGTCGGCGTAATCGTTGATGACGCAGCCGGCCGAACGGGTCAGCCAGACGCCGGCGCTGAAGATGAAGAGCAGCTTCCAGGACGGCAGCCCTTCGGCCGCCAGCCACAGCGCCCACCAGGTGGGCCAGAGCAGCAGCAGGGTGCCGACCGGCCGATCGCCGCGCAGCAGTCGCCAGTAGGCGTCCAGGCGCTTGCGCCAGATCGCGGGCGGCGGCGGGGGCGGCGGGGGCTCCGGCTTGGCGTAGCGTTCGTACTCGTAAGCCATCGCGAAAGCCTAGCAGGGCGGCGCGGCGGGCGGCATGGCGATGTTCGCCTGCCAAGCTGGTGGCGACGGGTTGCTGGCGCGGCATCCCGGCATGGCCGGGCATGACTGGCGGCCCTTGTGCCGCCGGCAGGCGGCCCCCATCTTCGGCCCGTCACCCACCTCCAGAAGGAGCAGCGACATGAGTGGTCCGGGTTCCGCCGGCAATGTGATTGCCGCCATCTGCAGCCTGTTCATTCCGGGTCTCGGCCAGCTGGTGCAGGGCCGGGTGCTGTGGGCGCTGTTCTGGTTCGTGCTGGCCGGCATCGGCTACGGCATCACCTTCCTGCTGTCGCTGGGCCTGCTGCCCTTCGGCGGCTTCCTGGTCGCCATCCTGTCCTGCATCCACGCGGCGGTTTACCGGCCGCGGCGCTGAGCACGCCTTCGGGCCGGGCGGCTCTCTCCGGGGGCCGCCCGGCTTCCCTTGCCAGTCCCGACCTGCGAGAATTCCCGGTCCGCGCCCGTAGCTCAGCCGGATAGAGTAGTGGCTTCCGAAGCCCCTACTCCTCGGTCAAAGGCGCCGGGTAAAGTGTCACAGGGCCTGAACTCAGTTTCAGGCCGGTTTGAAGAAAAAGTCCTTTAGATACGCGCCTGTAGCTCAGCCGGATAGAGTAGTGGCTTCCGAAGCCATTGGTCGGGGGTTCGAATCCCTCCAGGCGCGCCAAACCC
>DATGPR010000106.1:0-3926 GCA_035304725.1 Arenimonas sp.
CACCGCCACGGTCATCACCATGGGCCACTCGCTGGGCCTGAACGTGATCGCCGAGGGCGTGGAGAGCGAGCAGCAGCTGAGCTACCTGCGCGAGCAGGGCTGCGACGAGATCCAGGGCTTCTGGCTGTCGCCGCCGCTGGACGCGCACCGCTGCCTGGCCTTCATCCGCAGCTGGCAGCCCGGCACCGTGGCCGCCATCCCGGCCCCGTATTGATTCCCCGCCCCGACCCGCCCAAGATGGCCGCGATGAGCCAGAACGACCCCATCGCCCAGCTCAAGGCCCTCGCCGAGCGCTTCGACCGCCTGGCCGAGCAGCACCGGCGCCTGGCCGAGGAGAACCGCAGCCTGCGCCAGGCCCAGGAGCAGCTGGTGGCCGAGCGCGCGCAGCTGCTGAACAAGAACGAGCAGGCGCGGTCCCGGGTCGAGGCGATGATCGCCCGGCTCAAGTCGCTGGAGCACAACGCGTGAGCGAGCCGGTCACCATCCGCATCCTCGAGCGCGACTTCACCGTCGGCGTCGCCCCGGGCGAGCGCGACGGGCTGACCGCGGCCGCCCACCTGGTGGACACCCGCATGCGCGAGATCCGCGGTGGCAACCGCATGGCCGCCATCGATCAGGTGGCGGTGCTGGCCGCGCTGGACCTGGCGCACGAGTTCCTGCAGCTCAAGGCCAAGCTGGAACAGCGCGACGCCGCCCTGGCCGAGACCCTGGGCGAGCTCAACCGCAAGCTCGACGGCCTGTTCGACAGCGCCCGCTGAACGCCCCCGCTTAACCCGGCGTTCGGGTCGCTGCCCTATAATCGCGCCTGTCCTCTGCCGTGTGCGACAGCGTGCCTAACATTCGCCTTGTCCCATACACACGACACGGGAATCCATGACTGGCGCGGTGTGCAAGTCCGTCCCGTGCGGAAAGCCTGAAGCGCCGGTCCGGGGTACCCACTTGATCCTCGGGATCAAGGTCGTTTCGCGCGCATCGGCATGGTGGAGGGCGCCCCTTTGAACGCGACGCGCCAGCAGATCCGCCGGGAATTCCGGCAGCGGCGCGCCGCCCTGGCCCCCGGCGAGCGGCTGCAGGCCGCGGCCGGGCTGGCCCGGCACCTGGGCGAGCAGCCCGAGCTGCGGCAACCCGGCTACGTCGGTGGCTACTGGGCCACCGGCGGCGAGCTGCCCCTGCATTCGGTGCAGCTGCGCCTGGCCCCCGGCCAGGTCTGGTGCCTGCCCATCGTCCAGGACGACGGCAGCCTGCGCTTCGGGCCCTGGAACCCCGGCGACCCGCTGCGCCCCAACCGCTTCGGCATCCCCGAACCCGAGCTGGACCCGGCCTCGACCCTGGCGCCGGCCGACCTGGCCTGGGCGCTGCTGCCGCTGCTGGCCTTCGACCCGGCCGGGCACCGCCTGGGCATGGGCGCCGGCTACTACGACCGCGCCTTCGCCTTCCGCCTGGAATCGCCCGCCCCGCCCCTGCTGATCGGCGTCGGCTATCACTGGCAGGCCCTGGAGGCCCCCCTGCAGGCCAATGCCTGGGACGTGCCCCTGGACGCGGCCTGCACCGAGCTCGGCTACCGCCGCTTCGGGCGATAATGCCGGCCATGAAGCACTGGCTGATGAAATCCGAACCCGAGGAGTTCTCGATCGACGACCTGCAGCGGGTCGGCACCGAGCCCTGGACCGGCGTGCGCAACTACCAGGCGCGCAATTTCATGCTCAAGGAGATGAAGCCCGGCGACCCGGTGCTCTTCTACCACTCCAACTGCGCCCAGCCCGGCATCGCCGGCCTGGCCGAGGTCGCTTCCGAACCCTACCCCGATCCCACCCAGTTCGACCGCAAGTCCGACTACCATGACCCCGGCAGCAAGCCGGAGGAACCGCGCTGGTGGCTGGTGGACGTGCGCTTCGTGCGCAAGCTGGCACGGGTGATCACCCTTGAGGAACTGAAGGCCCAGGCCGATGCCCTGGGCGAGTTCGCCCTGCTCCGCCGCGGCAACCGCCTGTCGGTGCTGCCGGTGTCGAAGGCGCAGTTCCGGCACATCCTTTCCCTTGAATGACCCGCCCCCCGGAGTCCCCGATGTCGCGTGAAGAACAGAAGAAGCTGGCCGCCGAGAAAGCCCTGGAATTCGTCGAGGACGGCACCGTCGTCGGCGTCGGCACCGGCTCGACCGTGGCCTATTTCATCGAGGGCCTGGGCCGGATCAAGGGCCGGATCGAGGGCGCCGTCTCCAGTTCCGAGCGCAGCACCCGTCAGCTCGAGCAGGTAGGCATCCCGGTGTTCGACCTCAACGCGGTCGGGCCGCTGAAGCTGTACGTCGACGGCGCCGACGAGTGCGATCCCTGGAACCGCCTGATCAAGGGCGGCGGCGGCGCGCTCACCCGCGAGAAGATCATCGCCCAGGCCAGCGAGAAGTTCGTCTGCATCATCGACGAGGCCAAGCAGGTCGAGGTGCTGGGCGAGTTCCCGCTGCCGATCGAGGTGATCCCGATGGCACGCAGCCTGGTGGCGCGGGCGATTTCCGACCTGGGCGGCCAGCCGATCTGGCGCGAGGGCCTGGTCACCGACAACGGCAACTGGATCCTGGACGTGCACGGCTGGCGCATCGCCGATCCGGTCGCCCTGGAGGCGCGGCTCAACCAGATTCCCGGCGTGGTGACGGTGGGCCTGTTCGCGGCCCGTCCGGCCGACGAGGTGGTGATCGGCGACACCCTGCGGCCGATCCGCAAGGCGCGCTGAAGCAGGACCGGGTGGAAACGGACGCCGCCCTCAGGCGGCGGTCGTGCTGCGGCCGGCCATCATGCGCAGCATGGCGCCCAGGCCGCCGTGCAGGGCGCTGACCTCGTAACCCAGGCGCTTGAGCACGAAGGCGGCGGCGGCCGAGCGCTCGCCGGTATTGCAGTAGACCACCAGCTTCGCTCCCGGCGCGGCGACGTTTCCGATGTCCTCGCGCAGGCGGTACAGCGGGATGTTGACCGAGCCGTCGATGGCGCGCTGCTCGTGTTCCTCCGGCATGCGCACGTCCACCAGGATGGCCCCGGCCTGCACCTGGCGGGCGGCGTCGGCCGGCAGCACCCAGGACAGCATCGGCGGCTTGAGCACCGCCTCGAAGGCCTCGCGCGACAGCCGCATCAGCTGGCCGCCCTGCATCATGCGCACGGTGGCGTTGCGCGGCAGGTTGGACAGCAGCGCGTCCTCGCCGAAGGTATCGCCCTCGCGCAGGTAGGCCACCACCTGCGGTGCGCCGTCCAGGTACTTGGACACCGAGGCGGTGCCGGAGCGGACGACGTAGAAGTAGTCGGCAGGGTCGCCCTCGCGCATTACCACCTCGCTGGGCTTGACCGTCACCGGCTCGAACAGCTGGAACATCTTCTCGATGTTGCCGGTCGGCAGGCGGGCGAAGGCCTGGCTGCGCAGCAAGCGGAACACCCAGTCGTTGCCACCGGCGCCGGAACCGAAGTGCCGGTAGGTGTCGCTGCGGCTGAGCTGGTCCCAGGTGATCACCTTCTCGAGGAAGCGGCGGTCCACCCGCATCACCTTGGCGCGCGAGGACACCACCTTGGCGGTGAAGCGGCGCGGCACGGCGTCGTTGAGCGAATAGCGGCCATGCGGCGCGCTGGCGATGTGGGCGACGCTGCGGCCGTCCGGGTAGTCGCAGCGCAGCTCGCCGTCGAGCAGGTAGATGGTGTCCTCGTCGAGGTCGCCGGCCTCGAAGACGTTCTCGTGCCGCTGGTACTCCGTCACCACCGCCTCGCGGGCGAGGTGGTCGCGGGTCTCCTGGCGCAGGGCGTCCAGCGGGAACAGGCGGGCCAGTTCGGTGACGGGTACGGGCATGGCACGTGGTCCGGCGAAGTCTGCCCCGAGTCTATCGCCACGTTCAGGTTGGTGGTAGGGCCGGGTCCGGCTTGCCGCCACCCGGGCAAAGAAGAAGGGCCCCCGTT
>DATGPR010000107.1:0-3307 GCA_035304725.1 Arenimonas sp.
TGGGCGCATGCTGGCCACCCGGTCCACCGTCAGGCATCCCGCCCCGGCCCCGGCTACGCGGAGACCCCGCATGAACAATCTCGCCATCCTCCTGGGACGGGTCGGCCTGTCCCTCATCTTCATCCTTTCCGGCTGGGCCAAGATCGGCGGCTACGCCGGCACCCAGCAGTACATGGAAGCCATGGGCGTGCCCGGCGCGCTGCTGCCGCTGGTGATCCTGCTCGAGCTCGGGGGTGGCCTCGCCATCCTGGCCGGCCTGTTCACCCGCTGGATCTCCCTGGCCTTCGTGCTGTTCTCGCTGGCCAGCGCCTTCATCTTCCACGCCAGCCCGGACGATCAGATCAACCTGCTGAAGAACATCGCCATGGCCGGCGGCTTCCTGGTGCTGGCCGCGCAGGGTGCCGGCGGCTTCAGCCTGGATGCGCTGATCGGCCGTCGTCGCGAGGCGGGCAAGGACGCCTGAGCCGGGAGCGCCGCCGCGTCCAGGGCGCCCGCGGCGCTCAACGGGGACCGGGCGCCGCCGGTTCGCGGGCTGCCCCGGAAGGATCGGCCGCAGGCGGTTCGGGCGGCGAAAGCGCCCGCACCCGGTCCGCCATCTGCCGCAGCCGTGCCGGCACGTCCGCGCCGGCAAACAATGCCGGGATGGCATCCAACCGCGCTTGCGCCGTTTCGGCATCGCCCGCCAGCCGCGCCTGGGCGGCCAGGGCCAGGTGCAGGTCGGCGCGGTTGAAATCGTCCAGCGCCGGATCCCCGGCCATCTCCCGCGCCGCCTGCAGCTCCTTCTGCTCCGCCCGCCGGCCGGCCAGACTCAGCGCCAGCAGGCCGTAGGCCTGTTGCTGGGCAGCGGCGCGCAGGGCGGCGGCACCGACCGGCTGCACGTTCACCGCCGCTGCCCGGACCAGCAGGTCCAGCGCCGGGTCCGGCTGCCCGAGCAGCAGGCGGGCCAGCGCCAGGCGGCGCAGCGCCGTGGCGGCATGCGCTGGCCAGTCCGCCGGCTTGCCGCCCAGCGCGGCCAACTGTTCCAGGCCATGCCGTTCGCAATCGAGCGTCGCCTCCGCATCGCCCGACTGCGCCAGGGCGAGGCATTGCAGCGAGCGCTGCTGCAGGCCGTACTCGGCGGGCATGTGCGCCTCGGCGCCGAGTTCCCCGGCGCGCGACAGTTCGGCCAGGGCATGATCGGCATCGCCGCGCACCGTGGCGATCCAGCCGAGATACAGGTGCACGAGGGCGAGGTCGGCGCGGGCGGCAGGTTCGTTCAGCGGTTCCAGTTGCTGGCGCGCCTGCGCCAGCCAGCGGTCCGCCTCGTCCAGCTCGCCGGCCTCGACGCCGCGCTGGCCGAGCAGCAGCAGGGTGGCACCGTGCTGGGCCGCCGGCAGCTGGTGCGCCAGCGCCAGTTCGTGCGCCATCAGCAATTGCCGGCGGCTGTTGCCGTAGTCGCCCAGGTGCAGCTGGACGCGGCCGATCAGGTGCAGCAGTTCCGCCGCCAGGGCCGGATGCCCCGCCAGTTCCTCGTTGACCCGCTCGGCACCACGGGCCAGCACGCTCAAGGTGTCGGGCGAGCGGCCGCCATGGCGCTCCGGATCGGCCGATTCGAACAGCTCGACCAGGAACTCCTTGACCGCGTTGGCACGCTCGGCTTCGACGCGGGCCCGCTCGGCCTGCCAGAAGATGGCGGTCAGGCCGGTGCCGAGCACGCCCGCCA
This sequence comes from Arenimonas sp., assembly GCA_035304725.1. Lineage (GTDB taxonomy): Bacteria > Pseudomonadota > Gammaproteobacteria > Xanthomonadales > Xanthomonadaceae > Arenimonas. Next base: position 1,703 of record DATGPR010000107.1, read on the forward strand.
GCAACACCGCCGCGACGGCGGCGACGCGATGCCGGCGCAGGAAACAGCGCAGGCGGTAGAGGTTGCCGGCGCCACGTGCGCGCACCGGCCGGTTGCGCAGCCAGGCCTTGAGGTCGCGGGCGAGCGCGTCGGGCGAGCGGTAGCGATCCTCGGGATCCGGCGCCAGCGCCTTGAGCAGCACCGCATCGAGATCGCCGCGCAGCGCCTTGGCGGCGACGCGGCGCAGCGGCGCCAACCCGCTCTCGTCCTCCAGGCAGGCGCGCGAGGGCAGCATCAGCGGCTCGTCCTCGGGCTGGCCTTCGCGCGGCGGCCGGCCGGTCAGCAGGCGATACAGCAGGGCGCCCAGGCCATAGACATCCATGGCGGTGGAAGCCGGCGCCAGCCGGAACTGTTCCGGCGCGGCGTACTGCGGCGTCCAGGCCAGCATGCGGGTCATGGTCATGCCGGCCTGGCGGCTTTCCAGCAGGCCGCCGATGCCGAAGTCGAGCAGGCGCACATAGCCGTCGCGGTCGACCAGCACGTTGCTCGGCTTGATGTCGCGGTGGATGACCAGGTTGCGATGCGCGTAGGCGACGGCGTCGCAGACATCCAGCATCAGGGTGACGCGGTCGGCCACGCCGAGGCCGCGGCGGTCGCACCAGTCGTCGATGGGTTCGCCGTCCACCAGCGGCATGGCCAGCCAGGGCGTGCCGTCCTCGGCCACGCCGCAGTCGATCAGGCTGGCGATGTGCGGATGCTGCAGCCGCGCCAGGATGGCCTGTTCGCGCTTGAAGCGCTGGGTGCCGCCGGCCACCAGGGCGCCCAGGGTCAGCATCTTCACCGCCGCCACCCGGGTCTCGCCGCTTTCCTCGCAGTGGGCGCGGTAGACCACCGACATGCCGCCGCGGCCGATCTCCTCGTCCAGGATCCAGCGGCCGAGCTGGCGGCCTTCCGCCGGCGCGTCGGGGCCGGCGATGTCGAGCGGGCCGTCCTCGCGCTCGTGCGCGTCCAGCAGGCGCTGCACGCAGGCGGCCAGGCGCGGCTCCAGGGCCATGGAGGCGAGGGCGGCCTCGCGTTCTTCCTCGGGGATGTCCAGCAGGCGGTCCAGAACCTCGTCCGCGGCCCGCCACAGGGCCAGATCCTCGCCGCCGGTCATGGTCAGGGCGTTTCTTCGGCCAGCCGGGTGTAAAGGAAGGCGCGGGCGCGCTCCCACTCGCGCTTGACGGTGCGGGTGGAGCAGCCGAGCAGTTCGGCCAGTTCCTCGAATTCCAGGCCGGCGAAGAAGCGCAGCTCCACCACCTGCTTCTGCCGCGGGTTGATCTCGCCGAGCAGGTCCAGGGCCTGACTGACCGCCAGCAGGTCGGAATTGGCGGCGGCGGTCAGCTCCGACAGGTTGTCGTCCAGGGTCACGGCGATCGCGCCACCGCCGCGCTTGGCGGCCAGGCTGCGGCGCAGCTCGTCGATGGCGATGTGGCGCATGGCCTTGGCGGCACAGGCGAAGAAATGGCCGCGGTCGCTGATGGACAGGCCCTGGTTGCCGACCAGGCGCAGGTAGACCTCGTGCACCAGCACGGTCGGACTGAGGCTGCCGTTCTCGCCGGCCAGCCGCGCCTGGGCCAGGCGCCG
>DATGPR010000108.1:0-5185 GCA_035304725.1 Arenimonas sp.
GGCGACAAGGGTCCCATGGTGGACGTGGTCGGCTGGCGCATCGACGACGTGGTGGAGCTGATCCGCGGCAAGAAGGGCACCAAGGTGCGCCTGGACGTCCTGCCGGCGGAAGCGGGCGTGGATGCGCAGCCGAAGCAGATCGCCATCGTCCGCGACAAGGTCAAGCTGGAGGAGCAGGCGGCGCAGAAGCGCGTCATCGAGGTCGGCGAGCGCCGCATCGGCGTGGTCGAACTGCCGGCCTTCTATGCCGACTTCGACGCCCGCCGCCGCGGCGACCCGGACGCCCGCTCCGCCACCACCGACGTCGCCCGCCTGCTGGAGGAGCTGCGCCAGGAAGGCGTGGACGGCGTGGTTGTGGACCTGCGCGACAACGGCGGCGGCTCGCTGCTGGAGGCGGTCGAACTGACCGGCCTGTTCATCGACACCGGCCCGGTGGTGCAGGTGCGCGAGACCGGCGGCCGCGTCAGCGTCGAGGCCGACAAGCAGCCCGGCGTGGCCTGGGACGGCCCGCTGGCGGTGCTGGTCAACCGCAGCTCGGCCTCCGCCTCGGAGATCTTCGCTGCCGCCATCCAGGATTACGGCCGCGGCCTGATCATCGGCGAGCCGACCTTCGGCAAGGGCACGGTGCAGAGCCTGATCGACCTGGACCGCTTCCCGCGCAAGGACGACGTCAAGCTCGGCCAGGTCAAGCTGACGGTGGCGCAGTTCTTCCGCGTCGACGGCGGCACCACCCAGCACGCCGGCGTCACGCCCGACCTGCAGTTCCCGGTGACCCTGGGTGCCAGCGAGTTCGGCGAGAGCACCTACGACAATGCCCTGCCGGCGACCCGCATTGCCCGCGCCAACCACCCGAGCCTGGGCAACCTGACGGCGCTGGCGCCGCAGCTGCGTGCCAACCACGAGGCCCGCGTCGCCGAAGACCGCGAGTTCCAGTGGTGGGCCGAGGACGTCGCCACCTACCGCGCCGAGCGCGAGCGCAAGACGCTGTCGCTCAACGAGGACGTGCGCCGCGCCGAGCGCGACCGCCGCGAGGCCCAGCGCCAGCAGCGCCTGGCGGAGCGCCAGGCCGCCGGCCTGGACGTGGACAGCCTGGCCCAGGCCAGCGATGACGGCCTGAACGAGGCCGAGCGCAGCGTGGTCGAGCAGGCCCGCCGCGAGGAAGCCGCCAAGTCCCGGCCGGATCCGCTGCTGCGCGAGGCCGCCGCCATCCTGGCCGACGCCCTCGACCTGCTGGAATCCGACCGCCAGCTCACCGCCCAGGTGCTGCCGCTGACCCGGCAGCCCCGGGTCTGGGCGGAGTAAGCCCCGCCGCAAGATCCGGATAGCCCGGCATCGGGACGGTGGCTAACCTGCCGCGCATGGACAGCACACCCGACCCGCGCCTGGAACACGCCCGCCGCCTGCTCGACCAGGATGATTTCGACCTGGCCGGGCTGGGGCGTGCCGTCGGCCTGAGTCCCGCCCACCTGCAGCGACGCTTCCGCGCCCAGTACGGCCTGAGTCCGGCCGAATACCGGGCCCAGCGCCGCCTGCAGGCCTTCAAGCGCGAACTGCGCGCCGGCAGCGACGTCACCCGCGCCGTCTACGAGGCCGGTTACGGCTCGCCCAGCCGCGTCTACGAGGACGGGGCCGCCCGCCTGGGCATGGCGCCGCTGGCCTACCGCCGTGGCGGCGAGGGCATGGAGATCCGCTGGTCGCTGGTGGATACCGCCCTCGGCCTGGCCCTGGTGGCGGTGACCGAACGCGGCGTCTGCAGCGTGTCGCTGGGCGAGGACGCACAGGCGCTGGAAGCGCAGCTGCGCGCCGAGTTCCCGCGCGCGCGCCTGCAGCGGGTGGATGCCGGCCGCGACGAATTCCTGGCGCCGCGCGTGCGTGCCGTTGCCGATGCCCTGGCGCAGCGGCGGGCGACGGTGCCGGTGGAACTGGTCGGCACCGCCTTCCAGCAGCGCGTCTGGCAGGCGCTGATGCGGATCCCGCCGGGCCAGACCCGCAGTTACGCCGAAATCGCCGCGGAGCTCGGCCAGCCGCGCGCGGTCCGCGCCGTGGCCCGCGCCTGCGCCAGCAACCGGGTGGCGGTGCTGGTGCCCTGCCACCGGGTCATCCGCGGCGATGGCAGCCTGGGCGGCTATCGTTGGGGCCTGCCGCGCAAGCGCGAACTGCTGGCCCGGGAATCCGGGCAGGCCACCACCCGCGAAGGAGCCGCCCGCCCCGCATGACACCGCATCCCTCCCGGCCATCGCCCCCGGTCTGGGCGGTGGCTGCCGCGCTGGCCTCGGTCTATCTGGTCTGGGGCTCGACCTACGTGGCGATCCGTTATGGCCTGGAAGGGTTTCCGCCCTTCCTGATGGGCGGGCTGCGCTTCATCGCCGCCGGCGGTGCCTTCTACCTGTTCCTGCGTTGGCGCGGGCACGCCGCGCCGACGCGCGCGCAGTGGCGCAACGCCTTCGTGATGGGCCTGTTCATGATGCTGCTCGGCAACGGCCTGGTGAACGTGGCCGAGCAGACAGTGTCCTCGGGCCTGGCGGCGGTGGCGGTGGCGTCGATGCCGCTGTGGGCCGGCCTGTTCGGCGCGCTGCGCGGCCAGCATCCGGGACGCCTGGAATGGCTGGGCCTGGCGGTCGGCTTCCTCGGCGTGGTCTGGCTGAACCTGGGCAGCGACATCAGCGCCAGTGCGATCGGCCTGCTGGCGCTGCTGGTGGCGCCGATCGCCTGGGCCTGGGGTTCGATCTGGAGCCGCGGCCGCAACCTGCCCGGGCCCTTCATGAACACCGCCGCGCAGATGCTCTGCGGCGGCGTCGCCATGACCGTGCTCGGCCTGGGCGTCGGCGAGCGCATCAGCGAAGTGCCGCCGCCGAGCGCGATGCTGGCGGTGGCTTACCTGGTGGTGTTCGGGTCGATCGTGGCCTTCAGCGCCTATGTCTGGCTGCTCGACCACGTGCGGCCGGCGCTGGCCACCAGCTATGCCTACGTCAATCCGCCGATCGCGGTGCTGCTGGGCGCCTGGCTGATGCACGAGCGGGTCGGCGCGCAGGCCATCGGCGCCATGGTGGTGATCCTCGTCGGCGTGCTGATCATCAGCCGGGCGAAGGCGCGCTCCTGAGCCGGCGCAGGCCGTCGCCGGCGTAGATCAGCAGCGCCAGCCAGATGCAGCCGAAGCCGACGGCCTGGGTGCCGCTGAAGGGCTCGTCCAGCAGCCAGACGCCGCAGATCAGCTGCAGGCTGGGAGCGATGTACTGCAGGATGCCGATCGTCGAGTAGGGAATGCGGCGGGCGCCGAAGGCGAAGCCGATCAGCGGCAGCGCGGTCATCACGCCGCCGATCACCAGCAGGACATCGCTGCCGGGCTGGCCGCCGAGGAAACGCGCCTCGCCGCGGGCATGCATCCAGCCGAGCAGGCCGAGCGCCGGCAGCAGCATCAGCAGGCTCTCGATGGCCAGGCCGGGCACCGCGTCCACATGCGCCACCTTCCGGATCAGGCCGTAGAAGGCGAAGCTGAAAGCCAGGGCCAGGGCGATCCACGGCGGCTGGCCCAGCTGAACGGTCAGCCACAGCACGCCGGCACCGGCCACCGCCACCGCGGTCCACTGCGCGCCGTTGAGCCGTTCGCGCAACACCAGCACACCCAGCAGCACATTGACCAGCGGATTGATGAAATAGCCCAGGCTGGATTCGACCACGTGCCCGTGCGTCACCGCCCAGATGTACAGGCCCCAGTTGCCGCTGATCAGCACGCTGGAGACCAGCAGCATGCGGCCGACGCCCGGCCGCAGCGAGGCGCGCAGCCAGCCGCGCCCCTGGCTGAGGAACAGCCAGCCGGCAACGAACAGCGCGCACCAGACGATGCGGTGGGCCATGATCTCCAGCGCCGGTACGTGCCGCAGCAGGTACCAGTAGAGCGGGAACACGCCCCAGATCACATAGGCGACGACGGCAGCGGCCAGGCCCTGGCGGTCGAGGGAGGGTTGGCTGGGGGTCATGCGGAGGCTCCGGCGGGGAGGCGATTATCCGCCGGAGGGCCGTGTGCAGGTTGCAACGATGTGATGCGCGGAATGCGCCGGGGGAGCCCCGGCGCATCAGCTGCCCGGCCTACTGCGTGCGCAGCGCCGTGGTCACCGGCACGCGCGTTGCCCGTACCGCTGGCAGCAGGCCGCCGATGAAGCCGATCACCACGGCGATCACCAGGCCGGTAAGCACCAGGCCCAGGCTGACCTGGAAGGCGAACACCACCTGGGTGAAGGCCTGGCCGAGGGTGGACACGGTCAGGTTGTCGAACAGCGCCCAGGCGAGGAAGGCGCCCAGCAGGCCGCCGATCAGCGCCAGCACCACCGCCTCCACCATCACCGAGACCAGCACCGGGAAGCCGCCGAAGCCGATCGCCCGCAGCGTGGCGATCTCGCGGGTGCGGGTGGCCACCGCCGCGTACATGGTATTGAGCGCGGCGAAGATCGCGCCCAGGGCCATGATCAGCGTCACCACGCCGGCCAGCACCGTCACCATGGCGCGGAACTGCTCGGTCTGCGAGTTGTAGTACTCGCGCTCCTGCAGCACCTCGGTGCTCAGGCGCGGGTCCGAGGCCAGGGCGGTGCGCAGGGTTTCGATGGCCTCGGGCGATTCCAGGCCCACGCGCACGCCCGACACCGAATTGCCGCGGCCGAAGGCCGACTGCGCCGCGCCCAGGTCGGCCCACATCTCGCTGTCGTTGGCGTCGCCGGCCTCGAAGACGCCGACCACGGTCCATTCCGAACCGCGCATGCGCAGCACCTGGCCCAGCTCGACGCCGTCGAACTGCCGGGCCACGCCGGCGCCGACGATGATCTCGCGCAGGCCTTCCCTGAAGCGCCGGCCCTCGATGATGCGCAGCTGCGGCCGCAGGTCGAAGGAGGCCGCCTCGACGCCGCGCAGGGTGACGTTGGCGCCGTTGACCGTTTCGCCCTTCTTGAACAGCTCGGCGATCACGATCAGCTCGCCCGAAGCCAGCGGCTGGCCGTCCTCACCCTTGCGGATGCCCGGTGCCAGCTTGATCAGCGTCGCCTCACTGCCGCCGAGGCCGGAATTGAGCTCGGCGCCGGAGCCGCCGCGCAGCACCAGGGCGTTGTCGGTGCGGCCGGCCTCGCGCAGGGTGGTGGCGAAGCCCTGGGCCATGGCCAGCAGGGCGGTGAACACGGCCACCACGCCGGCCAGGCCG
>DATGPR010000109.1:0-4831 GCA_035304725.1 Arenimonas sp.
GGTGGGTACGATCAACGAGACCGCCGTGCAGGTGGCCGCATCGGCCCAGGAAACCCAGGCCACCGCCATGCACCTGGCCGAGGCCGCCGAGCACCAGGCGCAGCAGATCACCAGCGCCTCGGCGCAGATCAACGAAATCGCATCGTCCATCGACGAGGTGTCGAAGAACTCCGCCGAATCCGCCGACGTGGCCCAGCGATCGGTGCAGATCGCCGCCAAGGGCGCCGAGGTGGTGCGGCAGACGATCCAGGGCATGGACAACATCCGTGACCAGATCCAGGAGACCTCGAAGCGAATCAAGCGACTGGGCGAAAGCTCGCAGGAAATCGGCTCCATCGTGGAACTGATCAACGACATCTCCGAGCAGACGAACATTCTCGCCCTTAACGCCGCCATCCAGGCCGCGTCCGCCGGTGAAGCGGGCCGCGGCTTCGCGGTGGTGGCGGACGAAGTGCAGCGACTCGCCGAGCGCGCCTCGAACGCGACCAAGCGAATCGAGGCCCTGGTGCAGACGATTCAGTCCGACACCAACGAAGCGGTCAGCTCGATGGAGCAGACGACCGCCGAGGTGGTCGCGGGTGCCCGACTGGCCGAGGACGCCGGCCTGGCCCTGGGCGAGATCGAAAAGGTGTCCAACGACCTCGCCGACCTGATTCAGAACATCTCCCAGGCGGCCCGCCAGCAGTCCACCGCGGCGACCAACATCACGGCCACCATGAGCGTGATTCAGGAGATCACCACCCAGACTTCGCAGGGCGCCAACCAGACGGCCGAGTCGATCGGAAACCTGGCCCAGCTGGCGGCGGACCTGCGCCGCTCGGTCGCGGACTTCAAGCTGCCGGGCTGATGTCCGGTAGCTGTTGTTCGCCCCTGGCTTACATCCGGCAGACGGCTTTCCCCCGGAGCGGCTGCCCTGACGGGACCTCGGCATGAGGCTGAACGAAGACATCGATTTCACCACGCTCACCTGGGTCAAGCCGGAGCTCGACGAGACGCTCCGGCAGGCCCGGCAGGCCCTCGAGGCCTATGTCGAGGAGGGTGAAGACCCCGGCCAGCTCAAGGCCTGCGCGACCTTCCTGCACCAGGTGCAGGGCACGCTGCGCATGGTCGAACTGTATGGCGCGGCCATGGTGGCCGAGGAAATGGAGCAGCTGGCCAAGGCCCTGGTCGAGGGCGGCGTCTCCGAACGCGAGACCGCCTACGCGGCGCTGATGCGCGGCATCGTCCAGCTCCCCGACTACCTCGAGCGGCTGCAGAGCGGCCACCGCGACATTCCCATCGTCCTGCTGCCGCTGCTCAACGAGCTGCGCGAGGTGCGCGGCGAAAAGGGCCTGTCCGAGGCGGTGCTTTTCTCGCCGGACCTGTCGCGGCCGCTGCCGGCCTCCGCCGCCGGCCCGGCCGAGCCGCTGCCGGCCGACGAGCTGCGCCGCCGCGCCGAGACCCTGCGCGGCCTGTTCCAGTCGGCGCTGCTGCGCTGGCTCAAGGACGACAACAGCCCGAACACCATCCGCGACCTCACCGACGTCTGCGAGCAGCTGGTGCCGATCACCAGTTCCGAGCACGCGCGCCGGCTGTTCTGGGTCGCCGCCGGCACCCTCGATGCCTTGGCCAAGGGCGCCTTTGAGGCCGGCAAGCCGCTCAAGCAGGCCCTGGCCAAGGTCGAGCGCGAGATCAAGCGCCTGGCCGACGGCGGCGAGGCCACCTTCCGCTCCGACCCGCCGCTGGAGCTGACCCGGCAGCTGCTGTACTTCGTCGCCCACGCGCCCACCGACCACGGCCGCATCGGCGAGATCCGCAACATCTTCGGCCTGGGCGACTACATGCCCAGCGAGTCCGAGCTGGCGCATGCGCGCGGCAGCCTGACCGGCCGCAACCGCGCCCTGCTGTCCACCGTCGCCGCCGCCATCAAGGAAGACCTGCTGCGGGTCAAGGATGCGCTCGACCTGCACCTGCGCACGCCGGAATCGGCCGCCGCCAGCCTGTCCGACCAGGTCGAGGCCCTGGACCGCGTCGCCGACACCCTCGGCATGCTCGGCCTGGGCATGCCGAGGCGGGTGGTGCAGGACCAGCGCAATGCCATCCACGCCATCGTCGCCGGGCACAAGCCGGCCGACGAGGCCACGCTGCTGGATATCGCCGGCGCGCTGCTTTACGTCGAAGCCTCGCTGGATGACCAGGTCAGCCGCCTGGGCGACGATTCCGACGCCGGCGGCGATGCCGCCGCCGAGCCGGCGCTGCCCAGCAGCGAGGCGCGCAAGGTGCTGGAGGTGCTGGTCAAGGAGGCGATCACCAACTTCGCCCAGGCCCGCCAGTGTTTCGTCGCCTTCGTCGAGACGCACTGGGACCACGCCCAGCTCAACGACGTGCCGCGCCTGCTCGAGGAAGTGGCCGGCGCGCTGCGCATCCTGGAGATGAAGGACGCGCCGGACTACCTGGCCGCCGTCCGCCGCTTCACCGAGAACGAGCTGCTGCGCCGCCGGCGCGTGCCCAACGGCCAGCAGATGGATCGCCTGGCCGACGCCCTGGCCAGCCTCGAGTACTTCCTGGAAGCGGTGCGCGACCGTCGTCCGCGCCGCGAACAGATCCTCGAGGTCGCGCGTACCAACCTGGAGGCGCTGGGCTACTGGCCGCTGCCGCCGGAGGAAGCGCTGCCGTCCAGCCCGGCCGCGGTCATTCCCGCCGCCGGCGCGGCGCCCGAGCCCGTTGCCGCGGCGCCGGAACCGGAAGCGCCCGCCGCTCCGGCCACCGAGCCCGGCGTCGAAACGGAGGCCGCGCCCGAGGCCGCCGAAGTTGCGGCGTCCGAGGCGGATTTCGCCATGCCCGACCTGGGCATCCCGGTGGATGCCGAGGCGCTCAGCGCGCTGCCCGACCTCGGCGCCGAGCCGGCGCCGGAACCCGAGTCCGTGCCGGAACCCGAGCCCGAACCGCAGCCGGTGGCCGCCTTCGAGGCACCGGTGGCCGAGCCCGCGCCCGCGCCGGAGCCGGAAGTGCCCGCGGTCGAGCCCGTGGCCGAAGTGGCGGCCAGCGTCGCCGGCCTGCCGGCCATCCCCGGCTTCGACGGCAGCAGTGACGAGATCGACGACGAGATCCGTGAAGTCTTCCTGGAGGAGTTCCAGGAGGAGATCGGCAACCTCGAGCAGCTGCTGCCGGCCTGGCGCGGCAAGCCCGACGACCTCGAGCAGCTGCGGCCGATCCGCCGCGTCTTCCACACGCTCAAGGGCAGCGGCCGCCTGGTCGGCGCCAAGACCCTGGGCGAGTTCAGCTGGAAGGTCGAGAACATGCTCAACCGCGTGCTCGACGGCACCCGCCCGGCCAGCCCGGCGGTGGTCGGCCTGATCGAGCATGCCTTCAACACGCTGCCGCTGCTGCGTGCGGCGCTGCAGGGCGAAACCGTGCACGCCGACCTGGCGGGCATCGAGGCGGTGGCCGATCGCGTCGCCGCCGGCGAGGAAGCGTTCTACGAGCCGGTGGCCGTTGCGCCCGTCGTGGCCGCCGCGCCGGCAGCCGCCCAGCCCGAGCCGGAACCGGCGACGCCGCCGGCTCCCGAGCCCGCGCCGTTCGCGCCCGAGCCGGAAGCCGCCGCCGAGCCGGAGCCGGAGGCGGGTTTCGGCATCGAGCTCGAAGCCGCGGAACCTGCCGCGGCCCCGGCCGATGGCGACGTGGATTTCGCCATCGACCCGGTGCTGTTCGAGATCCTCAAGCCGGAAGTGGCCGGCCACCTGGAGACGGTGGACGGCTGGCTGGCCAGCTGCGCCGCCGCGCCGCAGCCGATCAGCGATCCGCTGCTGCGGGCGGTACACACCATGAACGGCGCCTTCGCCATGACCGAGGTGAGCGTGCTCACCGAAGTCACGGCGCCGCTGGAAAGCTTCATGAAGCGTGCGCTGGCCGCCCGCCACGTGCCCGGTGACGAGGGCGTGGCCGTGGTGCGCGAGGCCGCCGCCGCCATCCGCGAGACCGTTGCCGCGCTGGAGCAGCGCGCGCCGCTGGCCAGCTATTCCGCGCTGGCCGGTCGCATCGCCGCGCTGCGCGACGCGCTGCCGGAGCCGACCGGGCCGATCCTGCCGATGGCGCCGGAAGAGTCCGCCGAGCCCGAGGTCATGCCGACCGCGGTCACGCTGGAGGAGCCGGACCTGTCGGCCCTGCCGGTGTTCGACGGCGAAGCCGCCACCGAGGCGCCGGCGGAGGGCCCCGAATCCTTCGAGGGCATCGGCGAACCGGTCGCCGAGGAAGCCGCGCTGCCGATCGAGGAATCCCTGGTCGAGGAGCCGCTGGCCGGCCTGGGCGACGAGCCGCTGCCGGTCGGGGACGCCGAGCCGGCGGGCGAGATGCCGGCCGACGAGCCGGCGCCGGAGCACATTTCGCTGGAGTCCTTCCTCGAGACGCAGGAAGAGGCGCCGGCCTTCTCGATTTCCGGCGCCGACGAGCTGGGCCTGTCCGCCGACGAGATCGCCGCCGCCGAAGCGGCGCTGCTGGCGGCCGCCGAGGCTGAGGAAGCTGCCGCGGCCGAAGCCGCTGCTGCCGAAGCTGCTGCTGCCGAAGCCGCCGCGGCCGAAGCCGCTGCTGCCGAAGCTGCTGCTGCCGAAGCCGCTGCTGCCGAAGCCGCCGCTGCCGAAGCCGCCGCTGCCGAAGCGGCTGCTGCCGAAGCGGCTGCTGCCGAAGCCGCCGCTGCCGAAGCGGCTGCTGCCGAAGCGGCCGCTGCCGAAGCGGCTGCTGCCGAAGCGGCCGCTGCCGAAGCTGCCGCTGCCGAAGCTGCCGCTGCCGAAGCTGCCGCTGCCGAAGCGGCCGCTGCCGAAGCTGCTGCTGCCGAAGCTGCGGCTGCCGAAGCTGC
>DATGPR010000110.1:0-2683 GCA_035304725.1 Arenimonas sp.
GGCACCGTCGAGCTGACTGCCGGCAACTACGGCCGCCTGGACGCCAAGGCCGCCGTCGGCGGCCCGATCGGCGGCGAGGACAGCGGCCTGCGCGCCCGCTTCGCCATCGCCAGCCTCAACCACGACGGCTTCGGCCGCAACCTCTACACCGGCCAGGACGTCAGCGACAAGGAAATCAACGTCGCCCGCCTGCAGCTGGGCGCCTTCGTCACCGAGAACTTCGACATCCAGTTCAGCATGGACTGGCTGGACGACCAGTCCGGCGTCCGCGGCGGCAAGATGCTGGCGCCCAACCTGCTGGACTACGTCGTCGACCCGTGGCTGGGCTTCGGCCAGCAGCCGCTCGACGACCGCTACGACATCCGCAGCGGCATGCCCAACGTCAACGACACCGAGATGAAGGGCGCCTCGGCCACCGTCAACTGGCGCATCAACGATGACTTCTCCCTGAAGTACGTCATCGCCAAGCGCGAGTCGGATACCGAGACCAACATCGACTTCGACATGCTGCCCAACCGCATCACCGACGTGCTGGCGTTCTACAGCGACCAGCAGGTGAGCAACGAGATCCAGCTGAACTACGACGGCGGCGGCCGATCCCGCGGCGTGATCGGCTTCTACCAGTTCGACGGCGACGCCGGCGGCCAGGTGCTGAACAACTTCGCCAACGCCTCCTTCGGCGATACCCGCGGCACCGTCTATACCGAGAGCATCGCCCTCTACGGCGACTGGACCATCGACCTGACCGACAAGTGGAGCCTGGACCTCGGCGCCCGCTACACCGACGAGGACAAGCGTGCGGTGGTGCTGAACCGGGCCTACCTGGACGCCAACTTCGACACCGTGATCGCCGTCCCGGCCGACTTCGACAAGACGGTCAGCTTCAGCAACATCTCGCCGCGCATCTCCCTGGGCTACCAGGTCAACCCGGACATCCTGGTCTACGGCCTGGCCTCGCGCGGCTTCAAGTCCGGCGGCTACAACATCCGCGCCAACGCCGCCGTGCCGCACACCCTGCTGCCCTTCGACGACGAGTCGGTGGACAGCTTCGAGGTCGGCGCCAAGATGGGCCTGCTCGACCAGCGCCTGTTCCTGAACCTGTCGGCCTTCCACAACCGCTACGAGGACATCCAGCTGTCGGTGTTCACCGGCTACGACTCCGACGGCGACGGCGTCGACGACGCCTTCCTCGGCGACTTCACCAACGCCGGCAAGGGCACCGTCAACGGCATCGAGGTCGAGTACCAGTGGCTGCCGAACGAACACTGGCTGATCAGCGGCAACCTGGCCTGGCTGGACGCCGAGTACGACGAGTTCATCAGCGCCGGCGCCAACATCGCCGACACCCAGGTGTTCTCCAACGCACCGGAGTTCTCCGGCGCCCTGAACGTCGAGTGGCGCACCGGCCTGGCCAACGGCGGCAACTTCTCGGCCCGGGTGACCTACGCCTACCAGAGCGAGGTCTATCCGACCACCGACCTGTCCGAGGAGATCAAGCAGCCGGGCTACGGCCTGCTCAGCGCCGGCCTGATCTGGCAGGTCAACGATGCCTGGACCTTCTCGCTGCAGGGCACGAACCTGACCGACAAGGAATACCGCACGACCGGCTACAACATCCCGGCGCTGGGCATCCTGACCGGTTTCTACGGCCCGCCGCGTCAGTACAGCCTGACCGCCCGCTACAGCTTCTGATGGTGTGATGACTCTCTTTCCCCGGGGAAGGTCCCAACGGGCCGCGCAAGCGGCCCGGCTTTTTGTTCCGGCGCTGGGCCTGCTGCTGGCCACCGCCTGCGCGGCCGGTGGCGGCGAGCCGCTGCCGCGCCTGAACATCGAGCAGGGCCGCGTCGCCTTCGCCGGGCTTTCCTCCGGCGCCTACATGGCCGCGCAGTCGCACCTGGTGCTGGCCGACCGCGTGGACGGCGTGGCGCTGGTCGCCGGTGGCCCGCCCGGCTGTGCCGAGGGAAAGCTGGAGACCGCGCTCGGTCCCTGCATCGCCGCGCAGCCGCAGGCACCGGACGTGCAGGCGCTGCTGGCCCGCGCCCGCGAACGCGCCGGCGATGGCCGCGCCGCGCCGCTGTCGGCCCTGGCCGGTGACCGCGTGCTGGTCATGCATGGCACGGAGGACGCGACGGTGAACCCCGCCGTCGGCGCCGCCGCCCGTGACTTCTATGCCGCGCTGGTGGACGAGGGCATTGCGCTCGAGCTGACCTGGGACGGCGAGCGCCGTTTCGGCCATGTCTGGCCGACCGTCGCCGAGGGCGGTGACTGCCTGGCCGGTGCCAGCCCCTGGCTGGGCGCCTGCGGCTTCGACGCCGCTGGCGAGGTGATGCGCCGGATGTTCGGTCCGGTGGAGGGCGAGCCGGGCGAGCCGCGCGGCGAGTTGCGCCGCTTCGGCCAGGCCGGCCTGGCCGCCGGGGGTAGCGATCCGCTGCTGGCCGACGAGGGCTTCCTCTACCTGCCGCCCGAATGCGCGGCCGGCGAAGCCTGCGGCCTGCTGGTCGCCTTCCACGGCTGCCAGCAGGACATCGGCAGCGTCGGCGACGCCTTCGCCCGCGGCAGCGGCCTCAATGCCTGGGCCGACCTGCACCGCGTGGCCGTGCTGTATCCTCAGACGCGATCGAGCTACCTGCCGCTGAATCCGAAGGCATGCTGGGACTGGTGGGGATACACGGGCGAGGACTAC
>DATGPR010000111.1:0-4253 GCA_035304725.1 Arenimonas sp.
CAAGGCCAGTCCGCTCTGGATCGTGATCTTCGCCAGCTGGGGCATCGCCCTGTTCGAGTACTGCCTGCAGGTGCCGGCCAACCGCATCGGCCACGCCGTCTACACGGCGCCGCAGCTCAAGGGCATCCAGGAGATCCTGACCCTGCTCGTCTTCGCCGGCTTCTCGGTGTGGTACCTGGGCGAACCGGTGAAGTGGAACCACGTGGCGGCCTTCGTCCTGATCGTGCTGGCCGCCTTCCTGCTGTTCCTGGAGTGAGCGCGGGCGTTCAGAAGGGAATGCGCCGCAACAGGATGTCGCGGTACATCACCCAGTCGCCCAGGAAGGAATAGAAGGGGTGCCTGAAGGTGGCGGGCTTGTTCTTCTCGAAGAAGAAATGCCCGACCCAGGCGAAGGCATAGCCCGACACCAGCGCCGCCAGCAGCCACCAGGGATTGCGCGTCACCGCCGTGGCGGCCAGGAAACCGAGGGCCACCGAACTGCCGGCGAAATGCAGGCGGCGACAGGTGCGGTTGCTGTGCTCGCCCAGGTAGAAGGGATAGAACTCGCTGAAGCTGGCGAAACGCTTGCCCATCGGTGGCCTCCGTGACGCTGGCGCTACTGGCCCGATTCTGCCATGGCGGCGGCGGCCTTTTCCTCGGCCTTGGCCCGGTCCCAGTAGGCGTCCTGCTGCTCCAGGCTCAGGCTGGCCAGGTCGACGCCATCGGCCCTGGCCAGGGCCTCCATGCGACGGAAGCGACGCTCGAACTTGGCATTGGCCCGGCGCAGGGCGGCGCCGAAGTCCACCTTCGCGTGCCGGGTCAGGTTGGCGGCGACGAAGAGTACGTCGCCCAGCTCGTCCTCCAGGCGGTCACGGGCCGATTCGTCGCCGGCGGCCAGGGCCTGGAACTCGGCCCGCACCTCTTCGATTTCCTCGTGCAGCTTGGCCAGCACCGGTTCCGGGCCGGGCCAGTCGAAGCCGAGGGTGGCGGCGCGCTTCTGCAGCTTCACCGCCCGCTGCCATTCCGGCAGGCCGCGGCTGATGCCGGCCAGCACGCTGTCGTCGCCGCCGCCGCGGGCCTGGCGCTCCTGCCGCTTGAGTTCCTCCCAGGCGACGGTCTGCGCCTCGGCATCGGCCACCACCTCGTCGCCGAAGACGTGCGGGTGCCGGCGCAGCATCTTGTCGCGGATGGCCGCCACCACGTCGCCGAAAGCGAAGGCGCCCTGCTCTTCGGCCATGCGCGCGTGGAAGACCACCTGCAGCAGCAGGTCGCCCAGCTCGTCGCGCAGGTCCCCGAGGTCGCCGCGCTGGATGGCATCGGCCACCTCGTAGGCTTCCTCGATGGTGTAGGGAGCGATGCTGGCGAAGTCCTGCTCGAGGTCCCAGGGACAGCCGCCCTGCGGGTCACGCAGGCGGGCCATGATCTCCAGCAGCTCGCGGATGTCAGCCATGCGCCGGCACCGCCTCCAGCCATTCGCGCCAGGGCAGCGAGGCGTCGCCCAGGGCGATGAAGTCGGGATTGAGCAGCGATTCCTTGCGGTTGTACTGCAACGGCTGGCCATCCAGGCCGAGCACGGCGCCGCCGGCGGCCTCGAGCACGCACTGGGCGGCGGCGGTATCCCATTCGCTGGTCGGCCCGAAGCGCGGGTAGACGTCCACCCGGCCCTCGGCGATGCGGCAGAACTTCAGCGAGGAACCCAGGCCATGCCGCTCGGCCTCGCCCAGCCGGTCGAGGAAGGCGGCGGTACGCGGGTCCAGGTGCGAGCGGCTGGCGGCGACGCGCAGCGGCGTGGTCGCCGGCCGCCGCGTCGACAGCGGGATGTCGCCGCCCGGTTCGCGCAGCCAGGCACCCTCGCCTGCCTGCGCGTGCAGCAGGTAGTCGAACACCGGGGCGTAGACCACGCCCAGCACCGGCCGGTGGCCTTCCACCAGGGCGATGTTGACGGTGAACTCGCCGTTTTTCTTGACGAATTCGCGGGTGCCGTCGAGCGGATCCACCAGCCAGTAGCGCGACCAGGTGCGGCGCTCCTCCCAGGCGATGCCGGCGGCTTCCTCGCTCAGCACGGGAATGGCCGGGTCGAGCCGGCGCAGGCCCTCGCAGATGATGCGGTGCGAAGCCAGGTCGGCCTGGGTCAATGGCGAATCGTCGTCCTTGGCCTCGACGCTGAAATCGCGGGCATAGACGTCGAGGATGGCGGCGCCGGCGGCGCGGGCCAGGGCGATGCAGGCTTCGCGCAGCTCGGTCACGCGCGTCCCTCCAGGACTTCCCGGACGATGAAAAGGGCGGCCAGCGAACGGCCTTCGGAGCAGTCCTCGCGCAGGGCCAGTTCGCCCAGGCGGTCCAGGCGCCAGGGGATGACCTCCAGCGGTTCCGGCTCGTCGCCGGGCAGACGCTCGGGATACAGGTCCTCGGCCAGGACCAGGTGGATGGAATGTTCCATGTAGGTGGGTGCGGTGCTGATCTTGCGAAGCAGGGTCAGCCGGCGCGCGCCCATGCCCACTTCTTCCTTGAGCTCGCGGTTGGCGGCTTCCAGCACGCTCTCGCCGGCATCCATCTTGCCCTTGGGCAGGCCGAGCTCGTAGCGGTGCAGGCCGGCGGCGTATTCGCGCACCAGCAGCACGGTGCCCGGTTCCGGCACGGCGGCGATGATCACCGAGCCCAGGCCGGGGCTGAGCAGCCGGTGGTAGCGCCGGCGCTCGCCGTTGCTGAACTCCAGGTCCAGCCATTCCCGGCGGGAGCCGCCGGTTTCCTGGACCTCGCGATGATGGATGGTGGGCAGGGGACGCGGCGGCAGGGACATGCCCGGATTCTAGCCGCTGCACGCCGGCCCGTCCCGGCGTGGACAGGCCGGGGGCCGGCGCGGATCATTCCCGGCATGGACAACACGCCCCATCCGGCCGCCCTGGCCGAGGCCCTGGCCTGGCGCGACCGCGACCTGGCCGTGCTCTGGCATCCCTGCACGCAGATGCGCGAGCACCCCGACACCCTGCCGCTGGTGCCGATCCGGCGCGGCCGCGGCGCCTGGCTGGAGGGCGTGGACGGGCGCCGCTACCTGGACGCGGTCAGCAGCTGGTGGACCAACCTGTTCGGTCATGCCGAGCCGCGCATCGCCGAGGCGATCGCTGCCCAGGCCCGCGAGCTGGAGCATGTGATCTTCGCCGGCTTCTCGCACGAGCCGGGCCTGCGCCTGGCCGAGGGCCTGCTGGCGGTGGCGCCGCGCCAGGCCGGGCGGGCGCCGTTGGCGCGCGTGTTCTACGCCGACAACGGTTCGGCGGCGATCGAGGTGGCGCTGAAGATGAGCTTCCACTGCCACCGCAACCGCGGCGACGAGCGGCGCACCCGCTTCATCGCGCTCAGCAACAGCTACCACGGCGAGACCCTGGGCGCGCTGTCGATGGGCGACATCCCGCTGTACCGCCGCGTCTATGCGCCGCTGCTGCTGGAGCCGCTGTTCGCGCCCTCACCCGATGCCTTCGAGGCCGAGCCGGGCGAATCGGCCGAGGCCTGCGCGCTGCGCCGGGCAGAGCAGCTGCAGGCGATCTTCGAGGCCAACGAAGGCACGATCAGCGCCCTGATCCTGGAGCCGCTGGTGCAGTGCGCTGGCGGCATGCGCATGCATCATCCGGCCTATCTGCGGCGGGCGCGGGAGATCTGCGACGCGCATGGCGCGCACCTGATCGCCGACGAGATAGCCGTCGGCTTCGGCCGTACCGGCACCCTGTTCGCCTGCGAGCAGGCCGGCATCGCCCCGGACTTCCTCTGCCTGTCCAAGGGCATCACCGGCGGCTTCATGCCGCTGTCGGCGGTGCTGACCACCCGGGACGTGTACGAGGCCTTCCTGGACGATTCGCGCGAGCGCGCCTTCCTGCATTCGCACAGCTACAGCGGCAATCCGCTGGCCTGCGCGGCGGCGCTGGCCTCGCTGCGCATCTTCGGGGAAGACGGGGTGCTGGCGCGCAACCGCGGCACCGCCGCGCGCATGGCCGAGCTGGCGGCGCCGCTGCGCGATCACCCCAATGTGGCGGATGTGCGGCAGACCGGCATGATCCTCGCCATCGAGACGCGGCCCGCGCCCAACAGCGATGCCCGGCCCGACAGCGGCGCCGGCCTGCGCGCCTACCGGCATGCGATCGCGCGCGGCGTGGTGCTGCGGCCGCTGGGCGACATCCTCTACTGGATGCCGCCCTACTGCGTGGGCGAGGAGGAACTGCGGCTGCTGGCCGAGGTCACCGCCAGCGCCATCGACGAGGCCTGGGCATGAGGACGATCCGCTG
>DATGPR010000112.1:0-7654 GCA_035304725.1 Arenimonas sp.
CCGTGCCGACAGGGAAGGTCCGTCCGTCATGAAGATCCTGATCCTCGGTGCCGGACAGGTGGGTTCCTCGGTGGCCGCCTCGCTGGCCTCCGAGAACAACGACATCACGGTGGTGGACACCGACACCCACCGCCTGCGCGACCTGGCCGAGAAACTCGACATCCGCACCGTGGTCGGCCATGCCTCGCTGCCCAACGTGCTGGCCCAGGCCGGCGCCGAGGATGCCGAACTGCTGGTGGCGGTGACCTCCAGCGACGAGGTCAACCTGGTCGCCTGCCAGGTGGCCCAGCACTACTTCCGCACCCCGGCACGGGTGGCGCGGCTGCGCGAATCGCAGTTCCTGGAGGTGCCGGAGCTGGCCGGCCCCGACAGCGCCGTCAGCGCCGCGATCAGCCCCGAGCAGCTGGTCTGCCGCCACGTCGAACGCCTGATCGAATACCCCGGCGCCCTGCAGGTGCTGGACTTCGCCGACGGCCGCGCCCAGCTGGTGGCAGTGCGGGCGGTGCCGGGCGGCGCCCTGGTCGGGCACGAGATCCGCGAGCTGCGCGAGCACCTGCCGGCGGGCGTGGACGCGCGCGTGGCGGCGATCTTCCGCCAGGGCCGGCCGGTCAAGCCCGAGGCCAGCACGGTGATCGAGGTCGAGGACGAGGTCTTCTTCCTCGCCGACCGCCGCAACATCCTCACGGTGATGAGCGAGCTGCGCCGGGTCGACGAGCGCCCGGCCCGGCGCGTGATGATCGCCGGCGGCGGCAACATCGGCCGCACCCTCGCCAGGAACCTGGAGAACCGCTACTCGGTCAAGGTGGTGGAACGCTCGCGCGAGCGCGCCCGCGACATTGCCGAGGACCTGCTGAACTCCATCGTCCTGGTCGGCGACTGCGCCGACGAGGACCTGCTGCGCGAGGAGAACATCGACCAGACCGATGTCTACTGCGCGATGACCAACGAGGACGAGGCCAACATCCTCTCGGCCATGCTGGCCAAGCGCATGGGCTGCCCGCGGGTGGTCTCGCTGATCAACCGGCCGGCCTATGCCGAGCTGGTCGAGGGCGGTTCGATCGACATCGCCGTCAGCCCGCAGCTGGTCACGCTGGGCGCGCTGCTGGCGCACATCCGCGAGGGCGCGCCGGCGCGGGTGTACTCGCTGCGCCGTGGCGCCGCCGAGGCCATCGAGGCGGTGGTGCGCGGCGACCGCCGCACCTCGCGGGTGGTCGGCCGCAGCCTGGACGAGCTGGAGCTGCCGCCGGCCACCACCATCGGTGGCCTGGTCCGCGGCGACAAGCTGCTGATCGCCCACCACGACCTGGTGATCGAGCCGGAGGACCACGTCATCCTGTTCGTGATGGACAAGCGCGAGCTGGCGACGGTGAGCGCCCTGTTCCAGACCGGAGCCACCTGGCTGTGAGCCAACGCCTGCGGGCCATCCAGAAGATCCTGGGCGTCATCATCGTCCTGTCCTCGCTGAGCAAGCTGCCGCCGGCGCTGCTGGCCCTGCTCTGGCACGAGGAAGGCATGGCGCCGGTGTTCTTCGCCAGCTTCCTGGGCAGCTCGGCGGTAGGCCTGGCGCTGTGGCTGCCGGTGCGGCGGGTGCATTACGAGCTGCGCCTGCGCGACGGCTTCCTGATCGTCACCCTGACCTGGGTGTTCGCCAGCCTGGTCTCGGCGCTGCCCTTCGTGCACGCGCCGCCCTACCTGAGCTACACCGACGCCATCTTCGAGGCGACCTCGGGCCTGACCACCACCGGCGCCACGGTGATCAGCGAGCTCGACGGGCTGCCGCGCAGCGTGCTGTTCTACCGGCAGTCGCTGCAGTTCCTCGGCGGCATGGGCATCGTCATCCTGGCCGTGGCCATCCTGCCGATGCTGCGCATCGGCGGCACCCAGCTGTTCCGTGCCGAATCCACCGGCCCCACCAAGGACACCAAGCTGACCCCGCGCGTGGCCGAGACGGCCAAGGCCCTGTGGGCGGTGTACTTCGGCCTGACGGTGCTGTGCGCGGCGGCCTACTGGGTGGCCGGCATGAGCCTGTTCGATGCCGTCGGCCACGCCATGAGCACGGTGTCCACCGGCGGCTTCTCCACCCACGACGTCGGCTTCGGCCACTGGGACAGCGCCCTGCTGGAGTCGATCGCCATCCTGTTCATGCTGCTGGGCGGCATCAACTTCGGCCTGCACTACGTCGCCTGGCGGCGGGCCTCGATGTCGGTGTACGGCACCGATTCGGAGCTTCGCGCCTTCCTGCGCATCGTCGCCTGGGCGGTGCTGCTGGTGACGGCCGTGCTGTGGTTCGGCGGCGACTACGCGCACCTGGGCGAGTCCTTCCGCGTCGCCTGCTTCCAGGTCGTCTCCAGCATCACCACCTCGGGTTTCGCCGTCGCCGGTTTCGACCACTGGACCGGCCCGGCACCCTTCCTGGTGGTGACCATCGCGGTGATCGGCGGCTGTTCCGGCTCCACCGTCGGCGGGCTGAAGGTGGCGCGCGTGGTGATGGTGGTGCGCCAGGGTTATCGCGAGATCAAGCAACTGGTGCACCCAAAGGCGCAGTTCCTGGTGAAGATGGGCGGCCGGCGCGTGTCCGAGAGCGTGGTGCTCTCGGTCAGTGGCTTCATCGCCATCTGGATGCTGTGCTTCGGCCTGCTGGTGATCGGCATGAACATGACCGGCCTGGACCTGGAGTCGTCCTACGGCGCCGCCGTGGCGACCCTGGCCAACCTCGGCCCGGGCCTGGGCGAGGTGTCCACCACCTTCGGTACCGCCAGCGACGCCGCAGTCTGGCTGGGCACCCTGGGCATGATCCTCGGGCGCCTGGAAGTGTTCTCGCTGCTGGTGCTGCTTACGCCGGCGTTCTGGCGGGAATGACGGGGGCTTCCAGCTCCGGCGCCAGCCGGTCGCGCAGGGCGATGGCCTCGTCCAGCGGCAGGTAGCGGATGCGCAGCGGCATCTCCATGGCATTGGCGCCGGCGGTGTCCAGCCAGAGCGTGGCCATGCCGTGCCAGCGGTCGAGGGGCGAGCGGCTGAGCTTCACCGCCTGCAACTTGCGCACTTCGGCGAAGCGCCAACGCTTGTCCAGCCAGCCCTCGCGCACGGCGATCACGCCCGACTCGAAGGCATAGCCGGCATGGCGCGCCCACACCCGCGCGCGCAGCAGCCACAGCGGCAACAGGAGCAGCAGGCACAGGCCGGGCAGGCCTTCCTTCCAGCCCAGCCCGGCGGCGAGCAGCACCGTCACCACCGCCGGCAGGGTGAACTGGCGGCGCCAGGCGCGCGGATGCAGGCGATGCCACTGCTGCAGCGGCCAGCTGGCGCCGGGCAGCAGGTGCCGGATCAGGCCGTCCACCGTGTCCGGCGTCGCCACCGGCGCCAGGTCGCGCAGGGCGCGGTCGTCGTGGACCTGGGCCAGGTTGGCCGAATCCACCCGCAGGCTCTGCCGGCCGAACCAGCGGTGCAGCAGGGTCTCGCGCAGGCTCCAGGCCTGGATGCGGTCGCGGCGCAGGCTGGCGCGCATGCGGGTGAGCAGGCCGCGTTCGGCGCTCAGCCGCCGCCCCGATTCGCTCAGGGTGAAGCCGTGGAACTGCAGCAGCGCCAGCACCACCGACAACACCCGCATGAGGATGATCGCGGCCAGGAACAGCACCAGCGCACCGATCAGGGTGGAGGCGCTGTCCAGGTGCTGCTGCTTCACCCAGCCGGCCACCAGCCTGGCGCTGCCCTCGATCATCTCGCCGAAGCCTTCCCCGGTCTGGGCCAGCACGCCGAACATGGCCGCGAGCACGATCATTCCGCGGTTGGAGATCAGGCCCAGCCGGAGCACTTCCGAAGTCGGCAGTTGCAGCAGGACGCGCGAAGGCGGCGGCCCGGCCTGCGGATCGGCGCCGGCCTCCGCTTCGCCGTGCTGGCCGCGCACCAGTTCCTCCAGCGCCTGTGCATCGGCCAGCGACAGCACCCGCATCTCGGCTTCGGGCTTGGCGCCGCCGGCCGATTCCAGCCGTACCTCGGCGACGCCGGCGATGCGGTGCAGCAGGGTCTGGTGCAGGGCGACGTTGTGGATCCGGCTGAAGGGGATGTTGCGCACGGTCCGCTGCAGGACGCCGCTGCGGATGACGATGGCGTCGTCCTCGATGCGGAAGCGGCAGGTGAAGTACAGCAGCAGCGAATACAGCACCAGGCCGCCGGCGCCGACCATGCCCCAGAGTTCCCAGGTGTTGCCGCGGCCGGTGACCAGCAGCACCAGCAGCGGCAGGGCGAACTGCTTGAGCTGCTGGATCGCCACGAACAGCCAGGACAGCGGGTGCAGCCGACGTTCGCCGGCGACCGCCATCGCCGCGGCCGCTTCCGACGGCGTCGGCTTCGGATCAGAGGGCGTCGTCATGCCGCCTGGCCTCCGGCACCAGGATGTCGCGCAGCGCCACCGCCTCGGCGTCGTTGAAGCCGGCCTGGCGCAGCGCGTGCATGCGCGTGCCGGCGGTGTGCACGATCAGGGTGGCCAGGCCGAAGTGCCGCTCCACCGGCCCGCGTTCGATGTCCAGGTGCTGGACGCGACTGCGCGGCACCAGGATCTCGTGCCGCCAGAGCAGGCCGCGGCACACGTACAGGCCGCGCGCGTCCAGGCACCAGCGCACCCGGCGGACGCGGACCCGGGCGAGCAGGGCCAGCGACATGGGCACCAGCAGCAGCACCAGCAGGCCCACGCACAGCCGCAGCCACCAGGCGCCGGGCACCCAACCGCCCGCCAGGCCCGCCAGGACAATGCCGGGGACCAGGCCGGTCAGTCCGCCGACCAGGCCGGCGGCGCTGGCGGCCGCCTCGGGCAGCGGATGCCAGGCGCCTTCCTGCAGGCCGGCGGCGGCGGACTCGACGGGGGACGTGGCGGTTTCGGTCATGCGTTCACCTGCAGTCGCGCGGATAGGGATTGGCCTCGCCGGAGCCCGGCGGGCGCAGCGTGTAGCGCTTGTAGGTCCACTGGTACTGGCTGGGGTCGCGGCGCGCCACCGCTTCGATGCCGGCGTTCATGGCGGCGGTGGCGCGGGCCAGGTCCGGGTCGGCCACGGCGGGGTCGGCGGGCTGGAAATGCACCTCGAACCGGCCGTCGGCGCCACGTTCGGCAAAGCCCATCAGCACCGTCGCGCCGCTGCGCGCGGCCAGCTTGGGGATCAGGCTCAGGGTCAGCGCCTGCATGCCGAAGAAGGGTGCGAACTCGCCATTGCCCAGCTTGGGCTGCTGGTCGGGAGTGATGCCGACCACCTCGCCGGCCTGCAGGGCGCGGAACAGCGGCCGCATGGCACTGGCTTCGGCCGGCACCAGGCGCACGTTCTCGCCGCCGCGGGCCAGGCGCAGGAAGGCGTCGCCGGTGCGGCTCTCCGGCACCCGGTAGACCAGGGAGAAGGGGCCGCGCGCCGCCATGAACTCGATCAGCAGCTCCCAGTTGCCGTAGTGCGGCGCGGCAATGATCACGCCGCGGCCGGCGGCCAGGGCGGCCTGCAGTTGCTCCTCGCCGTGCACCGCCTTCACCAGGGCCAGGTTGTCGCGGCGCGGGCGGGTCCAGATGCGCAGGGTCTCGAAGGCATTGCGGCCGGTCTGGGCCAGGATGGCGCGCACCGCCTGCTCCGGCTCCATGCCGCCGGCGGCCTCGGGCACCAGGGCCAGGTTGCGCCGGGTCACCTTGGCCTCGCGGGTGTTCTTCCAGTAGGCGAAGCGCGCCAGGGCCGCGCCCAGGCCCTGCTGCGTCCGCAGGGGCAGCCGGCCCACCAGCCAGGCCAGGGCATACAGGAGGCGGGCGGCGACATCGGAGGCGGACATGGCCCGAGTTTACGGGATGGCGTTCAGGCGCCGTTGACCACCGTCGCGGCGGCCGGCGAGGATGCCGGCATGATTGCCCTGATCCAGCGCGTGACCGAGGCCTCCGTCCGGGTGGACGACGAAGTGGTGGGGGCGATCGGCCCCGGCCTGCTGGCCCTGGTGGCCGTGCAGCCCCAGGACGACGAGGCCAGCATCGAGCGCATGGCCGAGCGGCTGCTGGCCTATCGGGTGTTTTCCGATGCCGAGGGCCGGATGAACCTGTCCCTGGCCCAGACCGGGGGCGGCCTGCTGCTGGTCAGCCAGTTCACCCTGGCCGCCGACACCCGCAAGGGCCTGCGACCCAGCTTCACCTCGGCGGCCCCACCAGAGGCCGCCCGGGCCGGATTCGAGCGTTTGCTGGAACGGTGCCGGGCCCTTCACCCGGTGGTTGAAACCGGGCGTTTCGGCGCCCACATGGTGGTCAGCCTGGTCAATGACGGCCCGGTGACCTTCTGGTTGCAGACCTGAACGGCCTAAAAATCCTTACCGTTCAACAGCATGGCAGGGGCTTCCAGCCGCCTGTATACTGCGCGGTTCCATTTTCCCAGCAGCGGGATTTCCTTACATGGCCAACGATCGTCCGGCTCAGCAGTCCGAAATCAAGCAGCTGATCAGCAAGGGCCTGGAGCAGGGTTACCTGACCTATGCCGAGGTGAACGACCACCTCCCCGATGACATCGTCGATCCGGAGCAGATCGAAGACATCATCGGCATGATCAACGGCATGGGCATCGAGGTGCACGAAGTGGCGCCCGATGCCGAGACGCTGCTGCTGTCCGACAGCTCCGGCAGCCGCGACGCCGACGACACCGCCGCCGAGGAAGCCGCCGCCGCCCTGACCGCCCTGGACACCGAGGGTGGCCGCACCACCGACCCGGTGCGCATGTACATGCGCGAGATGGGCTCGGTCGAGCTGCTGACCCGCGAAGGCGAGATCGCCATCGCCAAGCGCATCGAGGAAGGCCTGAACCAGGTGCACGCCTCGCTGGCCAGCTTCCCCTGGTCGGTGCAGATGCTGCTGGAGGACTACGACCAGCACCTCGAGGGCAAGAAGCGCCTGAACGAGGTGGTGGTGGGCTTCCTCGACATGGAGCAGCCGGAGGAGGAGATCCCGGTCGCCGCCATGGATGAGGACGCCGACGTCGACGCCGACGAGGAAGACGAGGAGGCCGCCGGCGACGAGGATGCCGACGCCGCCGTCGATACCGGTCCCGACCCGGCCGAGGTCGGCCGGCGCATGGACACGCTCAAGGCGCTGTACACCAAGTTCCAGAAGGCCTACGCCAAGTACGGCCCGACCGACAAGAAGACCCTGAAGGCCCGCGAGGAAATGGCGGCCGAGTTCCTGCGCCTGAAGCTGCCGCTGGCGCTGATGGATGCCTTCGTGCGCAAGCTGCGCGACGTGGTCAATTCCATCAAGGAGCACGAGCGCAAGGTGCTCGACATCTGCACCCGCCTGGCGAAGATGCCGCGCAAGGACTTCCTGCGCGCCTGGCCGGGCAACGAGACCAACCTGGGCTGGGCCGACGAGGTCATCCGCCGCAAGCAGAAGTGGTCCTCGGGCATGCGCGAGCACCGCGACGAGATTATCGCCGAGCAGCAGAAACTGATCGGCATCGAGCAGTCGCTGTACCTGACCTTGCCGGACATCAAGGAAATCAACCGGGCCATGGCCTACGGCGAGGCCAAGGCGCGCAAGGCCAAGAAGGAGATGGTCGAGGCCAACCTGCGCCTGGTGATCTCCATCGCCAAGAAGTACACCAACCGCGGCCTGCAGTTCCTGGACCTGATCCAGGAAGGCAACATCGGCCTGATGAAG
>DATGPR010000113.1:0-2782 GCA_035304725.1 Arenimonas sp.
GCCCGGCCCCGGCGGGTATAATCCCGCCCGCTGTACTCCCCGGCGGGAGAAGCGGGTCAGGCCCGCTGCCGAAGGCGCAACGCCCGTAATCGCTCAGGCCACCGTACCGCCGGCCGAGAAAACTCTGGAGAGACCGGCCGAGCCGGCGCCGAAGGGGCATGGGCCCAGGCCCAAAACTCTCAGGCAAAAGGACAGAGGGGCGCCCACGTGCGGCACGCACGCGCCCTGCCCTGTCCGGACCTGCCATGACCCGCGAAAGCCTGCGCCAGCTCGAGCACCACGACGTCTTCATCGAACGCCACATCGGCCCCAACGACGCCGAGATCGCCCACATGCTGGGCGTGCTGGGCTATGACAGCCTGGACGCGCTGACCGAGGCCATCGTGCCCGCCAGCATCAAGGCCACCGGCGGCCTGGACCTGCCCGGCGCGCTGAGCGAGGAGGAAGCGCTGGAGCGCATCCGCGCCATCGCGAAGAAGAACCAGGTCTTCCGCAGCTTCATCGGCCAGGGCTACTACGGCACCCACACGCCCAAGGTCATCCTGCGCAACATCCTCGAGAACCCGGCCTGGTACACCGCCTACACGCCCTACCAGGCGGAGATCTCCCAGGGCCGCATGGAGGCCCTGATCAACTTCCAGCAGATGTGCGCCGACCTGACCGGCATGGAGATCGCCAACGCCTCCCTGCTGGACGAGGCCACCGCCGCCGCCGAGGCCATGACCCTGGCCAAGCGTTCGGCCAAGTCGAAGTCGAACACCTTCCTGGTCGCCGGCGACGTGCATCCGCAGACCCTGGAGGTGCTGCGCACCCGCGCCGAGCCCATGGGCATCACCCTGCAGATCGCCGCCAGCACCGCCGACTTCCGCGCCGCCCTGGGCAAGGGCGACTACTTCGGCGCCCTGGTGCAGTACCCGGCCTCCAGCGGCTGGATCGAGGACTGGAGCGCCGATGCCGAAACCGTGCATTCGCACCAGGCCCTGTTCGTCTTCGCCACCGACCTGCTGGCCCTGACCCTGCTCAAGCCGCCGGGCGAGATGGGCGCCGACATCGTCATCGGCAACAGCCAGCGCTTCGGCGTGCCCTTCGGCTTCGGCGGCCCGCATGCCGCCTTCATGGCCTGCAAGGACGCCTTCAAGCGCTCCATGCCCGGCCGCCTGATCGGCGTCTCGGTGGATTCCGAGGGCCGCCCCGCCTACCGCCTGACCCTGCAGACCCGCGAGCAGCACATCCGCCGCGAGAAGGCCACCTCCAACATCTGCACGGCGCAGGTGCTGCTGGCGGTGATGGCCTCGATGTACGCGGTCTACCACGGCCCCGATGGCCTGCGCCGGATCGCCCGCCGCGTCGCCCGCATGACCGCCATCCTCGCCGCCGGCCTGCGCGGCTTCGGCTGCCGCCTGGTCAACGACAGCGCCTTCGACACCCTCTGCATCGACACCGGCGACCAGGCCGCCGCCCTGCTGGCCAGGGCCCGCGAGCAGCAGGTGAACCTGCGCGACTTCGGCGACGGCCGCATCGGCATCTCCCTCGACGAGACCACCACCCGCGAGGACCTGGCCCTGCTGTGGAAGATCTTCGCCCCGGCCGGTGCCACCCTGCCCTCGGTGGACGCCCTCGACGGCGAGGCGCCGTCGCTGATCCCGGCGACGCTGGAACGCGGCAGCGCCTTCATGACCCACCCGGTCTTCAACACCCACCACAGCGAGCACGAGCTGCTGCGCTACATGCGCTCGCTGGCGGACAAGGACCTGGCCATGGATCGCACGATGATCCCGCTGGGCAGCTGCACGATGAAGCTCAATGCCACCGCGGAGATGATCCCGGTCACCTGGCCGGAGTTCGCCAACATCCACCCGCTGGCGCCGGCCGAGCAGGCCGAGGGCTACCGGCAGCTGATCGCCGAGCTCGAGGCCATGCTGGTGGAGTGCACCGGCTACGACGCCGTCAGCCTGCAGCCCAATTCCGGCGCCCAGGGCGAGTACGCCGGCCTGCTGGCCATCCGTGCCTACCACCGCGCCAACGGCCAGGCCCAGCGCGACATCTGCCTGATCCCGGAGTCGGCGCACGGCACCAACCCGGCCAGCGCCCAGATGTGCGGCATGACCGTGGTCGTCACCAAGTGCGACGCCAACGGCAATGTCGACGTCGAGGACATCCGCCGCAACGCCGAGAAGTACAGCGACCGCCTGGCGGCGCTGATGATCACCTACCCGTCCACGCACGGCGTGTTCGAGGAGGACATCGTCGAGATCTGCGAGATCATCCACGCCCACGGCGGCCAGGTGTACACCGACGGCGCCAACATGAACGCCCTGGTCGGCGTCGCCAAGCCCGGCAAGTGGGGCTCGGACGTCAGCCACCTGAACCTGCACAAGACCTTCTGCATCCCGCACGGCGGCGGCGGCCCCGGCGTCGGTCCCTGCGCGGTGAAGTCGCACCTGGCGCCCTTCCTGCCCAGGGCCCTGGGTGCGAAGGAAGGCGGTGGCATGGTCAGCGCCGCCAGCTACGGCAGCGCCAGCATCCTGCCGATCAGCTGGATGTACATCGCCCTGATGGGCGCCGCCGGCCTGCGCAAGGCCACCCAGGTGGCCCTGCTCAACGCCAACTACATCGCCCGCCGCCTGGCGCCGCACTACAGGACGCTCTACACCGGCCGCAACGGCCTGGTGGCGCACGAGTGCATCCTCGACCTGCGCCCGCTCAAGGACGCCACCGGCGTGTCCGCCGAGGACGTGGCCAAGCGCCTGATCGACTTCGGCTTCCACGCCCCGACCCTGAG
>DATGPR010000114.1:0-4837 GCA_035304725.1 Arenimonas sp.
CTTCAACAGCTACGGCTCGCGCCGCGGCAACGACGACGTGATGGTGCGCGGCACCTTCGCCAACATCCGCATCAAGAACCTGATGCTGGGCGGCGAGGAAGGCGGCAACACCATCCACTACCCCTCGGGCGAGAAGCTGGCAATCTACGACGCCTGCATGCGCTACAAGGCCGAGGGCGTGCCGCTGGTGGTGCTGGCCGGCAAGGAATACGGCACCGGCTCCTCGCGTGACTGGGCGGCCAAGGGCACCAACCTGCTGGGCGTGAAGGCGGTGATCGCCGAGAGCTTCGAGCGCATCCACCGCTCCAACCTGGTCGGCATGGGTGTGCTGCCGCTGCAGTTCCTGCCCGGCCAGAACGCCCAGACCCTGGGTCTGAAGGGCGACGAGGTGCTGTCGGTCACCGGCCTGCAGGACGGCGCCGCCAAGGAAGCCAGCGTGGTCGCCACCCGTCCGGACGGCAGCGAGGTCCGCTTCCAGGTCCGCGTGCTGCTGCTTACGCCGAAGGAAGTGGAGTACTTCCGCCACGGCGGCATCCTGCACTACGTGCTGCGCCAGCTGGCCGCGAAGAAGGCGGCCTGAGCCCGGCAGCGGCCGCCGCGGCGGCCGCTACCCGACGGCGACATCCGACGGGGGCGGCTTCGGCCGCCCCTTCCTGTTGCCGGCCTGCCTGGCCCGGTCCTACAGCACCGGCTCCCATTCGGCCGACAGCAGGCGCCACTCGCCACCCTCCAGGCGCCAGCCGGTCTTCACCCGGTACACGCGGTCGGGAATCAGCCCGCCGCCGCCACGGGTGGCGGCGGTGAACTCGGCCCGCGCCCCCTCTCCCAGCAGTTCCACCTCGACCGGTCCGAGGCTGACCCCGACCTCGCGGTTGCGCAGCCAGATCAAGGCCAGGTAACGGCGCAGGCCGTCGCGGTCCATGCCATCCGGGCCGATGAAATCCGCGGACAGGTGCCCGATCAGCGCATCGGTATCGCGGGCCTCGGCGGCCGTCTCCATGGCGGCGATGGTGGCCCGGAGCGCCCGCTCCGGGGGCTCCCGCCCGCAGGCCGACAGCAGCAGAGACAAAGCCATCACCAGGACCGCCGAAAGGGTCGCGAAACGGTCCGGTCGCGCCTTGCCTGCCTTGGGGGCCTGTGGTCCAATCGAGCCATTACTCGAATTCGATGCCCGGCCGTATGGTGGGCACGGAAGCGGGCGGAAAACGTCATTCACAGAGGGAATGGGCATGGGTTCGGAACGTCCTTGGCTGGCCAGCTATCCGCAGGGTATCCCGGCGGAAGTGGATGTGGACAAGTACCCCTCCATCGTTTCCGTCCTCGAGGAAACCTGCAGCCAGTACGCCGACCGCCCGGCCTTCTCCAATTTCGGCAAGCAGCTGACCTACGCCGAGGTCGACCGGCTCAGCGCCCGGTTCGCCAGCTACCTGCTGCACGAGCTCAAGCTCAAGAAGGGTGACCGCGTCGCCCTGATGATGCCGAACATCCTGCAGTACCCCATCGCCATCTTCGGCGTGCTGCGGGCCGGCCTGACGGTGGTCAACACCAACCCGATGTACACCGCCCGCGAGCTCAAGCACCAGCTGGTGGATTCCGGCGCGGCCGCCATCGTGGTGCTGGAGAACTTCGCCCACGTCGTCCAGGAAGTGGTGGCGGAGACGCCACTGCGGCAGGTGCTGGTGACCGGCGTCGGTGACATGCTCGGCTTCCCCAAGGGCCCGCTGGTGAACTTCGTGCTGCGGCACGTGCGCCGGCAGGTGCCGGAGTATTCCCTGCCCGGCTCGATCCGCTTCAACGAGGCCCTGCGCCTGGGCGCCCGGCACGAGCTGCCGCGCCTGGACATCCGCGGCCATGACATCGCCTTCCTGCAGTACACCGGCGGCACCACCGGCGTGGCCAAGGGCGCCATGCTCACCCACCGCAACCTGGTGGCGAACATGCAGCAGGCCTCGATGTGGCTGGGCTCCAACGCCACCCCCGGCGAGGAAGTCATCATCACGGCGCTGCCGCTGTACCACATCTTCGCGCTGACGGCGAACGGCCTGGTGTTCATGAAATTCGGCGGCCTGAACTACCTGATCACCAACCCGCGCGACATGAAGGGCTTCGTCAAGGAGCTGCGCAAGATCCGCTTCACCGCCATCACCGGCGTGAACACCCTGTTCAACGGCCTGCTCAACACTCCCGGCTTCGAGCAGGTGGACTTCTCCCGCCTGCACCTGGCCCTGGGCGGCGGCATGGCCGTGCAGCGCGCCGTCGCCGAACGCTGGAAGAAGGTCACCGGCGTCACCCTGGTCGAGGCCTACGGCCTGACCGAAACCTCGCCGGCGGCCTGCATCAACCCGATGGACCTGCCGGATTACAACGGTTCGATCGGCCTGCCCATTCCCTCCACCGAGGCCTGCGTCAAGGACGAGGAAGGCCGGCAGCTGCCGGTCGGCGAGGTCGGCGAGCTGTGCATCCGCGGCCCGCAGGTGATGGCCGGCTACTGGAACCGGCCGGAGGAAACCGCCCGGGTCATCGACGCCGAAGGCTGGCTGCACACCGGCGACATGGCGAAGATGGACGAGAAGGGCTTCTTCTACATCGTCGACCGCAAGAAGGACATGATCCTGGTCTCGGGCTTCAATGTGTACCCGAACGAGGTCGAGGACGTGATCGCCGCCATGCCCGGCGTGCTCGAGGTCGCCGCCGTCGGCATCCCGGACGAGCGCTCCGGCGAGGCGGTCAAGGTGGTGATCGTGCGCAAGGATCCGAACCTCACCGCCGAGGCGGTGAAGGAGTACTGCCGGCACAACCTCACCGGCTACAAGCAGCCCAAGGTGGTCGAGTTCCGCACCGAGCTGCCCAAGTCCAACGTCGGCAAGATCCTGCGCCGCGAGCTCAGGGACTCGGCCAAGGCCGCCACCGCCTGAGCCGCCCCTGGCGGCACCCCCTGCTCCGGCCCCTGGGCCGGGGTACTCGCTTTTGCTTCCCGGCCCGGGTGTAGACTGCCCCGGACCCCTTGCTTTCCCGCATCGGAACGTGTAGGGGCCCCAACCCTTGCCTGGAGAAGCCGCCATGTCCGTGATCGAGAGCATCAACCGTGACCCTGCTTTCAGCGTGATCGAGCACCGTCAGGAGACCGACGCCGGCATCGAATGGTGCTTCATGCACCGCGATCCCCGCCCGGGCTACCGCCCCTGCTTCAGCGAACAGCTGCTGGTCGAGCTGCGCGAGTGCCAGCGCCAGATCGCCAACCGCATCACCAACGACCCCGACGCCGCCCAGGACAGCATCCGCCACCTGGTGCTGGCCTCGCACGCGGACGTGTTCAACCTCGGTGGCGACCTGGAGCTTTTCTCGCGCCTGATCCGCACCGGCGACCGCGCCCGCCTGCTGGCCTACGCCCAGCTCTGCGTCTCGGTGGCCTTCCACTTCGCCCGCCTCGCCGACGACCGCGTGCACAGCATCGCCGTGGTCCAGGGCGACGCCCTCGGCGGTGGCTTCGAGGCGGCGCTGTGCTGCCACACCATCATTGCCGAGGAAGGCACCGGCATGGGCTTCCCGGAGGTGCTGTTCGACCTGTTCCCGGGCATGGGCGCCTACACCTTCCTGTCGCGCCGGGTCAGCCCGGCCCAGGCCGAGCGCATGATGCTCGACGGCAATGTCTACTCGGCCGAGGAGCTGCACCGGATGGGCGTGGTGGACTTCCTGGTCCCGCGCGGCGAAGGCCTGCAGGCCGCCCGCGAGCTGGTCCGCCGCCGCCGCCGCATGGGCAATGCCCTGCGTTCGATGAACACGGTGCGCATGACCTGCAACCCGGTCAGCCTGGACGAGCTCATGCAGGTGACCACCACCTGGGTGGACGCCGCCATGCGCCTGGGCGAGCGCGGCCTGCAGACCATGGAACGGCTGGTGCGGGCGCAGAAGCGCCGGGCCGGCGCCACGCCGGAACTGCGCCAGGTCGTCTGAACGACCGGGCGGCCGCCGGGCAAGGGCGGCGGCCGCCCCGGCTCAGCCGGACTCGTGGTCCGGCGGCCGGTTCTCCCCTTGCAGGTTCGGGGTGGCGATGCGCGCCACTTCCCGCCGCACCTGCGCGGCCGTGCCTTCCAGCTGGGTCCCCAGCACCCCCAGATAACGACGCCACTCCCTGGCCAGCACCGCATCGCTGGCCCGCATGATCTCGGTGCTGCGCTCGACCAGCGCCTGCGCGCCGAGGTTCTCGGAAACGCCCTTGAGCGCATGCGCGGCTTCGCGCACGCCTTCCCACTGGCCGGCCGATGCCGCCCGCTCCGCCTCCGCCAGGCATCGGCTGGCGTCGCGCAGGCACTGCTCGGAGAAATCGCGCAGAAAGCCCTGGCCCAGGCCAAGGCCGGCAAGCTCCTCGAGCACGTCGGTGCGCAGGGCAGTGCTGACCTCCTTGCGCGGCGCCGGCGCCTCGTCCTGGCCGCCGCCGGCGATCTCCGCCAGCGTCTCCAGCAGGCGCGAGGCCACCACCGGCTTGGTCAGGAAGCTGTAGGCGCCCGCCGCTTCCGCCTCGCGCACCGCGTCCACGGTGGCGTCGGCGCTCAGCACCACGATCGGCGTGCGGGTGCCGCCGGCCTGCATCACCCGCGCCTGGCGCAGTACTTCCATGCCGTCCAGCACCGGCATGTGCAGGTCGACGATGGCGGCGTCCAGGCTTTCCCGCTCCAGCCGTTCCAGCGCCTGCTCACCATCCTCGGCGAACACCGGCTGGTGGCCGGCGCGTTCCAGCATGCGCTGCAGCACCAGGCGGTTGGCGGCCTGGTCGTCGGCCACCAGGATGCGCATCGGCCGCACCCGGGCCCGGTGCCGCACGAAGGGGTCGTCGAAG
>DATGPR010000115.1:0-12192 GCA_035304725.1 Arenimonas sp.
CCTGGGCATCAGCCGTGACAGCTACGCCGGCAATGTCGCCGCCGCGGCCGCCTTCAACTACCGCTTCAACCTCGACAAGATCGGCAAGCCGGTCGACCGCAGCGAATGGGGCATGAGCCCGCAGACGGTGAACGCCTACTATCGCGCCACCGCCAACGAGATCGTCTTCCCGGCCGCCATCCTGCAGCCGCCGTTCTTCGATCCCAACGCCGACGACGCCCTCAACTACGGCGGCATCGGCGCGGTGATCGGCCACGAGATGCTGCACGGCTACGACGACCAGGGCAGCAAGTTCGACGCCACAGGCAACATGGCCAACTGGTGGACCGACGAGGACCGCCGCCAGTTCGAGGCGCGCGCCGACAAGCTGGCCGAGCAGTTCAACGGCTACGAGGCCCTGCCCGGCCTGTACGTCAACGGCCGCCTCGGCCTGGGCGAGAACATCGCCGACCTCGGCGGCGTCACCGTCGCCTACGCGGCGATGAAGGCAGCCCAGGGCGAGGGCTTCCAGGATCCGATGATCGATGGCTACAGCCAGGACCAGCGCTTCTTCATGAACTGGACCACGGTCTGGCGCATCGCCTTCACCGAGGCGCAGCTGCGCCAGCAGCTGCAGGTCGGCCCGCACTCGCCGGGCATGTTCCGTGCCATCGCGGCGCCGTCCAACCTGCCGGCCTTCGCCGAGGCCTTCGGCTGCAAGGACGGCGACCCCATGGTTCGCGCCGGCGACGAGCGCGTGCAGATCTGGTGATCCGCCAGGCGTGACCTTCGGACTATGCCCCGCCCCCGGGCGGGGTCCAGAATGGCCGGCGCGCCGCGCAGCCGGCCTTCCTTCCACCTGCCGCCCGTCCCGGGCCTGGAGTCCCAAAGTGAGTCTTTCCGTCTTCAAACCCCTGACCCTGGCGCTTGCCGTCACGGTCGCCCTCGCCGCCTGCCAGCAGGCGGACGCGCCCGCCGATTCCGCCCGGCAGGCCAACAAGCCCGCCGTCGACCTGAGCCAGCTCAAGACCCCGGTGTCGTCCTTCTCCGCCGCCGACCTGGATCCGTCGGTGCCGGTCTGCACCGACCTCAACGCCCACGTCAACGGCAAGTGGCTGGCCGCCAACCCGGTGCCGGCCGACCGCACCACCTGGGGCAGCTTCGAGTTGCTGGCCGAGCGCTCGCTGGAGATCCAGCGCCAGCTGGTCGAGAACATGGCCGCTGACACCGGCGCCACCGGCACCGCCGCCCTCATCGGCAACGTCTGGGCCACCGGCATGGACGAGGCCGCCGTCAACGCCGCCGGCCTGAGCCCGATCCAGCCGATCCTCGACCAGATCGCCGCCCTGTCCGGCCCCGAGGACATCGCCGCCTACCTGCGCGAGAGCGCGGCCCGCGGCCAGACGATGCTGTTCGGCTTCGGCCCCGAGGCCGACTTCCAGAACCCGGGCATGAACATCGCCTACGCCGTCCAGGCCGGCCTGGGCCTGCCCGACCGCGACTACTACTTCGACGACAAGTACGCCGAGATCCGCGCGGCCTACGTCGAGCATATCGGCAACGTGCTGGTGCTGAGCGGCATCGAGGACGCGCAGGCGCGCGAGATGGCCCAGGCGGTGATGGACTTCGAGACCCGCCTGGCCAAGGTCTCGCTGTCGAGCGAGGAACTCTCGCGCGACATCAGCAAGTACTACAACCCGGTCACCGTCGATCAGGCCAACGAGGTCACCCCGAACTTCTCCTGGACTGCCTTCTTCGAGGCCCAGGGCATCGAGGCGCCGGAAATGTTCTCGCTGGCCATGCCGGACTTCCACGCCGAGCTGAGCAGGATGATCGCCGACGTGCCGGTCGCCACCTGGCAGGCCTACCTGCGCTACCAGACCGTGGACGGCGCCGCCCCCTACCTGTCCGACGAGTTCGCCCAGGAGAACTTCAACTTCTACGGCAAGACCCTGCGCGGCCAGGAAGAGATGCAGCCGCGCTGGAAGCGCGTGCTGAACACCATCAACGCGCAGATGGGCGAGGCCCTGGGCCAGGAGTACGTCAAGGTCGCCTTCCCGCCGGAGTCCAAGCAGCGCATGCAGGAGCTGGTGGGCAACCTCAGCGAGGCGCTCAAGGCCCGCCTGGAGAACCTCGAGTGGATGAGCGAGGAGACCAAGGCCAAGGCGCTGGAGAAGTGGGCCGGCTTCACCCCGAAGATCGGCTACCCGGACAAGTGGCGTGACTGGAGCGGCCTGAACACCTCGCGCGACAGCTACGTCGGCAACCTGATGGCGACCATCGAGTTCAACTACAAGTGGAACCTGTCGAAGATCGGCCAGCCGGTTGACCGCACCGAGTGGCAGATGAGCCCGCAGACGGTCAACGCCTACTACAACCCGCTGCAGAACGAGATCGTCTTCCCGGCCGCCATCCTGCAGCCGCCGTTCTTCGATCCGAACGCCGACGACGCCCTCAACTACGGCGGCATCGGCGCGGTGATCGGCCACGAGATGATCCACGGCTACGACGACCAGGGCAGCCGCTTCGATGCCAAGGGCGCCTTCTCCAACTGGTGGACCGACAAGGACAGCGAGGGCTTCCAGGCCCGCACGGCCAAGCTGATCGCCCAGTTCGACGCCTACGAGTCCATCGACGGCCTGCACGTCAACGGCAAGCTGACCCTGGGCGAGAACATCGCCGACCTGGGCGGCCTGGCGGTGGCCTACGACGCGATGAAGCGCGCCCAGGGCGAGGACTTCACCGACCCGATGATCGACGGCTTCAGCCAGGACCAGCGCTTCTTCATGAACTGGGCCACGGTCTGGCGCCGCAACTTCAAGCCCGAGGAGCTGAAGGTGCGCCTGCAGACCGACCCGCATGCGCCGGCCAATTTCCGTGCCATCGGCGCCCCGTCCAACCTGCCGGCCTTTGCCCAGGCCTTCGGTTGCACGGAAGGCGATGCCATGGTGCGGCCGGAAGCGGAGCAGGTGCACATCTGGTAAGCACCGGCACGGCTTCACGCACAGGAACGGCCCGGCCCTTGCCGGGCCGTTTCCTTTTGTCCGGCGTTAGAATCGCGTCCCCCGTCGAGAGTCCCTGGAACCATGCGAACCCCCCTCCCCCTGTTCGCCACGCTGATCCTTTCGCTGGCCGCCGGCAGCGCCGCCGCCCAGCGGGCGCCGGCCGTGCCCGCCGCCTGCGCCGACTTCTACGGCCACGTCAACGCCGCCTGGCTGGCCCAGCACCCGCTGCCGGCCGGTGCCACCCACTTCAGCCGCTGGGACCAGCTGATCGCCCTGGGCCAGACCCGGCGCAACGAACTGCTGGCCGCCACCACCGCCCCCGAGGGCAAGCCGGCCTCGACCCTGCTGGCCGACCTGATCGCCTCCAGCCAGGACGAGGAGGCCATCGAGGCCGCCGGCACCCGCGCCCTGCAGCCGCTGCTGCGGAAGATCGACGGCATCCGCCGCAGCCGCGACGTGCCGGCCGTGGTGGCCGAGCTGCATGCCGCCGGCGTGCCGGTGCTGTTCACCTTCCAGGTGCGCCGCGACGCCCAGGGCCGCCCCTACGCCTGGATCGGCCCCGGCGGCCTGGGCCTGCCCGATCCCAGCTTCCACCTCTCGGCCGAGCCGGAGGTGCAGGCCGTCGGCCGCCAGTACCGCGGCGCCGTCAGCGAGTGGCTGCGCCTGTCCGGCGTCTCCGCCCGCGAGCTGAACGCCACCGTGGAAAGCGCCCTGGCCATGGAGCTGGAGCTGGCCCGCGCCGGCGCCCAGGCGACCCCGGCCACCCTGCTGCCGCTGGACGAGGCGCAGAAGGCCACCGGCGCCCTGGACCTGCAGGCCTTCCTGGCCGCCCAAGGCCTGAAGGCCAGCCACGTCGAGCTGTCCACCCCGGCCTTCTTCCAGCTCGTCGACCGGCATCTGGCCAAGGCCAAGCCGGCGCAGTGGAAGGCCTATCTGCGCGCCCAGGTCGTGCGCGAGCTGGCGCCCGCCCTGCCGCAGGCCTGGCGCCAGCCCTGGGCCGAGCTCTACCAGGTGCGCCTGGGTGGACAGTCGGAGGGCGAGCCGCGTTCACTCTGGTTCCGCCGCATGCTCGAGGCCGAGGCGCCGGAGCTGCTGGACCTGGCCTATGACGAGCGCTGGCTGCCGGCCGAGCGGCAACAGCGTGCCGAGGCCATCGCCACGGCGGTGCGCACCGCCGCCCTGGCGGCCGTCGACCGCGCCACCTGGCTGAGCGCCGAGGGCAAGGCCCGGGCACGGCAGCGGCTGGAGGGCATGCAGATCCAGCTGGGCCGGCAGGTGCCGGCCGACGCCTTCGCCGGCGTGCAGTTCTCGCGCAATGATTTCGCCGGCAACTACCTGGCCCTGCGCCGCGGCCTGCACCAGGCCCTGTTGCAGCGCGCCCGCGCCGCCTGGCCGGCCGAACAGTGGCATCCGCTGCTGGCCTGGATGCCGGCGGAGAACCGCCTGGTCGTCACCACCGCGGTGATGCAGCCGCCGGTACTGGGTGAAGCCGCCAGCCCGGGCGACTACGGCGCCTTCGGCGCCCTGCTGGCGCAGCAGATCGGCATCGCCCTGCAGCAGTTCGAGGGGGCCGACGCCCAGGCCTGGGGCAAGCGCGCGCAGCCGCTGATCGCCCAGTACAACGCCTACTCGGCCACCGGCGGCGCCACCCGCGTCAACGGCGTCGGCAGCCATGCGCAGAACCAGGCCGACCTGGCCGGCCTCGAGCTGGCCTGGGAGGCGCTGAATGCCAATGGCGCGGTGGACCAGGCCGCGGCCCGGGCCTTCTTCACCGGCTGGGCCGCGCTGTGGCCGCGCCAGGACGAGGCCCAGGCCCTGGCCAATGCCCAGGCCTCCGCCACCCACGCGCCGGCGCGCTGGCGGGTGAACGGGCCGCTGGCCAACCTGCCCGCCTTCGCCCAGGCCTACGGCTGCAAGGGCCGCGTCGCCATGCTGCGTCCGGCCAAGGACCAGGTGGCGCTCTGGCGATGAATGAAACGTTCGCTCCGGGCCAGCGCTGGTTCTCCAGCGCCGAGCCCGAACTGGGCCTGGGTACGGTGCTTCGCCTCGCCGGCCGCCAGGTGCAGATCGTCTTCACCGGCAGCGGCGTGGTGCGCATGTACGCGCTGGGTTCGGCGCCGCTGCTGCGGGCGGAGTTCCGCCCCGGCGAGCGCATCCGCGTCAGCGGCGAGGACAAGCTGGTCGAACGGGTCGAGCGCCGCGCCGGCCTGCTGCACTACCACTGCGGCAACGACTGCCATCCCGAGGGCGAGCTCGACGCCGAGCAGCCGGTATCCCAAGCCGACGCCCGCCTGCTCTCGGGCCGGGTGGACCGCAATGACCAGTTCGAATTCCGCCTCGAATGCCTGCGCCGCCGCGCCGAGGCGCGCGCGCATCCGGGCTGGGGCATCCTCGGCGCCCGCATCGACCTGATCCCGCACCAGTTGCGGGTGGCGGCCATGGCCGCCTCGCGCCGGCCGCCGCGGCTGCTGCTGGCCGACGAGGTCGGCCTGGGCAAGACCATCGAAGCCTGCATGGTGGTGGCGCAGCAGCTGGCCAGCGGCCGCGCCCGGCGGGTGCTGGTGCTGGCGCCGGAGAGCCTGGTCAACCAGTGGTTCGTCGAACTGCTGCGCCGCTTCAACCTGCCCTTCGCCATCTACGACGAGGAACGCTGCGAATCGCTGGAGCTGACCGAACCCCGGGCCAATCCCTTCGAGGACGAGCAGTGCGTGATCGCCTCGGTGGACTGGCTGGCCAGCCACGAGCGTCGCGCCCGCCAGGCCCGCGAGGCCGGCTGGGACCTGCTGCTGGTGGACGAGGCGCATCACCTGAGCTGGGGCCCGGACTACGTCAGTCCCGCCTACGCCCTGGTCGAGGACCTGTCGCTGCGCACGCCCGGCCTGCTGCTGCTGACGGCGACGCCGGAACAGCTGGGCCTGGGCGGCCACTTCGCCCGCCTGCGCCTGCTCGACCCGGCCCGCTACACCGACCTGGAACATTTCCGCGCCGAGATGCGCGGCTACCTGGCGCTGTCGCCGCTGGCCGGCCGCCTGGCTGAAGGCGAGGCGCTGACCACGGCGGACATGGAAACCCTGGCCCGGCTCTTCCCCGACGAGGGCGAGCAGCTGGCCAGCCGCCTGGGCCGCATCGCCGCCGGCGATTCCGCCGAACGCGAATCGCTGCTGGCCGACCTGGTGGACCGGCACGGCACCGGCCGGGTGATGGTGCGCAACCGCCGCGCCGCCGTCGGCGGCTTCCCGCGCCGCATCCCGCATGTCGAAACGCTGCCGGCGCCGGAAGACCCGCTGCTGCTGGGCCGGCTGCGCGCCGAATTCGCCCACGACGTCGGCGAGACCGAGGACGAGCCCGCGCACGACTTCACCCGCGACCCGCGCATGGACTGGCTGCTGCGCGTGCTGGAGGAAACCGCGCCGGCCAAGGTGCTGCTGCTCTGCCGTTCGCGCGCCAAGGTGCAGGCGATCGACGAGGCCCTGCGCCTGCGCAGCGGCCTGCAGGTGGCGCGCTTCCACGAGGACATGAACCTGCTGCAGCGCGACCGCAATGCCGCCTTCTTCGCCGACCCCGAGGGCGCACGCCTGCTGGTGGCCAGCGAGATCGGCGCCGAGGGCCGCAACTTCCAGTTCGCCCAGCATCTGGTGTTCTGGGACCTGCCGCTGCATCCGGACATGCTGGAGCAGCGCATCGGCCGCCTCGACCGCATCGGCCAGCGCGGCGACGTGCACCTGCATGCCGCCGCCGTCGCCGGCAGCGCCCAGGAAGTGCTGCAGCGCTGGCTGCACGAGGGCCTGGACGCCTTCGCCCAGGTGCTGCCGGACGGCCGCGAGCTGCTGCGCGGCTTCGGTGCCGAACTGCTGCAGCTGGCCGCCGCCGATCCGGAGGCGCGCGAGCCGGCGCTCCCGGAACTGCTGCAGCGCAGCCGCGCCCGCCACGCCGAGCTCTGCCAGATCATCGCCGAGGGCCGCGACCGCCTGCTGGAACTGGGCAGCCGCCGCGGCCAGGGTGACGACGAACTGCTGCGCGCCCTGCGCGAGGACGATGCCAACGCACCGCTGGATGATTTCCCGCTGCGCCTGCTCGAGGCCTTCGGCGTGCACCACGAGCCGCTGGCGGCCAATCTCTGGCTGCTGGATCCCGAGCACATCACCGTCGACGGTTTCGAGGAACTGAAGTCCGGCCCGCGCCAGGCCACCTTCGACCGCGCCACCGCCCTGGCCCGCGACGACCTGCTCTACCTGCGCGGCGACCACCCGCTGCTGCTCTCGGCCGCCGACCTGCTGCTGTCCGGCGAGACCGGCAACGCCGCCGTGCTGATCGACGACGCCCTGCCGCCGCGCACCGTGGTGCTGGAGGCGGTCTACCTGCTGGAATGCGTGGCGCCGCGCGGCCTTGACATCGAGCGCTGGCTGCCGCCGGCGCCGCTGTCGGTGGCCACCGACACCCGCCTGCAGGCGCGGCCCGGCTTCGCCCCCAGCGAGCGTTGCCGGCTGCGCGCCGGCGACCGCCTGCTCGACCTGGCGCCGCAGCGCAAGGTGCTGGCGGCGCTGGTGCCGCCGATGCTGGGACGCGCCGGCGAGCTGGCCGCCGAGGAAGCCCGTCAGCGCGCCCGCGAGGCGGCTGGCCGCGCCGATGCCGCCCTGTCCGCGGAGATCGCCCGCCTGCGCGCCCTGGCCCAGGTCAATCCGGCGGTGCGCCCGGCCGAGATCCAGGCGCTGGAACAGGAACGCGAGGCCATCCTCGCCGCCCTGCCCACGGCGCGGCCGCGCCTGGACAGCCTGCGGCTGGTGGCCAGTCCGGATTTCCTGCAGCTGCGTCGCTGACCGGCGAGCCGGTCAGCGACCCGCGGAGATGATCAGCGCACCAGCCGCGGGCCGCGCGGCCTGAACGGCGGCTGGCCGCGCCAGTAGCGGATCATCAGCCAGCCGAACAGCATGCCGCCCAGATGGGCGAAGTGGGCGATGCCCGAGGCCGTGCCGAACACGCCCATGAACAGCTCGATCAGGCCGAAGACGATGACGAAGGTGCGCGCCCGCATCGGGATCGGCGGGATCATCAGCATGATCTGCCGGTTCGGGAACAGCATGCCGTAGGCCAGCAGCAGGCCGTAGATGCCGCCAGAGGCGCCAACCGTCGGGTACAGGCCGCCACCGAAGACACCGGTGGACACCACGATCAGCTGCACCACGCCGGCGCCGGCCACGCAGGTCAGGTAGTAGCTCAGGAAGCGCTGCCGGCCCCAGGTCATCTCCAGCGGCGCGCCGAACATGAACAGGGCGAAGGCGTTGAAGAACAGGTGGGCGAAATTGCCGTGCAGGAAGCCGTAGCTGAGGACCTGCCAGGGCATGAAGCCGACGCTGATCAGGTCACCCTCGGTGGTCACGCCGACCGGATATTCGCCCAGCGGCCACAGGGCGAAATACTGGATCAGGATGTCGCCGGCGACGAACTGCAGGAGGAAGCCGATGCCCAGCGCCCAGAGCAGGGCGGTGGTGGCCGGAGGAAGTCGCATGCGCGGGTACTCGTGGTCGGACCGGCCCGTATCATACCGGGCCCGCTCACCCTATTCGGGCGGCGCCCAGAGCAGTTCGTCCAGGCTGGCGGCGGCGCGCTGGCCGAGCACCCTGCCCGCTTCCACCCGCACGCCCTCGGCGCGCAGTCGCTGCACCTGCTCGTCGTAGCCCTCGCTGCCGGGCGGAAAGGCGATGCGGCCGTCCGAACGCAGCACCCGGTGCCAGGGCAGTCCGGGCTCGTCGCCGGCGGCGAGGATGCGCGCCACCAGCCGGGCCCGGCCGGGCAGGCCGGCGCGCCGGGCCACCTCGCCATAACCGGCCACCTGGCCGGCGGGAATGGCCCGTACGGCCGCCAGGATGCGGGCGCGGTTGCGGGCGGGATCGCTGCCGGCCTTGGCGCCGGCCTTGGGCTTTGCGGGCATGGGCGCTAGCATACCGGCCTCCCGCAGCGGCGTTGGCCCCCATGCAGAACTTCGAACAGATCCGCGGTCATCTCCAGGGCAAGTACCGGCTCACGGTGAGCGACCCCTACCTGGCCTGCGTCCAGCTCTCGCTGGACCAGGGCCGCCGGCACCAGAGCATCTTCCTGTCCGAGATGATGGGCGAGGACGAGCGCCCCTACCTGCGGGTCAGCACGGTGATCGCGCCGATGACCGGCATCGACGCCCGCAGGATGCTGGCCTTCAACTGGCAGAGCCCGGTCGGCTACCTGGCCATCGGCGAGCTGGATTCGGTGCCCTACCTGCAGCTGTGCGAGAACCGCCCCTACGACACCCTGACCGCCGCCGAGGTGGACCGGCTGGTGCTGGAGATCGGTGGCCTCGGCGACCAGATGGAGCGGCTGCTCTCCGCCGGCGGCGACCTGCTCTGATCGTCCTGCCCTGACGCCGTCAGGGCCCCAGGCCGGGCACTCAGGCCCAGCCGAGGTGCTCGAGCAGCCAGAACAGCAGCCAGGCCAGGCCACCCGATGCCGGGATGGTCAGGATCCAGGCCCAGACGATCTTCTCGACCACGCCCCACTTCAGCGCCCGCGGGTTCTTGGCCATGCCCACGCCCATGATGGCGGTGGAGATGCTGTGCGTGGTCGAGACCGGCATGCCGAAATGCGCCGCCAGCGACAGGATGGTGGCCGAGCTGGTCTCGGCGGCGAAGCCGTGGATGGGGTGCAGCTTCACCATCTTGTGACCCAGGGTCTTGATGATGCGCCAGCCGCCGGCGGCGGTGCCGGCGGCCATGACCACGGCGCAGGAGACCTTGATCCAGGTATCGATGCCATCGCCGCTGGGGTGCATGAAGGCCAGCCAGGACGGCAGGTCGGTGAGCGTGCCGGCGGCCTCGGCGCCGATCAGGGCCAAGGCGATGATGCCCATGGTCTTCTGCGCATCGTTGGTGCCGTGGGCGAAGCCCATGTAGGCGGCGGAGAAGATCTGCGCCTTGCCGAACAGGGCATTGACCCACTTCGGCCGGGAAATCCGCGCCAGCCAGCCGCCGGCGCCGTTCATGCCGCTGATCACCGCCATCAGGATGCCCATGACGATCAGGCCGAGGGTGAAGCCGGCCAGGGGTGAGGTGACCATGGGCAGGACCACCTTCCAGAAGATGCCCTGGCTCCTGGTCCAGTCCTCGGCCGCGCGCGACCAGATCAGCACGTCGAAGTTGTTGTCGGCGGCCGACAGCGCCGCGCCGATCAGGCCGCCGATCAGGGCGTGGCTGGACGAGGACGGCAGGCCGAACCACCAGGTGATCAGGTTCCAGATGACGCCGCCGGACAGCGCGCAGATGATCACCTGCGAGCTGACCACCAGCACGTCGGCGTCGATCAGGCCCGAGGAGATGGTCTTGGCCACGGCAGTGCCCCAGAGGGCGCCGACCAGGTTCATGAAGGCCGCCAGGGCCACCGCCTGCATCGGCGTCAGCACCTTGGTGGCCACCACCGTGGCGATGGAGTTGGCGGTGTCGTGGAAGCCGTTGATGTACTCGAACACCAGGG
Source organism: Arenimonas sp. (assembly GCA_035304725.1). Lineage (GTDB taxonomy): Bacteria > Pseudomonadota > Gammaproteobacteria > Xanthomonadales > Xanthomonadaceae > Arenimonas. Next base: position 10,482 of record DATGPR010000115.1, read on the forward strand.
CCACCAGCACGACCACCAGCACCAGCAGCAGGGCTGTGCTCATGGGCTCAGGCGTTCTTGAGGACGACGTGGTAGATCACGTTGCCGGCATCGCGGCAGCGGTCGATGGCCTTCTCGAGGATCTCGAACAGGTCCTTGAGGATCAGGTAGCGCATCGGGTCCTGTTCCTGGGTGTAGGTGTCCCGGTACAGCTCCAGGATCAGCCGGTCGGCCTCGGTCTCGATGGCCTGCAGCTTGTCGTTGAGCTTGCGGGTGGTGTCCAGGTCCATGCCCTTGCGCAGCAGCGCAACCATCTCCTCCAGCACCACGCAGGCGCGCTCGAGCATGGCGGCGCGGGAGATGAAGTCCACGTCGGCGACCCGGGCCGAGGCCAGGGTGTAGCGCTCGGCGAACTTCTCGATCACCTTCGGGATCTTGTACAGGGCGTTGGACAGCGCCTCGATGTCCTCGCGCTCCAGCGCGGTCACGAAGGTGTTGACCAGCTCCTCGTTGATCTGGGCGAACAGGTCCTTCTCCCGCTGCCGGGCCTCCTTGAAGCGCTCCAGGGAACGCTGGGCCGGCGGCGTGCCCAGGAGCTCGCCGAGGGCGCGGGCGCTCTCGCGGGCAGCGGCGGCGCTGTCCTCGAGCAGTCCGTAGAACTTGTCGCCCTTTCCGAAGATGGTCTGCAGGGAAAACATGGTCGGGTCCTCGCTGGTCCGGGCCCGGGGCCCGGCGGCGGAAAATGGCGCGTATGTTACAACGCGGGGGCCCGGCCCGTGGCGTCTTCGGGCCCGGCGGGGCCCTGTGGCATAGTGCCGGCTCCGTTCTCCCTCTCCAGAGGACCCCCGGCCGGCCCGGTCCGGCGCCCATGACCCTGGAAATCGCCATCGTCCTGCTGCTGATCCTGATCAACGGCTTCTTCGCGCTGTCGGAGATGTCGGTGGTCACCTCCCGCAAGGCCCGCCTCAAGCAGCAGGCCAAGCAAAGCCGGCGGGCGCGCACGGCCCTGGAGCTGGCCGAGCACCCCGAGCGCTTCCTGTCCACGGTGCAGGTGGGCATCACCTCGATCGGCATCCTCACCGGCATCTTCGGCGGCCAGAGCGTCGGCAACCGCATTGCCGAATGGGTGGCGCCGCTGGGCCTGGACGGCTACGTCGACGCCCTGCTCTCGCGCTGGGTCGAGGTGAACTTCGACATCAACCAGGCCATCGGCACCATCGCCGCGGTGGCCATCATCACCTACTTCTCGATCATCCTCGGCGAGCTGGTGCCCAAGCGCATCGCCCTGCTGGCGCCGGAGAAGATCGCCGGCGGCGTGGCCCTGCCGATGAGCTGGCTGGCGCGGATCGCCAAGCCCTTCGTCTGGCTGCTGTCGCTGAGCACCCGCCTGATCCTGCGGCTGCTGCGCCTGGACCGCGGCCAGGCCCAGCAGGTCACCGAAGAGGAGATCCGCATGCTGGTGGCCGAGAGCCACGAGCAGGGCGTGATCGACGTCGACGAGCGCAACATGATCAACCGCGTGCTGCGCCTCGGCGACCGCAGCGCCGAGGGCCTGATGACCCCGCGCACGCGCATCGTCTGGCTGGATGCGGCCGCCAGCATCGAGGAGAACCTGGCGGTGATGCGGCAGACGCCCTACTCCCGCTACCCGGTCTACCGCGACAACGACAGCGAGGTGCTGGGCATCCTCGAGGTCAAGCGCCTCACCCCGCACATCGGCCGCCAGGAGGCG
>DATGPR010000116.1:0-10511 GCA_035304725.1 Arenimonas sp.
CCCCGGATCCAGGGCCGGGAATCAGAGCACCAGCCAGGTCGCCAGGCCGAGGAAACTGCCGAAGCTGGAGACGTCCGTCACCGAGGACAGGAAGATCGCCGAGGCCGTGGCCGGATCGGCGCCCAGGCGCTTGAGCACCAGCGGGATGGTGCAGCCGGCCAGGCCCGCGATCATGCAGCTGAGCGCCATCGCCGCCATCGTGACCAGGCCGAGGATCAGCGGCTCACCGCCGCCACCGCGCGCCACCACCCAGTACATCGCCCCGCCGGCCAGCAGGCCGGTGGCGGCGCCGTTGAGCAGGCCCAGCAGCGATTCCTTGCTGACGATGGCGAAGATGCGGGCTGCCTTGAGCTCGCCCAGGGTCATGCCACGCAGCATGACCGCCAGCGATTGCGCGCCGAGGTTGCCGGCCTGGCCGCCCAGCACCGGCAGGAAGACCGCCAGGACGATGGCGCGGTTCAATGTGTCCTCGAAATAGCCGACCACCGTCGCGGTGATGGACATCACCAGCAGGTTCAGCAGCAGCCAGGGATTGCGGAAGCGGAAGCTGCGCCAGAATGGCGTCGCCAGCCGCTCCTCCTTCTCGACACCGACCATGGCGCCGGCCTGGGCGGAAATCTCGAAGGCCTGCTGTTCGAACAGGGCCTGCCCGCGCACCTGGCCGACCAGGTGGCCGTCGGCATCGCAGACCGGGTAGACGGGGAAGTGCCGGGTCACCACCTCGCGCATGGCATCCACCAGCCGCATGTCCGGCCGCAGGCAGAAGGGCGAGGTGATCATCACGTCGTTCAGGCGCTGGCCGCGGTCGGCGTACAGCAGCTCGCGGAAGGCGACCACGCCCAGCAGGCGGTGCTCCTCGTCCACCACCCAGATGTAGGTGACGATGCGGCTGGCGAGGATGTCGCGCAGGGTGTCGATGGCATCGCCGACCAGGGTGCCACTGGGGAAGGTGGCCGGCGGATCCTCCAGCAATCGGCCAACGCTGCCCTCGGGGTAGCGCTGGGCATCGGCCCAGTCGGTGCCGGGCGGCGCGGCGGCCATGACGGCGGCGCGCCGGGCCGGCGCCATGGCCGCCAGCAGGTCGTTGGCGCGGGCGGGCGGGATGCGGGCCAGGGCGCGGGCGACGTCGGCGACGTCCACCTGCTCCAGCCGGGCGAGGGCAGACGGCGTGTCCAGCGCGGCGATGTGCGTGGCCAGGGTCTGGGCGGCATCGGCCGCCGGCTGGGGTCCGGTCACTGAGGTCCTCCTGATGTGCACCTCTTGTGAGGATGAAGGGTAGCCGAAGGTATGACCCGGCCACCATGTTGCGCGCGGCCCCGTTCTGGGAGAATCGGCGCCTTCGCACCCCACGGCGAAAGCTCACCATGAAGCAGACCCTCCCGCGCGTCCTGCTCGCGCTCGCGCTCGGTCCCTGGCTGGCAGCCTGTTCGGGCGACACCGCGGCGCCGGAATCCAGTCCGGCCCTCAGCGTCTCGGTGGCCCTGCCCGAGGACCGCGAACTCTCGGAACGCATTACCGCCTCCGGTTCGGTCGAGGCCTGGGAAGAAATGCCCCTGGGCGTGGAGATTTCCGGCCAGCGCATCGCCGAGGTACTGGTGGAAGTGGGCGACGTGGTCGAGGCCGGCCAGCCCCTGCTCCGCCTGGATACCCGCACGCTGACGATGCAGCTGCGCCAGGCCGAGGCGCAGCTGGCCCAGGCCGAGGCCAACCTGGTGGTGGCCAGTGCCAACGCCCGGCGCGGCGAGCGGCTCAAGCAGGAGCGGCTGGTGGCCGAGGCCGAGGCCGACCAGCTGATCGCCGGCGAGCTCACCGCCAAGGCCCAGCGCGACACCGCCCAGGCCCAGCTCGAGAACGCGCGCCTGCAACTGGCCTTCGCCACCCTGCGCGCACCGCAGGCCGGCGTGATCTCCGCCCGCAGCGCCCAGCCCGGCAAGGTGGTGCAGGCCGGCGACGAGCTGCTGCGCCTGATCCGCGACAACCGGCTGGAATGGCGCGCCGAGCTGGCCGAGGCCGAGCTGGTGAAGGTGAAGCCCGGCATGGCCGTCCGCCTGCGCGGCAGCGACGGCGGTGATGTCAGCGGCACCGTCCGCACCGTGTCGCCGGCCCTGGATGCGCGCCGCCGCACCGGCACCGTCTACGCCGACCTGCCCGAACCCGGTGCCCTGCGCGCCGGCATGTACGCCGCCGGCGACATCCTGCTGGGCGAGCGCCGCGTCCGCACCGTGCCCGACACCGCCATCGTCGAGCGCGATGGCTACCGCTACCTGTTCGTGCTCGGCGAGGGCGACGTGGTGGCGCAGCGCCGCGTCGAGACCGGCGCCCGCGAGAACGGACGGGTCGAAGTGCGCTCGGGCCTGGAAGGCGACGAGCAGGTGGTGGTCGCGGGCGCCGGTTTCCTCGGCGATGGCGACCGCGTGCGGGTGGTGCCGGCCGGGAACTGACGCATGGCGATCAACTTCTCCGCCTGGTCGATCAACCGGCCGCTGCCGGCGATCCTGGCCTTCATCCTGCTCGGCATTGTCGGCCTGGCCGGTTTCCACCAGCTGCCGGTGTCGCGCTTCCCGGACATCGCCTACCCCGGCATCACCGTCACGGTGAATCAGCCCTCGGCCACGCCGGCGCAGCTGGAAACCGAAGTCACCCGCAAGATCGAGGATTCGATCGCCACCCTGCCGGGCATCAAGTACCTGGTGTCGACGGTGACCGAGGGCCAGTCGGCCACCTTCGTCGAGTTCCGCATCGGCAAGGACCTCAACGAGGCCCTGGACGAGGTGCGCGACGCGGTGACGCGGGTGCGCACCGACCTGCCGCAGGATGTGGAAGAGCCGGTGGTCGCCAAGGTCGACGTGGTCGGCGGCACCCTGGTCACCTATGCCGTGGCCTCGGACCGGATGGACGAGACCGAGCTGAGCTGGTTCGTCGACAACGAGGTCACCAAGGCCATGTTCGGCGTGCCCGGCGTCGGCCAGGTCACCCGGGCCGGTGGCGTCGACCGCGAGGTGCAGGTGGACCTGCGCCTGGGCGCGCTGGAGGCCTATGGCCTGACCGCCGGCCAGGTCTCGCAGCAGCTGGCGCTGAGCCAGGTGGAGCGTTCCGGCGGCCGCGCCACCCTGGGCAGCGGGGAGCAGGCGGTGCGCGCCGTCGGCACGGTCAGCAACGCCCAGCAGCTGCGCGATTTCCCCATCCGCCTGCCGGACGGCGGCCAGGTGCCGCTGTCGGCCCTGGCCAATGTCCACGACGGTCATGACGAGCGCCGGCAGCTGGCCCTGCTCGACGGCAAGCCGGTGGTGGCCTTCTCCATCACCCGCACCCGCGGCAGCAGCGAGATCGACGTCGGCGCCGGCGTCGAGGCGGCGGCGCGGCGGCTGGAGGCCGAGCACCCGGGCATCCGCATCACCCAGGTGTTCTCGGCGGTGGACGAGGTGCAGCGCTCCTACGACTCGTCCATGGCCATGCTCTACGAGGGCGCGCTGCTGGCGGTGCTGGTGGTGTTCTGGTTCCTGCGCGACTGGCGCGCCACCTGGATTTCGGCGGTGGCGCTGCCGCTGTCGATCATCCCGACCTTCGGCGTGATGTGGCTGTTCGATTTCAGCCTCAACATGGTTACGCTGCTGGCGCTGGCGGTGGTGGTGGGCATCCTGGTCGACGACGCCATCGTCGAGGTCGAGAACATCGACCGCCACCTGGGCATGGGCAAGACGCCCAAGCAGGCCGCCACCGACGCCGCCGACGAGATCGGCCTGGCGGTGATCGCCACCTCGGCGACGCTGGCGGCGGTGTTCGTGCCGGTGGCCTTCATGCCCGGCATCGCCGGCAAGTTCTTCCTGGAGTTCGGCTGGACCGCCGCCACCGCGGTGCTGTTCTCGCTGCTGGTGGCGCGCCTGCTGACGCCGATGATGGCCGCCTACCAGCTCAAGCCCAAGCCGCACGAGGTCGGCGAGGGCCGGCTGATGCGCTGGTACCTGCGGGTGGTCGAGTGGGCGCTGGCGCACCGGGCGAAGACGCTGCTGGGCGCACTGGCGCTGTTCATCGCCTCGCTGGCGCTGGTACCGCTGATCCCGGCCACCTTCATCCCCAGCTCCGACCTGGGCCGCAGCAACCTCAGCCTGGAACTGCCACCGGGCGCGCGCCTGGAGCAGACCACGGCCGTGGCCGAGCAGGCCCGGCAGCTGCTGGCCGACCTGCCCGAATTGCGCATGACCTACGCCACCATCGGTGGTGTCATCGACTTCGGTGATCCCAATGTCAGCGGCCTGCCGGACGTGCGCAAGACGGTGATGGTGCTGGACTGGGGCCCGGCCAGCGAGCGCGGGCGCTCGCAGAAGGAGCTGGAGCGGATCGTGCGCGAGCGCCTGGCCGTCATCCCCGGCGTGCGCCAGCGCTTCATCAGCAGCGAGCCGGGCGAGCAGATGCAGATCGTGCTGGCCGGCAACGACCCGCAGGCGCTGTACCGCGCCTCGCAGTCGCTGGAGCGCGACCTGCGCGGCATCCAGGGCCTGGGCACGATCAGCTCGACCGCCGCCCTGCTGCGGCCGGAGATCGTGGTCGTGCCCGACCCGCGCCGCGCCGCCGACCTGGGCGTGTCCACCGCCGACATCGCCGAGGCCGCCCGCATCGCCACCACCGGCGACTACCGCCAGCGCCTGTCCAAGCTCAACCTGGCCGACCGGCAGGTGCCGATCCGCGTGCGCCTGGATGCCGAGGCGCTGTCGGACGAGGCCATGCTGGCGCTGATGCGCGTGCCCAGCGCCAACGGCGGCACGGTGCCGCTGTCGGCGGTGGCCAGCATCGGCACCGGCGCCGGCCCCTCGGTGATCAACCGCCTCGGCCGTTCCCGCCAGATCACTTTCACCGCCGAGCTCAACGGCCGGCCGCTGGGCGAGGTGATGAACGAGGTCAACGCGCTGCCGACGCTGAACAACCTGCCGCCGGGCGTGTACACCCAGCCCTTCGGCGACGCCGAGATCTTCGTCGAACTGTTCGTCGGCTTCGCCCTGGCCATGGCCGCCGGCCTGTTCTGCGTGTACGCGGTGCTGTTGCTGCTGTTCAACCACGCCAGCCACCCGCTGATCATCCTGATGGCGGTGCCGCTGTCGGCCGGCGGCGCCTTCGGCGCCATGCTGCTGACCGGCACGCTGCTGTCGCTGCCGGCGCTGATCGGCCTGCTGATGCTGATCGGCATCGCCACCAAGAACTCGATCCTGCTGGTGGACTACGCGGTGATCGCCGAGGACGAGAAGGGCCTGAGCATGCACGACGCCCTGGTGGACGCCTGCCGCAAGCGCGCCCGGCCGGTGATCATGACCACCATCGCCATGAGCGCCGGCATGCTGCCGATCGCCCTCGGCCTGGGCGCCGACGCCTCCTTCCGCCAGCCGATGGCGGTGGCGGTGATCGGCGGCCTGATGACCTCCACCGCCCTGAGCCTGGTGGTGGTGCCGGCCGCCTTCGCCGCCCTGGAAACCTTCATCCGCAAGACCAAGACGGGGTCAGGTTAACTTCCGAACGGGGTCAGGTTCACTTTTCCGGGGCGATTCGGATTCGATTGCTGCGGGAATCCGGCCTGTTCCCAGGACACCAGGCTGCAATGGATGACCGCCAGCCTGCCGGCCGGGTGATGGAGTGAACCTGACCTCCTTCAGGGTTTTGCGGCGGTGGACGCCTGGCGGAGGCGTTCGCGCAGGTCGGTGGCCAGGTTGCGCAGGTTCTTCGCCTCGGGCGGCAGGGTCTCGACGTTCACCTCGACGCTGGCCAGGTGGTCGGCGGCGCCGCCCAGGTCGCCCTGGGCCAGCAGGACGTCGGTGAGCAGGATCTCGGTGTAGATCGCCAGCGGCTCGGTCGGCGGCATCGATGCGCTGGTGGAAGCGTAGGCCTTGCGCGCCACTTCCGCGGCGTAGTCGTTCTCGCCGAGGTCCATGGCGCGGGTGACCAGTCCGGCCCAGAGCGTGACCAGGCTCGGATGGCCGGCCGGGAAGGCGCGCTCGCGCATGGGCTCGGCGCGGCGCATCAGGGCGAAGGCCTCGGCGGCTTCATCGCGCTGGTCGTGGATCGTGGCCAGGTTGCTCAGGGCGATGGCCAGTTCCGGGCTTCCGTCCGGATGCAGCGCCTCCAGCTCGGCGATGGCCTCGTGGTACAGCGCCTCGGCCCGGCCCAGGTCGCCCATGCCGTCGGCGGCCAGGCCGCGATTGACCAGGACCACGGCGTGGTCGCTGGGGCCGGCCAGGAAGGGATCACCGGGCAGCGGCAGCGCCTGGGCGCGCCGGAACAGCTCGTCGGCCTCGGCGTACTTCTCCTGCCGGATCAGGATGTCGCCGAGGTTGTTGAGCGCCACGTAGTACAGCGGATCGGCCTGCAGGCCACGCGCTTCCAGAGTGGAGACGATGCCCTCGAGGATGTCGTGCGCCTCGTCCGGCCGGTCCTGTTCCTTGCGCAGCTGGGCGATGCCTTCGCGCACGCGAAGCGTCTGCGGCGCCTCCTCGCCGAAGGCCTGGCGGCTTTCGCGCAGGGCGCGCGTCAGCTCGCGCTCGGCGGCGCCCAGGCGGTTGCGGCTGATCATGCTGTAGCCGAGGGCGAAGCGGACCTGCGAGGCCAGGTCCGGCCGGTCGGCCAGCTGGATGTCCACCCGCGCCGAGGCATCGTCCACCGCCTGGCTCAGGCTGATGTCGCTGCCGCTGTTGAAGGGATCGGAAGCCCGCAGCACCTCCATCAGCACGTTGTTGATGCGGACCATGTCGGACGCCGCCCGCCGCGCCTGCTCCGCCTGCCACAGTGCCACCGCCGCCGAGGCAAGTACCGCCGCCAGCGCCAGCGAGGCGGCCAGCACGCCCCAGCGGTGCCGGCGCACGAACTTGCCGATGCGGTAGGCGGCCGAATCCGGATGCGCCAGCACCGGCCGGCCTTCCAGGTAGCGGCGGATGTCGTCGGCCAGCTCCTGCGCCGAACCGTAACGGCGCGCGGCCTCCTTGTGCATCGCCTTGGCGACGATACGCTCGAGGTCGGCGGTGACCTGCGTGCGCCGGCGACGGCGCTCCACCTCGTCCAGCGCCGCCCGGTCCAGCATCCTGCGCATCGGCTCGGGCTGGAAATCGCAGACCACGTGCTCGGCCTCGGCCGGGCGCAGGCCGCCCAGCTCGTAGGGGCGCACGCCGGCGATCAGCTGGTAGAGCATCACGCCCAGCGAATACACGTCCGAACTGGTGGTCAGCGCTTCCTGCCGCACCTGCTCCGGGCTGGCATAGGCCGGTGTCATCGCCGACAGCGAGGTGTGCCGCTTGCCGTCCCCGGGCAGCGGCTCCTGCTCGAGGATCTTGGCGATGCCGAAGTCGAGCAGGCGCGGCTCGCCGTTCGCGCCCACCAGGATGTTGTCCGGCTTGAGGTCGCGGTGGACGATCAGGTGCCGGTGCGCCTCCTGCACGCCGTCGCAGACCTTGCAGAACAGCTTCAGCCGCGCCGGCACGTCCAGCTGCTGCTGCTTGCAGTAGTCGGTCAGCGGCACGCCGTCGACGAATTCCATCACCAGGTAGGGAATGCCGGCGCCGGTGGTGCCGCCGTCGAGGATGCGGGCCACGTTCGGGTGGCTCATCTTCGCCAGGATGTTGCGCTCGTCCTCGAAGCGGTTGATCAGCTGCCGGCGGAACTCGGCCGCGGCCAGCAGGTGCACCGGCCGCACCAGCTTGATCGCCACCTGCTGGTCGTAGACGTCATCGGCGCGCCGGCCCAGGTAGACCACGCCCATGCCGCCGGCCTCCAGCGGCTTGAGCAGTTCCCAGGCACCCAGGCGCTCGCCGACCTTGGGGAATTCCGGCGGCGTCACCTCGGTGACCACCGCGGTTTCCTCCAGGAAACCCGAGGCCTCGCGATCGGCATCGAGCAGGCGCAGCACCCGGTCGCGGATGCCGTCCTCCATGTCCTGCTCGGCCAGCCAGACCCGCCGCAGCTCCGGCTTCTGCGCCAGCACGCGCTCGAACCACTGCAGCACCTGCACTTCGATGGACGTCTTCATGCCCTCCCCCCAGGCGCGCCCCGTGCGGCCCCGACGTTAGCAGAAGGCGCAAGGCAGGGCCGGATCGGCTCAGCTAGACTCGACCCCGATGACAGGGGACATCACCAGCCTGCTGCAGCAATGGCGCGAGGGCGACGGCTCGGCGCGCGACCGCCTGGTGGCCGTGCTCTACCCGGAACTGCGGGCCCTGGCCGACCGGCAGCTGCGCGGCGAGCGCGGCAATCACACCCTGCAGCCCACCGCCCTGGTCAACGAGGCCTACCTGCGCCTGTCCGGCCTGGAGCGCATGGACTGGCAGGACCGCGCCCATTTCGTCCGCATGGCCGCCCGGGTGATGCGCGAGGTGCTGGTGGACCATGCCCGCCGCCGCCAGGCGGCCAAGCGCGACGGCGGCCAGCAGGTCACCCTCACCGGCCTGGACGCGGCGGCGGAGGACGGCCAGGGTGTGGACGCGCTGGCCCTGGACGCCGCCCTGGCGCGGCTGGAACAGCTGGACCCGGAAAAGGCCCGGGTGGTGGAGCTGCGCTATTTCGGCGGCCTGACCATCGAGGAGACCGCCGAGGCCATGGAAAGCTCGCCGGCCACGGTGAAGCGGCACTGGCAGGCCGCCCGTGCCTGGCTGTTCGAGGCCCTGGGCGGCAACGACGCCCTCCCCTGAGCCGGCCGGCCCTCCCCCGGCTTCGCCGACCCTGAGCCAATCCGCCGCCCTTTTCCGCCCTCAAGGGGAAGGGAGGGACGGACATGCGCAGCAAACCGATCCGGACACGATGGCTGGCCAGCCTGCTGGCCGCCTGCACGGCCTTCGCCGCCCACGCCCAGTCGGGGCCGGTGCAGCGGGTGGCGATCATCGATCCCAACGGTTTCGAGAAACCGATGCCGGCGCACTGGGTGGAACTGCCGGCCGGCTGGCAGACCCAGGGCGGCGTGCTCTGGGACCAGGCCGCGCCCTGCGGCGCCACGCCCAGCCTGCGCTGGCAGGCGCACTCGCCGGACGGCAGCCAGCGGCTGAGCGTGCATCCGGCCGAGGCCTGGACGTGGGACAACACCGGCCTCCCGCCCACCCGCGGCCGTTGCCCGCGTGTGCCCATCACCAGCGCCCGGCAGTACCTGGACAGCTGGATCCAGCGCCATCGCCCGGGCGCGCGCCTGCTCGACTACCGCGATCGTCCCGACCTCATCACCACGCCGCCGCCGCCCGACGGTGCCGGCACGCAATGGCGCAAGGAGGCCGGCGAATACCTGCTGGCCTACGTCGACCAGGGCGTGGAGGTGCGCGAGAGCGTGGCGGTGGTAACGCTGTTCTCGCACATGAGCATGCCTGGCGTGGTGCCGGGCGAGGTCCGCCAGTTCATGACCGGCTTCGCCATGGGCGCGACCACGCTGCGGGCGCCGGCCGGACGCTTGCCGCTGGACCTGCTGGCGCGCTTCTCCGCCTCCATCCAGGTGGATCCGCAGTGGCAGGCGCGCATGAACCGGCACAACCAGGTCATCGCCCGCCAGGGCACGGAGGGCATGCGCCGGCGCGGCCAGATCGTGGCCGACACCAACGCGCAGATCGCCGACATGCAGATGCAGGCCTGGCGCGACCGCCAGGACAGCCAGGACCGCTCGCACCAGGACACGCTCGACATCGTCAGCGAAACCACCCGCTACGACGACCCCGCCGCCGGCGGACAGGTGCGCCTGGACGGCTACGGCGACAACGCCTGGCGCATGAACGACGGCACCTACCTGCACAGCGACGACCCGAACTTCGACCCCAACCGCGACCTCGACATCGAGGCCGCACCACTGGAGCGCATCGAATGAACCGCATCCGCCTGCTTGCCCTCGCCTGCCTGCTGGCCACGCCCGCCCTCGCCCAGGACAGCTTCGGCGGCGCGCCGACCCAGGCGCCGCCGGACCAGCAACCCTGGAGCACGCCGGCTCCGCAGAACCCGCCGCCCACCTATCCGCCGCAGGGTGGTCCGTATCCGCCGCAGGGCCAGCCGGCGCCGGCGGGCTATCCCGCCCAGCCCGGTGGCGGCTGGGGCCAGCCGGCAAAGCCGCCGGCCGGCAACGACGCCATCGCCCGGATGATGCAGGCCGAACGCCAGGACATGGGCGTGCCGCCCACCGGCCAGCTGCGCTCCGGCCCCATGCACGCGCCGACGCCGAACCAGTTGCCGGGCGGCCAGCTGATCACCACCCCGGAACTGGTGCAGCTGCTGCAGAACCCGAACAGCGGCGTGCTGGTCTTCGACGTGCTGGGCGGGCCGCAGATGCTGCCCAATGCCATTCCGGTCGTGCCGGCCTCGCAGGGCGGCAGCTTCGACGACCAGGTGCAGCGCGACTTCGGCAACTACCTGCAGCAGGTAACCCAGGGCCGCAAGGATCGGCCGATGGTCTTCTACTGCCAGTCCTCGCAGTGCTGGATGAGCTACAACGCCGCGCTGCGCGCCACCCGCCTGGGTTACACGAACGTGCTGTGGTACCGCGGCGGCATCGAGGCCTGGCAGCAGGCCGGCGG
>DATGPR010000117.1:0-12559 GCA_035304725.1 Arenimonas sp.
GCCGGACTGCCATGGGCGGGTCGCCGGCGCTCGTTGCGCCACCTCCACCGAGGCAGCCGCACGCCCGGGCCGAGGGCCCGGCACTCCGCCTCCACCCGGCGAACCCGCTCGCAGCGCAGGAGAAGTCAGTCGCGAACGCCGAGCCGCTTGCGCTCCAGCCGGCGGAGGAACTCGGACATGATGCGGCGGTAGAGATCCTCGCCCAGGTAGGCGTCCTCGACGCCGGCGTCGATGCTGGGATTGTCGTTGACCTCGATGATGACCGTCCGCTCCTTCACCACCTTGAGATCGACGCCGTAGAGCCCGTTTCCGATCGCATTGGCCGCCCGCGTCGCCAGACGGACCACCTCCGAAGGCGCCTCGCGCACCGGCAGCGTACGGAACCCGCCTGAGCGCACCCCGCCCTTGGCGGCGTGGTCGTAGATCTGCCAGTGCCCGCGCGACATGAAGTACTGGCAGGCGTACAGCGGCTCGCCGGCCAGCACGCCGATGCGCCAGTCGAACTCGGTATAGACGTATTCCTGGGCCAGCAGTAGCGCAGTCTGCTGGAAAAGCCGCTCGGCCACCGCCCGCAGCTGCTCCGTCGTTTCCACCTTGTGGATGCCGCGGGAAAAGCTGCCGTCGGGAATCTTCAGCACCAGCGGCAACCCCAGCAGGTCGGGCAGGGCGGCCAGGCGGGCGGCGTCGTCGCGGAACACGATTTCGGTGCGCGGCGTCGGCAGCTTGCGGCCGTGCAGGCGGTCGCGCAGGTAGATCTTGTTGGTGCAGCGCAGGATCGAGCCAGGGTCGTCGATCACCACCATGTCCTCGCGCTCGGCCCGGTGCGCGAAACGGTAGGTGTGATTGTCTATCGCAGTGGTTTCGCGGATGAACAAGGCATCGTATTCGGCCAGGCGGGCGAAATCGCGCTTGCCGATCGGGTCCACCTCGATGTCGAGGTCCTTGCCGGCGGCGATGAACCGCTTGAGTGCCTTGCGATTGGAGGGTGGCATGGCCTCGGCCGGGTCCTGCAGCATGGCCAGGTCGTAGCGGTACTTGCGCCGGGCCCGTGGCCGCCGCCACAGCTTGCGGCTGAAGGCATCCAGGGCTTCGGCAAAGGCGTCTTCCTGGGCGTCGGAAAGCGTGTGCAGGCCGGCCGGCCTGATCGCGGCGATCTGCCAGACCCGCTGCCGTTCGAACTCGATGCGCAGGATCGGGCAGGGAAAGGTTTCGAACACCTGCTGCGCCAGGTCCTCGAGCGGTCCGTGGGTGGTACGGCCGAAATAGACCAGCAGACTGAAGTCGGCGGTGTCGCGCGAGCCGGCCGGCAGGAACCTGCCAAGCCGGGCATTCAGGTCCTCGATGTCCAGGCCATACAGCGAGCGCCGGCGCAGGTCGTTGATGGTGCGAACGCTGGGGATCACCTTGTGCCCGCGCGCCTCGGCCAGCAGCGAGACGTAGTAGCCGGTGCCCAGGTACTTGTAACTGCGGCACAGGTTGATCACCTGGGTGCGTTCGCTTTCGTTGCCAGCGGCGCCGCGCAGATAGTCGGCGGCGGCGACCACGTCGGCGGAGGGGTGCAGGGCGCCCCAGTCGGACGGCTTTTCGACGACGATGACGAGGCGGCTCATGGCGGCTGCGGTTGGCCGGCGGACGGGAGGTGGGCGCACCGGCCGCGCCGCCCACGGGCGCCTATCTTCTACCGGTGCCCGCCGTCTTAATAGACTGCGGCCATGCCCGCCGCCCGTCTCCGTTCAGCCCGCGCCGCCGACCTGCCGGCACTGCTGGCGCTGGAGGCCCGGTTTCCGGGCGACCGCTTGTCGCCGCGCAGTTTCCGTCGGCACCTGGCCAGTCCGAAAGCCCGCCTGCGGGTGCTGGCGGAGGGCGGGCGAGTGCTGGGCTACTGCCTGCTGCTGCTGCGCCGGGGCAGCGCCTGGGCCCGGCTGTACTCGATCGCGGTGGATCCCGCCGAGCGCGGCCGCGGCCTGGGACGCCGGCTGCTGGCTGATGCCGAACGCCAGGCAAGGGCCGCCGGCCGGGACGGTCTGCGCCTGGAAGTGCGCGCGGACAACGGCGCCGCCATCGCCCTCTACGAAGCGGCCGGCTATCGCCGCCTGGCGGCGCTGCCGGGCTACTACCAGGACGGCGGCAACGGCTGGCGTTACGCCCGGCGCTGGCAGGGGCCATGACTTTGGGCCTACGGCCCGGCCCGGGAGGCGCGTGTTAGCTTCGGCAGTCCGCTCAACCGCAGAGGCGAACCGATGCGACCGACCGTCCTGGCCTGGCTGACCGCCGGCACCCTCGTCGCCGCGCCCGCGGCGCTACTGGCCCAGACCCCGACCATGACCGAATCCCGGGACGATCCCTACCTCTGGCTCGAAGACGTCGAGGGCGACGAGGCCCTGGACTGGGTGCGCGCCCGCAATGCCGAGTCGGAGGCGGCGATCGCCAGTGCCCCGGGTTTCCAGCAGTTGCGCTCGGACCTGCTGGCCATCCTCGATTCCGATGCCCGCATTCCCTTCGTTTCGAAGATGGGCGGGCACTACTACAACTTCTGGCAGGACCAGAAGAACCCGCAGGGCGTCTGGCGCCGCACCACGCTCGAGGAGTACCGCAAGGACGAGCCGGCCTGGGAAGTGCTGCTGGACCTGGATGCCCTGGGCAAGGCCGAGGAGGTGAACTGGGTCTGGAAGGGTGCCAGCTGCCTGCGGCCGGAGTACCGGCGTTGCCTGCTGGCGCTGTCGCGCGGTGGCGCCGATGCCACCGTCACCCGCGAGTTCGACCTGGTCGACAAGGCCTTCGTCGAGGGCGGCTTCGAGCGCCCCGAGGCCAAGGGCAGCCTGGGCTGGATCGACCAGGACACCGTCTACGTCTCCACCGATTTCGGCGAAGGCTCGATGACCGAGTCCGGCTACCCGCGCACCGCCCGGATATGGAAGCGCGGCACGCCGATGCAGGAGGCGCAGCTGCTGTTCGAGGGCGAGGCCGGCGACATCAGCGTCGGCGCCTACCACGACCACACGCCCGGCTACGAGCGCGATTGGGTCTACCGCTCCACCACCTTCTACACCAATGAGCTGCACCTGGTCGGCGAAGACCGGCAGCTGACCCGGCTGGACCTGCCCGACAGTGCCGAGAAGGGCGTCTACCGCGAGTGGCTGAGCCTGCAGTTGCGCGATGACTGGGAGGTCGGCGGCCGCCAGTACCCGGCCGGCTCGGTGCTGGCCATCAAGTTCGACGCCTTCATGGCCGGCGAGCGCGATTTCGACGTGCTGTTCGAACCCAGCCCGACCACCTCCCTGGCCGGCGCCACCGAAACCCGCGACTACGTCATCCTCAACGTGCTCGACGACGTCAAGAACCGCCTGTACGTGCTTCGGCCCGGCCCCGACGGCTGGAGCCGCGAGCCGCTGAAGGGCGCGCCTGAGTTCGGCAGCGTCAGTGTCTGGGCGGTGGACCCGGAGGACTCCAACGAGTTCTTCATGACCGTCACCGACTTCGTCACCCCGACGGCGCTGTACATGGGCACGGTCGGCGAGACGCCGGAGAAGCTCAAGCAACTGCCGGCCTTCTTCCCGGCCGACAACCTGGAGATCAGCCAGCACTTCGCCATCAGCCGCGACGGCACCCGCGTGCCCTATTTCATGGTCGCGCCCAGGGGCCTGGCGCTGGACGGCGACAACCCGACCCTGCTGTACGGCTACGGCGGCTTCGAGATCTCGCTGACGCCCAGCTACTCGGCGCTGGTCGGCCGCGCCTGGCTGGCCGAGGGCGGCGTCTACGTGGTGGCCAACATCCGTGGCGGCGGCGAGTACGGCCCGACCTGGCACCAGGCGGCGCTCAAGGCCAACCGCAACAAGGCCTACGAGGACTTCGCCGCGGTCGCCGAGGACCTGATCGAGCGCAAGGTGACCTCGCCGCGCCGGCTTGGCATCCGCGGCGGCAGCAACGGCGGCCTGCTGATGGGCAACATGACGGTGATGTATCCGCAGCTGTTCGGCGCCGTCGTTTGCCAGGTGCCGCTGCTGGACATGAAGCGCTACCACAAGCTGCTGGCCGGCGCTTCCTGGGTGGCCGAGTACGGCAACCCGGACGACCCGGAGGAGTGGGCCTTCCTGCGCAAGTACTCGCCCTACCAGAACGTCAGCGAGGACGTGCAGTACCCGCCGGTGCTGTTCACCACCTCGACCCGCGACGACCGTGTACACCCCGGCCACGCCCGCAAGATGATGGCGCGGATGATGGCCCAGGGCCACGACGTGACCTACTACGAGAACATCGAGGGCGGCCACGGCGGCGCCGCCAACAATGCCCAGGCCGCGCACATGAACGCGCTGGCCTACACCTTCCTGAAGCAGCGTCTGTTCGAGGGGAAATGACATGCGCCTGGCCCTGTTCTCGTCCGCCCTGATCGCCGCCGGCCTGACCGCCTGCGCCAGCCAGCCGCCGCAGCCGGCCTGCTGCGAGCACGAACTGCGCCCGCCGGTGCCGATGCCGCTGCCGGCGCCGCCGGTGGCGGCGAAGAAGCCGTACGAGGTCCGCGCCCCGCACGGCGCCGTGCGCCAGGACGAGTACTACTGGCTGCGCGACGACAGCCGCGAGAGCCCGGAGATGCTGGCCTACCTGAAGGCCGAGAACGCCTACGCCGACGCCGTGCTGGCGCCGGTGCGCGGCCTGGAGGAGCGCCTCTACCGGGAGCTGGTTGGCCGGGTCAAGCAGGACGACGCCAGCGTCCCTTATTTCGACGACGGCTACTGGTACTACGTCCGCTACGAGACCGGGAAGGAGTACCCGATCCACGCCCGCCGCCAGGGCAGCATGGAGGCGCCCGAGCAGGTGCTGTTCGACGTCAACGGCATGGCCGAGGGCAAGAACTTCTTCCAGCTGGCCAACTACGAGATCAGCGAGGACGGCCGCCTCGCCGCCTGGGCCGAGGATACTGTCGGCCGCCGCCAGTACGTGCTGCGGGTCAAGAACCTGGAGACCGGCGAGGTCCTGGCCGACCGCATCACCGGCGCCTCCGCCTCGCTGATGTGGGGTGACGACAACCGCACCCTCTACTACGTCGAGAACGATCCCGAGACCCTGCTGACCAAGCGGGTCAAGGCGCACGTGCTGGGCACGCCGTCCAGCGCCGACCGCCTGGTCTACGAGGAGGCCGACGAGACCTTCTACATGGGCATCGGCCGCACCCGTTCCGACAAGTACCTGTGCATCGGCGTCGAGAGCACCGTGTCCTCGGAGATGCGCTGCGCCGAGGCCGCCAATCCGGGCGAATGGAAGATCCTGGCGCCGCGCCAGCGCGATTTCGAGTACATGGCCGACCACTACGGCGGCCGCTGGGTGATCAGCACCAACTGGGAGGCGCAGAACTTCCGCCTGATGACCCTGGACGACGGCCAGCCCTGGGGCGACCGCAGCCGTTGGCAGGCGCTGGTGCCGCACTCGCCGGAGGTGCTGATCGCGGGTTTCGAGCTGTTCGACGGCTTCATGGCCATCCAGGAGCGCAGCGGCGGCCTGGACCGGGTGCGGATCCGCCATGACGACGGCCGCGAGGCCTTCGTCGGCGCCGACGAGAACGTCTACGCCATGGGCCTGTCGGTGAACGCCGAACCGGAAACGCAGTGGCTGCGCTACACCTACACCTCGCCGACGACGCCGGCCAGCACCTTCGAGCTGAACGTGGAGACCGGCGAGCGCCGCCTGCTCAAGGAGCAGCCGGTACCGGGCTACGACAAGTCGAAGTACGTGGCGCAGCGGCTCTGGGCCACCGCCCGCGACGGCACCCGCATCCCGGTGACGGTGCTGCACCTCAGGGAGTTCCGCCGCGACGGCAGTGCCGCCCTGTACCAGTACGCCTACGGCTCCTACGGTTCCAGCACGTCGCCCTCGTTCAACAGCAACGTGATCAGCCTGGTCGACCGCGGCGCGGTCTACGCCATCGCCCACGTTCGCGGTGGCCAGGAAATGGGCCGGCCGTGGTACGAGGACGGCAAGCTGCTGAAGAAAACCAACACCTTCACCGACTTCATCGACGTCACCGACTTCCTGGTGGCCGAGGGCTATGCCCGGCGCGGCCGGGTGGCCGCCATGGGCGGCAGTGCCGGCGGCCTGCTGATGGGCGCGGTGGCCAACATGGCGCCGGAGAAGTATCAGGTGATTGTCGCCCACGTGCCTTTCGTGGACGTGGTGACCACCATGCTCGACGAGACCATCCCGCTGACCACCAACGAGTACGACGAGTGGGGCAACCCGGCCGACCCGGTCTACTACGAGTACATGCTGTCCTACTCGCCCTACGACAACATCGAGCGCAAGGACTACCCGGCGATGCTGGTCACCACCGGCCTGTGGGACAGCCAGGTGCAGTACTTCGAGCCGGCCAAGTGGGTGGCCCGCCTGCGTGCGCACAAGACCGACGACAACCCGCTGCTGTTGCGCACCAACATGGAAGCCGGCCACGGCGGCAAATCCGGCCGCTTCCAGCGCTACCACGAACGCGCCGAAGAATACGCCTTCGTGCTGCAGCAGCTGGGGATGGCGCAGTAACTACCAGCCCGCCTCCCGCAGCAGGGCCTCGGTGCGGGCGTCGGCGGGTTTGGCGACCAGGCCACCGGTCGGGCTGAGGAAGATGCGGAAGGTGGCGCCGTCGAGCATGGGCAGGTAGGCGCTGCTGCCCCAGCGGGCGTCGGCGACGGGCAGGGCGGCGAGGGCGCGCTGGCGGATCTCCCAGGCCTCCCAGCCCTCGCGCAGATCGTGCACGCTGCGCTGGCCGGCCAGTTCCTGCTTCGGGTCGCCGTAGCGGCCGGACAGGCGCTCCAGCCGGTAGACCGGGCGCAGGCCGGCCAGCTGGCCCGGTAGCTTCCAGCGCAGCACCCGGGCATCGAGTTGCCACTCGTCGCCGCGCAGCTCGAACTCGCGGCCGGCGTCGTCGCCGACCTGCAGCCGGCCGATGTACCACTGCGTGCCCAGCTGGCGCAGCGACAACTCGGCCACCGGCACGTCCTCGTGCAGCCACTGCCAGGAATGCAGCAGGGCGCCGGCCAGGCCCAGCACCAGGGCCAGCAGGAACAGCAGCGCCGCCAGCAGGCGCCGAAACGGGCCCGGGCCACTGCGGCGGCGGCCGCGCCGGCGGCCCCAGGCCGGCACCGCCAGCACCAGCAACAGCCCCATCCCCACCCACAGCCAGGCCGACAGCGACATCGTCCGCTCCGTTCGCCAGGAATCTTCTCCGGACTATACTCGCGCCATGAAGACGCTCCGCCTGGCCCTGCTCCTGCTCAGCCTGTCCCTGGCCGCCGCCTGCGGCACCAAGGGCGATCTCGTCCTGCCCGACAAGGCCGAGCCGGCCGCGGAATGAAGGCCGCCATGCCCCTGCGCTTCAGCAAGATGCACGGCGCGGGCAACCACTTCCTGGTGCTGGACCGGCGCGGCGGCCTGCCGGCGCCGGCACCGGCCCTGGTGCGGGCCCTGGCCGACCCCTACACCGGTGTCGGTTTCGACCAGCTGCTGACCATAGAGGACCCGCCCCGGCCGGGGGTGGCGGCGCGCTTCGGGATCTGGAACGCCGACGGCAGCGCCGCCCGCCAGTGCGGCAACGGCGCCCGCTGCGTGGCGGCCTGGCTGCACCGCGAGGGCCTGGTGACCGGCGACCGCTTCCTGCTCGACAGCCCCGCCGGTGAGCTGGAGGTGCAGGGCCTGAGCGATGGCCGCTACCGCCTGGCCATGGGCCGGCCCCGGTTCGCCCCGGCGGACATTCCCTTCCGGGCCGAAAGCGAAGCCGGCGAGTACCACCTGGATACGGAGGCCGGCGTGCTGCGCTTTGGCGCCGTGTCCATGGGCAATCCGCATGCGGTGATCGAAGTGTCCTCGGCGGTGCAGGCCGATGTCGCCCGGCTGGGGCCGGTGCTGCAGGCGCGGCCGGAGTTCCCCGAGGGCGTGAACGTCGGCTTCGCCGAGGTGCTGGCGCCCGACCGCATCCGCCTGCGCGTGTGCGAGCGCGGCGCCGGCGAAACCCGGGCCTGCGGCAGCGGCGCCTGCGCGGCGGTGGCGGTGCTGGTGCGCCGGGGCCGGGTCGGCCGGCACGTGTGGGTGGAGCTGCCGGGCGGTACCCTTGAGATCGACTGGCCGGACGACGCAGCCCCGGTATCGATGGCCGGGCCGGCCGCTTTCGTATTCGAGGGGCAGTGGTCGGGCCCCGATCCGGAATTCCTGGAGTGACGCGAGCGATGGACGAGAAGAACGAACGCCTGGGCGCCCACGAGGTCGCCGCCTACCTGCGCCGGCATCCGACGTTCCTGGCCCAGTTCCCCGACCTGGCGCTCAGCCTGGTGGTGCCCAAGGACGAAGGCCCGGCCGCCTCCCTGGCCAGCTACCAGCTGGACGTACTGCGCGACAAGAACCGGGAGCTGGGCCGGCGCCTGAACGAGCTGTTCGCCAACGCCCAGGAGAACGAGCGCCTGGCCGTGCGCACCCACCAACTCTCGCTGGCACTGATGCGCGCCGGCGATGCCGCCGCCACCTTGCGCACCATGGTGGCGGTGCTGGGCGAGGACTTCCGCGGCGACGCCGTCCGGATCGTGCTGTTCGCGCCGGTGCCGGGCCTGGAGGAGGACTGGCTGAAGGTGCTGCCGGCCAGCGATGGCGCGCTGGCGCCGTTTCGCGATTTCCTCGCCGGCGGCGAGCCGATCTGCGGCCGGCTCAACCAGGACAAGCAGGACTTCCTGTTCGGCGACGACCGCGAGCAGGCCGCCTCCTGCGTCCTGCTGCCGCTGGAACGGCGCGGCATGCTGGTGGTCGGCAGCCGCGACCCCAACCGCTTCTTCCCGGGCATGGGCACGCTGTTCCTGCGGATGATGTCCGAAGCCCTGGTGACCGCGCTGGGCCGGTACCCGACCGCATGAGCCGATGAGCGAGCACCTGCCGCTGCAGCCGGAGATCGAGGCCTACCTGGCCAGCCTGGCAGTGGAGCGGCGGCTGTCGAAGCACACCCTGGCGGGCTACCGCCGCGACCTCGAGGACCTGGCCGCCTGGATGCGCGACCAGGGCCTGACCGACTGGGCCCGCCTGCGCCAGGAGGCGCTGCGCGGCTACGTGGCCGGCGCGCACCGGCGCGGCCTGTCCGGGCGCAGCCTGCAGCGGCGGTTGTCGGCAGTGCGCGGTTTATACCGGCACCTGCACCGGCACGCCGGCATCGAGGCCAACCCGGCCTTGGGCCTGCGCGCGCCCAAGGCGCCGCGCAAGCTGCCGCAGGTGCTGGACCCGGACGAGGCGGCGCAGCTGGTCGAGGTCGATACCGCCGCCCCGCTGGGCGAGCGCGACCGGGCGATGATGGAGCTGTTCTATTCCTCGGGCCTGCGCCTGTCGGAACTGTGCGGGTTGTGCTGGAACGCCCTGGACCTGAACGAGGGCCTGGTGACGGTACGCGGCAAGGGTGGCAAGACCCGCCTGGTGCCGGTCGGCCGGCATGCCCGCGAGGCCCTGGCGCAGTGGCGGGCGGTCTCGGCGCCGGCGTCGGGCCAGGCGCCGGTGTTCCCGGGGCGCCGGGGCGCGCCGATTTCGCCGCGCACGGTGCAGGCGCGCATGCGCGAGCTGGCGATGCGCCAGGGCCTGTTCAAGCGCGTGCACCCGCACATGCTGCGGCACAGCTTCGCCAGCCATCTGCTGGAATCCAGCGGCAACCTGCGCGGGGTGCAGGAGCTGCTGGGCCATGCCAACATCGCCACCACCCAGATCTACACACATCTGGACTACCAGCATCTGGCCAAGGTCTACGACGCCGCCCACCCCCGCGCCCGCCGCCGCCGCAAACCGGGGCCGGAGTAAGGGGTCAGAACAAAGGGTCAGAACAAAGGGTCAGAACAAAGTGGGGGTTGCAAGAATGGGGGGGTGACCCCACCCAAGGGGTTCCGACCCGCAGGACACCGTCATGGATCCTTCCATTCCCCACGCCACCACCATCCTCTCGGTCCGCCGCGGCGACCGGGTCGTCGTTGCCGGCGATGGCCAGGTGACGCTCGGCAATACCGTGATGAAGGCCAATGCCCGCAAGGTCCGCCGCCTGGCCGGCGGCCGGGTGCTGGCGGGTTTCGCCGGTGCCGCCGCCGATGCCTTCACCCTGTTCGAACTGTTCGAGGGCCAGCTGGACAAGCACGGCGGCCAGCTGGTGCGCGCCGCCGTCGAGATGGCCAAGGAATGGCGCACCGACCGCCGTCTGGGCCGGCTCGAGGCCCTGCTGGCGGTGGCCGACAAGGAAAGCTCGCTGATCATCTCCGGCAACGGCGACGTCATCGAGCCCGAGGACGGCCTGCTGGCCATCGGCTCCGGCGGCCCCTTCGCCCTGGCGGCCGCCCGCGCCCTGCTGGCGCATACCGAACTGGACGCCCGCGCCATCGCCGAGGCGGCGCTGAACGTCGCCGGCGATATCTGCATCTACACCAACCGCAACCTCGTCATCGAGGAACTGTGATGACCCAGTTGACCCCCCGCGAAATCGTCGGCGAACTCGACCGCTACATCATCGGCCAGGCCGCCGCCAAGCGCGCCGTCGCGATCGCCCTGCGCAACCGTTGGCGGCGCATGCAGCTGGACCCGGCCATGCGCGACGAGGTGATGCCCAAGAACATCCTGATGATCGGCCCCACCGGCGTCGGCAAGACCGAGATCGCCCGCCGCCTGGCCGCCCTCGCCAACGCCCCCTTCGTGAAGGTGGAGGCGACGCGCTTCACCGAAGTCGGCTACGTCGGCAAGGACGTCGAGCAGATCATCCGCGACCTGGCCGAGGTGGCGGTGAAGATGTTCCGCCAGCAGGCCAAGCAGCGGGTGCGCACCCAGGCCGAGGAACGGGCCGAAGACCGCATCCTCGATGCCCTGCTGCCCAAGCGCCGCGGCCCCGGCTTCATGGTCGAGGTCGCGCCCGACGGCGAGGACGGCACCCGAGTCAAGCTGCGCAAGCAACTGCGCGCCGGCGAACTGGAGGACCGCGAGATCGAACTCGAGGTCGCCCAGCCCGGCGCTGGCATGGACATCATGACGCCGCCCGGCATGGAGGAAATGGGCCAGCAGTTGCGGCAGATGTTCCAGAACCTCGGCGGCGGCCGCACCCACCGCCGGCACCTGACGGTGAAGGCCGCGCGGCCGCTGCTGATCGAGGAAGAGGCCGGCAAGCTGGTCAACGAGGAGGAGATCCGCACCCAGGCCCTGGAGGCCTGCGAGCAGAACGGCATCGTCTTCATCGACGAGATCGACAAGGTGGCCCGGCGCAAGGACGCCGTCGGTGGCGCCGACGTCAGCCGCGAGGGCGTGCAGCGTGACCTGCTGCCACTGGTCGAGGGCAGCACGGTCAACACCCGCTACGGGCCGGTCAAGACCGACCACATCCTGTTCATCGCCTCCGGCGCCTTCCACCTGTCCAAGCCCAGCGACCTGATCCCGGAGTTGCAGGGCCGCTTCCCGATCCGCGTCGAGCTGGGCGCGCTCAGCCGCGAGGACTTCAAGCGCATCCTCACCGAGCCGAAGAACGCGCTGGTGCGGCAGTACACCGCGCTGCTGGCCACCGAGGGCGTGAACATCGGCTTCGATGAGGAGGCCATCGACCGCCTGGCCGAGATCGCCTTCCTGATCAATGAGCGCCAGGAAAACATCGGCGCCCGCCGCCTGCACACGGTGCTGGAGAAGCTGCTGGAGAAGCTCAGCTTCGAGGCGCCGGACAAGGGCGGCCTGTCGCTGATGATCGACCGCACCATGGTCGACGAGCAGCTCGGCGACGCCGTGCAGGATCCCGACCTCAGCCGCTACATCCTGTGAGCGCCATGGCCACGCCGCGGGTCACCGACCTGGTGCTGCACAAGGCCTCGCACGTGCTGGAGGTGGCCTTCGGCGATGGCCTGCGCTTCCGCCTGCCCTGCGAATACCTGCGGGTGGAATCGCCCAGCGCCGAGGTCAAGGGCCACGGCCCGGGGCAGAGGCAGCTGGTGGCCGGCAAGCGCGACGTCAACATCGCCGCCATCGAACCGGTCGGCCACTACGGTGTGCTGCTGCGCTTCGACGACGGCCACGACACCGGCATCTTCAGCTGGAGCTACCTGCGCGAACTGGGCGAGCAGCAGGAGCAGCGCTGGAATGCCTACCTGCAGGCGCTGGAGAAGGCGGGGAAGCACCGCTAGCGGCGACAACCGCCGGCACGGACCCGGATGCATGGGCCGCCCGGGACACGCGGCGGAATCACTCAGAGCAGTTGCAGCAGGTTCTCCGGCGGCCGGCCGATCACCGCCTTGTCGCCGTGTTCCAGCACCGGCCTTTCGATCAGGCGCGGGTGTTTGGCCAGCAGCTCGGCCCATTCGGCCGGGCTGCGTTCATCGTCGGGCTTCAGGCCCAGGGCCTTGGCCTCCTCCTCCTTGAAGCGGACCAGGGCGCGCGGGTCGCCGCCCAGCTTGCGCATCAGCTCGCGCAGGCGGGCGGAGGAGGGCGGCTGGCCCAGGTAATCGACGATGTCCGCTTCGATCCCGCGCCCGGCCAGCAGGGCCAGGGCCTCGCGGGACTTGCTGCAGCGGGGGTTGTGCCAGAGCAGGTACTTTTCCAT
>DATGPR010000118.1:0-5213 GCA_035304725.1 Arenimonas sp.
CACCCAGGGCTGGGAAATGGTCTGGCCGCAGCCGATCGGCAGGGCGGTGTCCTCGTAGGCGCGGCTGGCCAGGGCCTCGTCCATGAACTGGTGCCGCGGCACGGTGCGCATGGCCGTCAGCACGCGCTCGTCGCGGATGCCACCCTCGGTCCGCAGCCGCTCGATCATGCGGTCGCGGGCCCGCTGCGAAGTCATGCCCAGGCCCCTGGCCTCGGGCTTGGAAAGGAATCGCGGAGTCATGCCCTCTTCTTCAGACTGTCGCCCAGGCCGCCAACCCAGCTGGCGACCTTGTCCAGGGCCTGATACCGGGTCAGGTCCACGTGGATGGGCGTGATGGAAATGTGTCCGGTGCGCACGGCGTGGAAATCGGTGCCGGGGCCGGCGTCCTGCTCCGGGCCGGCCGGGCCTATCCACCAGAGCGGGCGGCCGCGCGGATCCAGCTGCTCGATGCAGGGCTCGGCGCGGTGCCGGTGGCCCAGCCGGGTCACCTCGAAGCCGCGCAGTTCCGCCCAGGGCAGGTCCGGCACGTTGACGTTGAGGATGGTGTCGGCCGGCAGCGGGTCCACCAGCAGCCGGGCGGTGAGCTCCAGCGCGGCGCGGGCGGCGGTCTCGTAATGGCGGCCGCTGCCCTCGAACGTGGCCAGGGACATGGCGATGGCGGGCAGGCCGAGGAAACGCCCCTCCATCGCCGCGGCCACCGTGCCGGAGTAGATGACGTCGTCGCCGAGGTTGGCGGCGCTGTTGATGCCGGAGACCACGATGTCCGGATCGGGCTCGAGCAGGCCGGTCAGGGCCAGGTGCACACAGTCGGTGGGCGTGCCGGCGACCCGCCAGATGCCATCGCCGAGCTCCTTGGCCCGGATCGGCGCATCGAGGGTCAGGGAATTGCTGGCGCCGGAACGGTCGCGGTCGGGCGCCACCACCGTCACCTCATGGCCGGCGCCGCGCAGCGCTTCGGCCAGGACGCGGATGCCGGGGGCCTCCACGCCATCGTCATTGCTCACCAGTACGCGCATCGGGGGTCCTGCGGGAAGGGCCCCATCATAGCGGATGCGGCCTGCGTTCAGGTCCCGAATGCGGCCACAGGCGTTAGGCTTGCGGCATGGCCGTCCGCAAGCCTCCCCAGGTCAGTCCCGAGGATGCCTCGCTGTTCCGCGAGGCGATCGGCGAGGTGCGGCCGCTGGAGCCGGCGCCGGAAGCCCCGGCCCCGCCACGCCCTGCGCCGCGGGCCCGCATGCGCGCCCGGGACGAGGCCGAGGCGCTGGCGCAGTCACGCGACCCGCTGCGTCATGCCGGTGCCATCGAAGCGGCCGAAGCCCTGGCCTGGCGCCGCGACGAAGTTCCGGAGAAGGTGCTGAAGCAACTGCGCCGGGGCGGCTACAGCGTCGGTGCCGAATTCGACCTGCACCTGCTGCGCTCCGCCGAGGCGGAGCGGCACCTGCGCACCTTCCTGGCCGAGGCCCGGGCCGAGCGTATCGGCTGCGTCCGGATCATCCACGGCAAGGGCCTGCGCTCCGCCGAAGGCGGCTCGGTGCTCAAGGCCCTGGTGGACCGGATGCTGCGCCAGCGTTCGGACGTACTTGCCTATGCCTCGGCCCCCGAGGCAATGGGCGGCACCGGCGCCGTCCTGGTACTGCTGGCCCGCCGGGACTGACCGGCGGGCGCAGCAAGCTCAGTCGGACTGCGCGACCTGCTCAACCGGCTTGGTCGGCGGATTGACCCAGACCACCCGCGAACCGACCTGGCGGTTGGCCGCCTCGACCCTGGCCATGTACTCGGTGTCCATTTCGGCCTTCGGCGAGGGGCCCAGGCGCTGCGCGTAGGGGCTGGACGTGGATGCGCAGGCCGTGAGGGCGAGGATGCAGACGACTGCAAAAGCAAGCGTTACTGCTTTCATGGCGACCTCCCGTTTGACACTCTCAGGGAACCCACGTCAGCGAGGTTACTCCCGGGAATTTTCCGCGGGGAACGCCATTCCGGCGCTCGTTCAGCTACCAGTCGGTATCGCTGCCCGGAAGGTTCCCAGCTCCCGCAGCAGCACCGTGGCGTAGGCGCCCGGGGGCAGCCGGAAGCGCAGTTCCAGGTCCCCGCCCTGCCACTCCCAGGCCAGATCGGCCACCCGGATGCGCAGGGCCCGGCGCTCCTGGCGCAGGCCGGCGGCTTCCAGGCCGGCACAGAGCCCGGGTTCGGCGGCCGCCAGCTCGCGTTCGAGCGCGGCCACTTCGCCGCCGCTGCGCGGCTCGCCACGCCCCCAGAGCGGGCCGGTCGGATGAATGTCCTGGGCCTCGGCGCGGGCCAGCAGTTCGGGCGTCAGCGGTTCGGGCCCGAACACGCTGCGACTGCCGTCCAGCATCCAGACCTCGCCGTCCAGGCCGCCCTGCCAGTTCCCGGCGGCCACGCGCGCCGCCAGCACGGCATCGAACAGGGCCGAGCGGGCGGCCGAGAGATAGATCGAACGCTGCTCGCGCGTCACCCGCTTGCCGGCGAACATGCGCCGGGCCGCCTCGACGTTGTCGCCGCTGCGGCCGTAACGCTGCTCGCCGAAATAGTTGGGCAGGCCCTCGGCGGCGATCCGGCGCAGGCGCGCGTCGGCGGCATCGCGATCGCCCCCGGGCGCCGGCAGGCGCAGCAGGAAGCGGTTGCCGGCCAGGGCGCCGCGCGGCAGCTTGCGCTCGTGCCAGTGCGCCGACAGCACGCGCAGGTCCTCGCCCAGGCCGGACAGATCAGGGGCCTGCCGGCGCGGCAGGTGCAGGCTGAAGCGCTGGCGGGTCACCGCATGGCGGTCCTTCAGGCCGGCATAACCGACCGCCGCTTCCGGAATGCCGGCAGCCCCGGCCAGCAGGCGGGCGGCGGCGACGGTGTTCAGGCAGCGCTTCTCCACCTCCAGCAGCAGGTGTTCGCCCTGGCCGGAGGGTTCGAAGGCGGGCAGTTCCTCGACCCGGAAATCCTCGGGGCGGACGCGGAAGGGGCCGGACAGCACCGGTTCGCCGTGGGCCCGCGGCAGTTCCGTGCTCATTCCGGGCGGCTCAGGCGCGGACCAGCAGCACCACCG
Source organism: Arenimonas sp. (assembly GCA_035304725.1). Taxonomy (GTDB): domain Bacteria; phylum Pseudomonadota; class Gammaproteobacteria; order Xanthomonadales; family Xanthomonadaceae; genus Arenimonas. The sequence goes on from DATGPR010000118.1 coordinate 3,053, forward strand.
CCAGGGCGGCGATGCCCTCGCCGCGGCCGGTGAAGCCCAGCTTCTCGGTGGTGGTCGCCTTCACGGAGACGGCGTCGGTGTCGGCGCCGAGGTCGGCCGCGAGCGTGGCGCGCATGGCCTCGGCATGCGGACCGATCTTCGGCCGCTCGCAGACGACGGTGATATCGGCATTGCCCAGGGTCCAGCCGCGCTCGCTGGCCAGGGCGGCGCAGTGACGCAGGAACATCCGGCTGTCGGCATCCTTCCAGCGCGGATCCGAGGGCGGGAAATGCCTGCCGATATCGCCCAGCGCCAGGGCGCCGAGGATGGCGTCGCAGAGCGCGTGAATCACCACGTCGCCATCGGAATGCGCCAGCACGCCGCGCTCGTGCGGGATGCGCACGCCGCCGAGCACCACGTGGTCGCCCTCGCCAAAGGCGTGCACGTCGTAGCCCTGACCGATCCGGAACTGCTGGTTCATCGCCCTTGCCTGCCCAGGATGAATTCCGCCAGCGCCAGGTCCGCCGGCGTGGTGACCTTGATGTTGTCCTCGGCGCCCTCGACCAGGCAGGGGCGCAGGCCGATGCGTTCCATGGCCATGGCCTCGTCGGTGACGGCGACGCCGGCGCGCAGGGCGGCTTCCAGGGCGCGGGTCAGGCCGCCGCGGCGGAACAGCTGCGGGGTCAGCGCCCGCCAAAGCCATTCGCGCGGCTCGGTGGCCTGGCACTTGCCGAGATGGTCGGCGCGCTTGAGGGTGTCGCGCACCGGCGCGGCCAGCAGGGCGCCGACCGGATCGCCCTGCCCCACCGTCAGCAACCGCGCCAGGTCGGCGCGGCGCAGGCAGGGCCGGGCGGCGTCGTGCACCAGCACCCACTGGTCCTCGCTGACGCTGGCCGGCAGCGCCTGCAGGCCGGCCAGCACCGACTCGGCCCGCTCGGCGCCGCCGGTGCAGGTCAGCACCGGCTTGCCGCCGACCTCGCGCCAGCCCGGCCACCAGGGATCGTCCGCCGCCAGCACCACCATCACGCCGTCGACGTCGTCATGGTCGAGCACGGCGCGCAGGCTGTGCTCGATCAGCAGGCGGCCGGCCAGTTCCAGGTACTGCTTGGGCCGTTCGCCGCCGAAGCGGGTGCCACGGCCGGCGGCGGGCACCACCGCCCAGCTCATCGGCGCGGCTCCTGTCCGTCCCCGGCTTCGGCGCCATCGGCGCGGGCCGGCGCGGGCTCGACCACGCGGTAGAAGGTCTCGCCCGGGCGGATCATGCCCAGCTCGCTGCGGGCGCGTTCCTCGATGGCGTCCTCGCCGGACTTGAGGTCCTCGACCTCGGCCGAGAGCGCGTCATTGCGCTGCCTGAGCCGGGCGTTCTCGCGCCGCTGTTCGTCCACGCGCTGCTGCAGCGCCTCGACCTCGGCCATGCCGCCCTCGCCCCACCAGAGCTTGGCCTGCAGGGCCACGAGGGCCAGCAGCAGCAGCGCGTAGGCCCACCAGCGGCGCAAGGGCTACCTCACCGCTTCAGGCTGATGAAGGCATCGCGACCGGCGTAGCGGGCCTTGCCCGCCAGCGCCTCCTCGATGCGCAGGAGCTGGTTGTACTTGGCCACCCGGTCGCTGCGGCAGAGCGAGCCGGTCTTGATCTGGGTGGCGGTGGTGGCGACGGCGATGTCGGCGATGGTGGTGTCCTCGGTCTCGCCCGAGCGGTGCGACACCACCGCCGAGTAACCGGACTGGTGCGCCATGGAGATGGCCTCCAGGGTCTCGGTGAGGGTGCCGATCTGGTTCACCTTGATCAGGATGGCGTTGGCGATGCCCTGGTCGATGCCCTCGCGGAAGATGCGCGGATTGGTCACGAACAGGTCGTCGCCGACCAGCTGCACCTTGTCGCCCAGGCGCGCGGTCAGTTCCTTCCAGCCGTCCCAGTCGAGCTCGGCCATGCCGTCCTCGATGGTGATGATCGGGTACTGGGCGCACCAGCCGGCCAGGAAGTCGACGAACTGCTCCGGCGACAGCCGGCGGCCCTCGCCGACCAGGTTGTACTTGCCGTTCTCGTGGAACTCCGAGCTGGCCACGTCCAGGCCCAGCAGGATGTCCTCGCCGGCGGTGTAGCCGGCCTTGCCGATCGCCTCGAGGATGACCTCGATGGCCTCCTCGTTCGAGCGCAGGTCGGGGGCGAAGCCGCCCTCGTC
>DATGPR010000119.1:0-7029 GCA_035304725.1 Arenimonas sp.
CGGGGCGTATTAGTCGAACCGGTTGCAAGGGGGGTCTGATGTGACGGTCCTGCGGCGGGGGGCGCTGGCCATCCTGGTGACGCTGGTCATGCTGATGACCGGCGGCACGGCAGTGGCGCTGGACCCCGACAAGGACTTCCACCACTACGTCCGCAATCGCTGGAGCATCGAGGAAGGCCTGCCGCAGATCAGCGGCCTGGCCATCGAGCAGGACCGGCTGGGCTACCTGTGGGTCGGCACCCAGGCCGGCCTGGCCCGCTTCGACGGCGCCCGCTTCACCAGCTTCAACCCCGACAGCACGCCCGGCCTGGCGGGCATCTGGATCCACGACCTGCACGTGGACCGGCGCAACCGCCTGTGGATCGCCACCTACCGTGGCCTGAGCGTGTACGAGGACGGCCGGTTCCAGGTGGTGCCGGTCGAAGGCCAGCTGGGCACGCCCATCGATACCCGCCGCATCGCCGTGCTGGCCGACGGCCGCCTGGCGGTGGCAACCCAGGATGGCGTCTACGTCGTCACCGGCGAGGACGAGGAGTGGCGCCTGCAGTTGCGGCACCCCCTGCCCCGCGCCGCCTACGGCCTGCTCCAGCGCGAGGACGGCCTCTGGGTCGGCAGCCTGGGCCAGGTCTACCGCATCCAGGGCGAACACGTGGCCGTGCTGCCCCTGCCCGAGGAAGCCGGCGACGCCGTGGTGACCCGGCTGATCGAGGCCCAGGGCCGCATCTGGGCCGGCACCAGCGAAGGCCTGTTCCACCGCGAGGGCAATGCCTGGAAACGGCACGAAAGCGGTGAGCCGCTGGCACGCGCGCCCATCGAGGAGCTGTACGAGGACAGCGACGGCAACCTCTGGGTGGCCATGACCTCGGGCCTGGCCCGCCTGCAGGCCGGCCGCCTGCGCGAACTGGTGGGCGACCAGGACCCGGCCGCCGCCGCCGTCCGCGCCATCTTCGAGGACCGCGAGGGCAACCTCTGGCTGGGCGGCCAGTGGGAGGGCATCACCCGCCTGTGGAACGGCTGGACCCGCCGCTTCAGCGTTCGCGACGGCCTGCAGCACCCGATGCTGTGGTCGGTGGCGCGCGGGCCCGACGGCCGCCTGTGGGTGGGCACCAACGACGGCGTGGCGGTGATGGAAGGCGGCCATTTCCGCCAGGTGGTGGCCGGCGAGGACCTGCCGCATCCCAATGCCTACACCCTCCTGGCCGAGGACGGCCAGGTCTGGATCGGCACCCGCCGCGGCGTCGCCGTGCTGCGCGGCGAGGTGCAGGAACGGCCGCCGGAACTGGCACCGCTGCGCAGCCTGCAGGTCAACGGCATCGTCCGCGACCGGCGCAGCGAACTGTGGTTCATGACCTCCGGCGGCGTCTTCCGCTGGAACCGCGAGGGCCTGCGCCAGTTCGACACCCGGCACGGCCTGCGCTCGCCCTTCACCCGGCTGATGTACGAAACCCGCGACGGCCGCCTGCTGATCGGCACCCAGACCGGCCTGTACGCCTTCGAGAACGGACAGATGGTGCCGCAGGGCGAAGACCGTGGCCTGCGCCCCCACCTGGACATCACCGCCATCCACGAGCTGCCCGACGGCCGCCTGGTCGTGGGCACGCTGTCGGAAGAGCTGTACCTGTTCGACGGCGGGCGCTGGCACGGCTTCGGCAAGGGCAGTGGCCTGCCGGTGAACTCACCCTTCTTCATCAGTCACGACGCCGACGGCTGGCTGTGGGTGGCCGGCATCCGCGGCATCTACCGGGTGCCGCTGCAGGACCTGACCGAGGCCGCCGCCGGCCGCCGCGAGCAGGTGCGCGGGCAGATGCTGCTGAACGAGCGTGGCGACCGCCGCAGCGGCCAGCAGGGCTTCTGCTGCAACGGCGCCGGCAATGCCAAGGGCCTGCACCTGGGCGACGAACTGTGGCTGCCGACCCGCGACGGCCTGGTCGCCATGACCACCCGCGGCATCCGCACCAATGACGTGCCGCCGCGCAGCATCGTCGAGCGGGTGCGGGTCGGCGAGGAATGGCGCGCCGCCGATCCGCGCGACGACTGGCGCCTGCCCCTGGGCAAGCGCGACGTCGGCTTCGAGTTCACCGCCCTCAGCCTGCAGGAGCCGCGCAGCGTCGAACTGCGCTACCGCCTGATCGGCTACGACCCGGACTGGCGCGAGCTGGAGGATCCGACCCGGCGCCAGGTCAGCTACACCAACCTGCCGCCCGGCGCCTACGTGTTCGAGGCCATCGGCGCCAACAACGCCGGCGTCTGGGGCGAGGCGCCGGCGCAGATCGGCTTCGTGGTGCCGCCCTACTTCCATGAGACCGGCCTGTTCCGGGTGCTGCTGGCGGCCCTGGTCGCCAGCCTGGTCTACGCCGGCTACCGCTACCAGCGCGGCGCCTACATGCGCCAGCGCGCCGCCCTGGAACAGCTGGTGCAGCAGCGCACCGAGGCCCTGCAGGTGGCCAACCTGCGCCTGGAGGAAGCCAGTCAGACCGATCCGCTGACCGGCCTGCGCAACCGCCGCTACCTGGCCAACCAGATCCCGGCCGACATCGCCTTCTACGAGCGCGAGATGCTGCGGCGGGAACCGGACGAGGTGATGCTGTTCGCGCTGGTGGACGTGGACCACTTCAAGGAGGTCAATGACCGCCACGGCCACCAGGCCGGCGACCGGGTGCTGCAGCAGTTCGCCCAGGTGCTGACCAGTCTGGTGCGCACCGGCGACTACATCGCCCGCTGGGGCGGCGAGGAGTTCCTGGTGGTGTTCCGGCCGATGCCGGGCCGGCACCTGCCGGTACTGGGCGAGCGCATCCGCGCCGCCGTCGCCGAACACCGCTTCGAGGTCGGTCTGCCCGAGCCGCTGCGCCTGACCTGCTCGATCGGCCTGGTCGAGTGCCCGCTGTTCCGCGAGGGCCGCGGCAGCCTGGGCTGGGAGCAGATGGTGGAACTGGCCGACCGCGCCCTCTACCACGTCAAGACGCACGGCCGTAACGGCTGGGCCGCCTTCCGCCCGGCCGCCGGCACCAGCGCCGAAACCCTGCTGGACGTGCTGCGCGGCGACCCGAGCCAGTGGCTGGCCAACGGCCGCATCCAGCTGCTGGCCTCCGACAACCTGACCGGCCCGGCCCCGCTGGGCCCGAACCGGGCCTAGGCGGCCCCGACCGGCGCGCCTATGCTTGCCGGCATGCGCGATCGGGCCCGAAAGATCTGGATTGCCGCCTTGCTGCTGGGCCTGTACGTGCTGGCCGGCGGCTACTCCTCGCAGATGTCGGGCGGGCCGGGCGAAGTCGTGCTGTTCTGGCCCGCGGCCGGCATCGGCCTGGCGGCGGCAGTGCGCTACGGGCTGGGCTGGTCGGTGCTGGCGCCGCTGGGCGTGCTGGGCGTGCACCTGCTGTTCGAACCGGTGCCGCTGCTGTTCCTGCCCTATTCCATGGGCGCCAACCTGGCCGGCGTGCTGGCCGGCGCCTGGCTGATCCGGCGCGGCATCCCGCAGGATCCGCTGAACGTGCGCTTCGGCCTGCGCGGCCTGGCCGGTGGCACGGTGATGGCGACGGTGAGCGCCCTGGTCGGCACCCTGGGCCTGGTGCATGCCGATCTGGTGCCGGCGGCCGAGTCGCTCTGGGCCGGCGGCCGCTGGCTGCTGGCCGACCTGCTCGGCGTCACCAGCATCGCCCCGGCGGTGCTGCTGGCCAGCCTGCCGCCACGGCGGCGCGGCAACGAGCGCCCCGGCGAACCGCCGCCGGAATCCGAGCGCCTGGCCTGGAACATCGTCATGACCGCCAGCTTCATGCTGATGGGCTGGGGCGCCAGCCTGGGCGGCTACTACGCCCTGGGCCTGGTGGCGCTGCCGCTGTCGGTGCTGGTCTGGAGCGCGGTGCGCTTCACGCCGCTGCACACCGCCGTCGCCATCGCCGTGACCATGCTGCTGATCTCGGCCATCGCCGGCTTCGGTCTGGCCGGTTTCCCGCCGCCGCAGGCGCCGCTGGACGGCATCAACCTGCTGGGCTTCCTGATCGTGGTGTCGGTGCTGCCGATGACGCTGTCGGTAGCGATGTACCAGCAGCGCCGCGCCGCGCTCGACCTGCAGCAGCGCGCCGACACCGACGCGCTGACCGGCCTGGTCAGCCGCGACGCCTTCGAGCGGCGCGTGCGCGAGGCCCTGGCCGATGCCGGCGCGCCGCCGATGGCCCTGGCCTATCTCGACCTCGACCACCTCAAGCTGATCAACGACACCGCCAGCCATGCCGCCGGCGACGAACTGATCCAGGGCGTGGCCGGCGTGCTCGAGGCGCACCGCCATTCCGGCGACCTGCTGGCGCGCACCGGCGGCGACGAGTTCGCCCTGCTGATGCGCAACTGCACGCCGATGGTGGCCGAGGACCGCACCCGCGCCCTGCTGCGCGCCATCGAGGGTTACCGGCGCGGCTGGGGCCGGCAGGTGCTGGCCACCACCGCCAGCGCCGGCGTGGTCGCCTTCCTGCCCGGCCAGGCCGAGTACGCGCAACTGCTCTCGCAGGCCGACGCCGCCTGTTTCACCGCCAAGGAACAGGGCGGCAACCGTGTCTGCCTGGCGCGGTTGGACGCCGGCGACCTGCTCGACCGCACCGCCGCCATGCGCTGGGTGGTGCGCCTGCGCGAGGCGCTGGAGCACAAGGCGCTGGCCCTGCACTGCCAGAGCATCGTGCCCCTGCACCGCGGCCTGGAAACCGGCCGCCACTTCGAGGTGCTGCTGCGCATCCGCGACCCGCATACCGGCGAGGAAATGATGCCGGGCCGCTTCATGCCGGCCGCCGAGCGCTTCCACCTGGGCACGCGCATCGACCGCGAGGTGCTGACCCTGACCCTGGACTGGCTGGACCAGCATCCGGAGGAGGCAGCCTCGGTGAGCACCTGCTGCATCAATCTTTCCGGCGATGCGCTGGCGGACGAGGGCTTCCTCGGTTTCGTCGCCGAGCGGCTGCGGCGCAGCCGCTTTCCCGGCAGCAAGCTCTGCTTCGAGGTGACCGAGACCAGCGCCGTGCGCGACCTGGCGCGGGCGCAGCGCTTCATCGCCCACCTGCGCGGGCTGGGCTGCCGTTTTGCCCTGGACGATTTCGGCGCCGGCTTCTGTTCGTTCAACTACCTGCGGGCGCTGGACGTGGACTACTTCAAGATCGACGGCAGCTTCGTCCGCGACATGGACAGCTCGGCCATGGCCGAGGCGGTGGTGCGCTCGATCAACGAGATCGCGCACGTGCTGGACAAGCGCAGCATCGCCGAACACACCGAAACCGAACGGCAGCGCCGCGCCCTGGTGGCGATGGGCGTGGACTATGCCCAGGGCCACGCCCTGGACCGGCCGGTGCCGATCGCCGACTACTTCGCCAGGCCCTTCCCGGAGTCGCCGCCGTGAGGTGGCTGGCGGTGTGGCTGATGGCCTCGCTCGCGGCGGCGCCGGCGCAGGCCGCGGAGTGGGCGCGGCTGGACATCGAGCGGCGCGGCGACGAGGTGCGGGTGATCGCCCGCAACCTGGCCGCCGGCCCGGTCGAGGTGGAACTGCGGGCCGACTGGCTGCAGGACCTCAGCGCCGATCCGCCGCTGCCGCAGCGGCGGGTGCTGGACGCCGGCGCCCGCGAGGTCATCGCCGTGCTGTGGCCGACCGGCCCGGGCCCGCGGCACCAGCTGCAGTTGCTGTCCGTGCCCGGCCCGCCCTTCGCCGTGGCCCGCGATGTCGTCTATTCGCTGCCGGTGGAGGAATCGGCCTTCCGCCTGGGCCAGGGCTTCCACGGCGGCTTCAGCCATGACGACCCGGCCAACCGCTACGCCATCGACCTGGAAGTGGCCGAGGGCACGGCGGTGCTGGCGGCGCGCGGCGGCGTGGTGATGGAGGCCATCGGCGGCTTTCGCGAGGGCGGCGTCGACCGCGCCCTGGCCGATCGCGCCAATCTGGTGCGGGTGCTGCACGACGACGGTTCCATGGCCCTGTACGCGCACCTGCGCGAGGGTGGCGTGACGGTGCGGCCGGGGCAGCAGGTCACCCTGGGCCAGGTGCTGGGCTATGCCGGCAATACCGGTTTCTCCAGCGGCCCGCACCTGCATTTCGCGGTGCAGGTGAACACGGGAATGCGGCTGGAGTCGGTGCCCTTCCGGATGATCGGGCCGGACGGCTTGTTGCCGCTGGGGCGGTAGGGCGCGGCCGTGCCGGCCTGCGGCGCCGCAGGCGGCGACAGGCGGGGTGGCGACAGGCGGGGTGGCGACAGGCGGGGCGGCGACAGGCAGGCGGGGTGGCGGCGGACGGGAGCCGCCAATACGAACTGCCGGGCGTGGACCGGACAATCCGGCCGGCCAGGGGGAATCCCGTGGGGAATCAGCGCACTCGGGGCTGGCAAGGCCCCCACGTGGCTGCGCATACTTCGCCGCCATGACTCCCATGATCCGACTCCCGATCGCCCTGGCGCTGTGCCTGGGCATGGCGGCATGCGCCGGCCATCGCGACCCCTCGTCCCGTCCCATGCCCAAGGTTTTCGGTGCCGCCGCGGTGCCGGTGCCGGAGGGTTTCATCACCACGCCCAGGCCGGGCGACGAGATCGACTCTGTCGCCGTCTGGCAGCGGCCCGACGGCGGCAGCTGGGTCATCGCCACCGCCAAGAAGAGCCACACCCTGGTGGTGTACGACGCCGATGACGGCCGCTTCGTGAAGGCGGTGGGCAAGCGCGGCCACGGCCTCGGCGAGTACGACCGGCCCAATGGCATTGCCGTGCATGGCGAGCTGGTGTTCGTGGTGGAGCGCGACAGCCACCGCGTGCAGGTGCAGCGCCTGCCCGATTTCACGCCGGTGGCGATCATCGGCCGGGACGTGCTGCGCAGCCCCTACGGCCTGTGGCTGAACCCGCTGCCGGACGGCCGGCTGGAAATGCTGGTGACCGACAGCTTCATGGCCGATTTCCGCACCGAGACCCTGCCGCCGATGGAGGAGCTGGACCAGCGGGTGAAGCGGTTCCGGCTGGATCCGTCGGCGCCGGACCTGGCGCCGGAGTATGTGGGGCATTTCGGCGATACCACCGAGGC
>DATGPR010000120.1:0-9177 GCA_035304725.1 Arenimonas sp.
AAGCGGAGGGCAGGAGGCCCGGAGCGGGCCGGCGTTCGCCGCCAGGGATGGCGCTTGGCGAGACCGCCGGCCGGCGCCTCCCCCCTCATGACGCGGCGGCGCCACCCGCCAAGCCCCAAGGCCGCCAGGAAACGCGCCACAACAAGCGCCGGCGAACCCCAAGAAGGCCGAGACTGCGACCCGCGAACCGAAAAAAGGATCCGCGTCCATCCGCGTGAATCCGCGCCAATCCGCGTCAAAAACCAGAAGGCCGCCTTGCGGCGGCCTTCCGGCAACACAACGGAACAGGCAATCAGAACGTGGTGCGCAGACCCAGACTGATGCTGTTGCCGTCCTGCTGATCGTCGCTGAAGTGACCGCTGTAGGCGACGAACGCGGTGGTGTTGGAACCGACCTGCCAGTTCACACCGATGTCGGCACTGATCCAGTCCTTGGACGGCGTGAAGCCCGGCATGGTGAAACGACCGGCCATCGTGTTGGAACCCGCGTTCACGAAGACCTGATCGTCCTCCTGCTCCTCGTTGTAGGCCAGGCGGATGTACGGACGGATGTTGTACTCGGAATTGCCCATGCTGCCCTGCAGCTGGTAACCCACGCGCGCCACCAGCGAATCGCGATCGAAGTCCGAGAAGTTCATCGAGGTCGACCGGCCGCTGTCCTCGGCGTAACCGTCGATCTCCTGCTGCAGCCAGGACGCACCGATGAACGGACCGTGCTGCAGGTTGCCCGGCTCACCGAACAGCCAGCCGAAGCTCAGGTCGGCACCCAGCGAGCTGGCGCTGGTGCTGCCCGACTCGACCCGCACCGCCTGGCCGAGCAGGATGGCGCGCTCGATGTCCAGATCGGTGCTGCCGCCGGTGACGGCGCCCTGCAGGTAGCCGCCGCCGCCGAAGCGGACGGTGCCGTGCAGCGAGGCCAGCACGCCGCGGCCCTCGATGTTGCCGGAGCCGACGTCGCTGTCGTGGTTGCCCAGGGTGATGGCCACGCCCCAGTAGGCGTTCTCGCTGGCGCGCCAGTTGGCGCCCAGGCTCAGGCTGACCACGTCGGCGTTGGCGCCCGGCACGGCGGCGCTGGCGTCATAGTCCTGGTCGCCGTACTGCACCGTGGCCCAGCCGCGCATGCCACCCACCTCGCGGTTGAGGTAGAAGTCGCTCAGGGTCTCGTCGGTGAAGGCGCGGACGTGGTTCTCGTTGAGCTTCACGCCGGCCTCACCCGCCATGGACACCTGCACCGGCGCCGCGATGGTGGAGAGGATCACGTTGGCCAGCATGGCGTGGGCGCCGCCGGTCGGATGCACGCCGTCGGCGAACAGCCAGGTCTCGTTGGTGCCCGGCGCATAGCCGGCCGGAGTGCCGGAGCCGTCGGGACCGCAGGCCACCGAGCTCGGCGGGTTGCAGGCCATGCCGGTGACGTTGGTCAGGCCGTAGGCGCCCGGATCGGCCATCACCTCGGTGATCAGGCCGAAGGTGTCGATGGCGATGATGCCGTCGCCCAGCTGGCCCAGGCCGGCGTTCAGTGCACTGTTGTAGACCACCGTCAGCTGCGAGGCCGGGCCGGCGGCGTCGGTGCCGGCGAACTGCGGGGTCGCGCCGAGGTTGGGCAGGTTGTAGACGATGATGTAGTTGGCGCCGGCCGCCTGCAGGCGGCCGATCTGCTGCACGTAGGCAGTGGCGGCCGCGACCGTGTTGGCCTGGGCGTTGGCCGGGTCCATCACCATCGTCGCGAAGATGTCATTGGCGCCGCCCCAGATGCTGTAGAGGGCGTTCGGGTCGGCCGCGCCGCCGGTCAGCGTCAGGTACTGGGTGACCTGGGTCGGGATGTCCGGCACCGGGTTCAGGCAGGGACCGAGCGCGTTCACGCAGGCGCCGCCCCAGGCGAAGTTGGTGCCGCCCTGCAGCGAGTTGACCGCGTCGTGGCCGAAGGCGCCCGCCACGATCTCCACCATCACCGGGTCGGGGTTGGTGGTGAAGCTGAAGCCCGGCGGCAAGCTGCTCATGTCGCCGATGTTGCCGGAGTCGGTGAGGCTGTCGCCGAAGGCGTAGAAGCCGGTGAAGGTCTGCGCGTGCGCGGCGCCGGCAAGGCCGAGCGAGAGCGCGAGCGCGCCAGCGAGACGGTGGAAACGGGGCATGGAAAACTCCTTTCGGGTTCTGAAGTGTTGCCTTGGTCCAGGTGCCCAGGGTCTCCTCAGACGGAACGCCGGATTCGGCGTGCCGCCCCCTCCCCTTGAGCCGCTGCCTGCGCCAGCGGGCTGCCCGCCGGCGCCGGCCCACCTTAATGCAAACCCCGTCTCCGTACCACTCGGTAGGGTCAGGGCGGGGCCACCCGGGCGCCGCGCAGCGAGGGCTGGCCGGCCTCCACCACGGTCCAGGCCAGCCAGGCTTCGCCGCCGCGCAGGCGCAGGCGCGGCACGCCGGTGCCGCGGCCGCGGCCGGGCACGTCGGCCACCTTCAGCCGCCAGTGTTCGCGACCCAGGTCGTGGGCGAAGCGGGCCAGCCACAGGGACTGGCCGCCGGCATCCTCCTGCATCCAGGCCAGCCAGACGCCGGACGCATCGGCAGCCAGGTCCACCCGGCCGAGCAGGGCCTCGCCGGCGGTCACCTCCAGCGGCGGGCCAAAGCGGTCGCCGGCGTCGGTCGAGGCGGCCAGGCGCAGCGCGGGCCTGCCTTCGGCGGCGGTGTACCAGGCCACCCAGGCCTGTTCGCCCTGCGCCGCCACCGCCGGGCCATTGACCGGGCAGGCCGGCATCACCCAACCGTCGACGTGTACCGGCCGTGGCGTCGACCAGGCCTGGCCGTCGAAGCGGGTGGCGACGATGTCGCGCACTTCCCCTTCGCTGCGGTCGCGGTAGACCAGCAGCGGGCCGCGCGCGGTCATGGCGACGTCGGTCTGGCAGCAGTCGCAGGTGCGGGTGTCGAGCTCGATTTCCTGCTGCTTGCGGCCGTCGGCAGCGAACACGGCGGTGCGCAGGCTCATGGCGCCGCCGCCATGGTGATCATGGCCATGGCGGGTTTGGCCGCCGCCGGTGTGGCGGCCATCCAGCCAGGCGACGCCCAGGCGCGCACGCGCCTGCGGCCAGAGGCTGGCGAAGCCGTGTTCGGTCCGCGTGCCGTCGTCGTGCACGGGGCCGAGGGCGTTCCAGTTCACGCCGCCGTCACGGGAGCTCAGAAGGCGGGTGTCGTAGGCGTAGCCGCCCTGGCCGTTCTTCACCAGCAGGTGCGCCCAGAGGCTGCCGTCCGGCAGGGCCACCAGCGAGGGCACGTCGGCCCAGTTCACGAACCAGTCCTCGCCTTCGGCGACGGTGCGCGCGGGTGACCAGCCCTGCACCACATCGTGTCCGGCGAAACGCATGCGGTGGCCGCCGCCTTCGCGACGTTCGAGCCAGGCCAGCAGCAGCCGGCCGTCCGGCGCCAGATCCAGGCTGGGCTGGGCGGCGCCGGCGGGCGCGGCTAGCGGCCAGTCCTGCACGGTCGGCGCAGCCGGTACGGACAGCGGAGCGGCCAGGAGCAGGGCCGCGAGCGCGCGGCGGAAACGGAAACGCGTGATCGATCGCTTGTCCATCGCCGCAGCCTAACCGGCCACGCGCGCGATCGTCAGCCGCCCTGGCCCGCCGCCCGCGGCGCCGAACGGCGACGGCGCGACAGGTACACGCGCAGCAGCGACACCGCCGCCGGCGTCATGCCGGGAATGCGCTGGGCCTGGCCCAGGGTTTCCGGCCGCGTGCCGGCCAGCTTGGCCTGCAGTTCCGCCGACAGGCCGGGCAGGCCGGCGTAGTCGAAGTCGGCGGGAATGCGGGTGTCCTCGTGTTCGCGGTTGCGCGCGACCTCGTCGCGCTGCCGCTCCAGGTAACCGGCGTACTTCACGCCGATCTCCACCTGCTCGGCCACCGCCGCCTCGGCGACGCCGGGGCCGAGGCCGGGCACGGCGACGACATCGGCGTAGCGCAGCTCCGGCCGCTTCATCAGGTCAAGCGCGGTGGATTCGCGACTGAGCGTGACGCCCGTGGCCTCGGCCAGGGCACGCGCCAGCCCGCCGCCGGGCGCCAGCCAGAGCGCGCCGAGACGGGCGCGTTCGGCTTCCACGGCCTCGGTCTTGCGGGCGAAGGCCTGCCAGCGCGCGTCGTCCACCAGGCCGAGCTCGCGGCCGATCGGGGTCAGGCGGGCGTCGGCATTGTCCTCGCGCAGGTGCAGCCGGTACTCGGCGCGGCTGGTGAACATGCGGTAGGGCTCGTTGGTGCCGCGGGTGACCAGGTCGTCCACCAGCACGCCGATGTAGGCCTCGTCGCGCCGCGGCGACCAGGCCTCACGCTCCTGCACCAGCAGCGCCGCATTGAGGCCGGCCAGCAGGCCCTGCGCCGCCGCTTCCTCGTAGCCGGTGGTGCCGTTGATCTGGCCGGCGAAGAACAGGCCGGCCACCGCCTTGGTCTCCAGCGAGGCCTTCAGCCCGCGCGGATCGAAGTAGTCGTACTCGATGGCGTAGCCGGGCCGGGTGATGTGGGCGTTCTCCAGGCCGCGGATGGAATGGACCATCTCCAGCTGCACCTCGTAGGGCAGCGAGGTGGAGATGCCGTTCGGATAGATCTCGTGCGTGTCCAGGCCCTCGGGCTCGAGGAAGACCTGGTGCGAGGCCTTGTCGGCGAAGCGCACCACCTTGTCCTCGATCGAGGGGCAGTAACGCGGGCCCACGCCCTCGATGGCGCCGGTGAACATCGGTGAGCGGTCCAGGCCGCCGCGGATGATCTCGTGCGTGCGCTCGCTGGTGTGGGTGATCCAGCAGGACACCTGGCGCGGATGCTGCGCCGGGTCGCCGATGAAGGAGAACACCGGCCGCGGCTCGTCGCCGGGCTGTTCGCTCAGCACCGACCAGTCGATCGTGCGGCCATCCAGGCGCGGCGGCGTGCCGGTCTTGAGCCGGCCGACGGTGAAGGGCCGCTCGCGCAGGCGCTGCGCCAGGGTGGTCGAGGGCGGATCGCCGGCGCGGCCGCCGGGATGGTTGACCAGGCCGACGTGGATGCGGCCGGCGAGGAAGGTGCCGGCGGTCAGCACCACCGCTTTCGCAGGGATGCGCTGGCCGCCCTGGGTGACCACGCCGGTGACGCGGTCGTTCTCGATGATCAGGTCGTCCACCGCCTGCTGGAACAGCTGCAGGTTCGCCTGGTTCTCGACCATGCGGCGGATCGCCGCCTTGTACAGCACGCGGTCGGCCTGGCAACGCGTCGCGCGCACGGCCGGACCCTTGCTGGCATTGAGGGTGCGCCACTGGATGCCGGCCGCGTCGGCGGCGCGGGCCATGGCGCCGCCCAGGGCATCGATCTCGCGCACCAGGTGGCCCTTGCCGATGCCGCCGATGGCCGGATTGCAGCTCATCTGTCCGACCGTCTCGATGCTGTGGGTCAGCAGCAGGGTGCGCGCGCCCATCCGGGCCGCCGCCAGGGCAGCCTCGGTGCCGGCGTGGCCACCGCCGATCACGATGACGTCGTAGCTGCTGGACATGCGTGGATGGGAAGGACGATCCGGGGCGGACGGGCGGGGATTATCCCGCGGCGGGACCGGGGGTGCATACGCCGCCGGAGGGTTGGCACGGAACCTGCTTTACCTAGGAGGCACCTGCCACGGCCAACGCCGGGGGGCGTCGACCAGACTGAACAGGGGCTGGTCAGGCGCGTGGCAGGGATGCCAGGGCCTGGCGTTCCCGGGGGGGAACGCCAGGCCCTTTTTTCAGGGGTTCCGGGCGGTTTCCCGGCCCTGCAGAAAAAAGTCGGCGCCCGGCGGGTCTTGGAACAGGGGGAATCCAGGGGACCTGGTGCCGGGCGCCGAACAGGCGGTATGTCTTGGTTGCATCGCGTCACAAAGCGACGCGGAGCGTCACTCCGGGGCCAAGAATGCGCCCCCGGGGGGTGCCGTGCAATGGCCTGGCGGCCTTCGACGGCTAGTCCCCGCGACCTTTTCTCCCAAACTGTGAACCAGGTCTCACTTCTTCCCTGGCCGGCGGCGGCGAGGAGCGCGGTGCCGGCTCGGGCGCGCTGCGCGGAGCAGGAGCCGGCGCCGGCGCGGGCGTACTGCGGGGCGCCGGGGCCGGCGTACTGCGGGGCGCGGGCGCCGGCGTGCTGCGCGGAGCCGGCGTCGGCATGCTGCGGGGCGCCGGGGCAGGCGCGCTGCGTGGAGCCGGAGCCGGGGTGCTGCGCGGGGCGGGTGCCGGCGTGCTGCGCGGCGTCGGACCCGGTGCCGGCGTGTAGCTCGGCCGCGGCGCGGGCGTGTAGGTCGGACGCGGCGCGGGCGTGCTGGCCGGACGCGGCGCGGGCGCCGGCCGGTTCACCTGCGTCGGCCGACCCGGGGTCGGAACGGTGTGACCGCGCGGCACCACGCCGTCATTCGCTCCCGGGGTCCGGATCGGTGCCACCTGACGGGTATTGCCCAGCTCTTCCTCGCGCTTGCCCGGCGTGCGCGCGGGCGGGCTCGGATAACGCATCTGCGGACGGACGCCATTGGCGGGCGCCGGGCTCACCAGGGCCGGGGCGCGCGTTTCGGTGGCCTCGCGGGCGCGACCGGGCCCGCCGGTCTGCACGCGCTGCACGCCGGGAACAGCCGCACCGGGACGGGCCGGGTCGGCGTTGTTGCCCGCGCCCGGCGGTTTCCCGCCAGGGCCGGGCTTGCCGGCGCCACCCGGCACACCCGGGCGCGGCGCATCCGCAAGGCCGGCACCCTGCCCGCCGGGACCGGTGACGCCGGCGCCGGAACCCGGAACGCCGGGGCGCTTGCCGCCGGACTGGTCACCGCCGGGGTGATTGAGCCCCGGACGCGGCACGTCCGGATCGCCCGGAAGGCGCACGTCCGGACGCTGCAGGCCCGGCTTGTCGGCGATGTCGGAATCGCGGCCACCCGGCGGCCGGCCACCCCCCGGAACACCGGGGGGGCGCGGCGACGGCGGCGGATCGCGATGATCGCCGCGGCCGCGACCACCGCGATCATGACCCCAGTAGCCGCCGTGGCGGCCGTGGCGACCGTGGTCGCGCCAGTAGTAGCTGGGCGGACGGTGGTACCAGTAATGGCTGTGCCAGCCGTAGCTGAGCCAGGGGTACGGGTCCCAATAGCCGATGCTGAAACTCCAGCCGCTGGCGGGGCGCCAATGGCTGTAGCAGTCGTAGTAGGGCCAGTAGCCGCAGCGGTAACGGTCCAGGCGCCAGAACGGCGCCACGCCATAGCCGTAGTAGTCGTAGCCGTAGCCATAGCTGAAGCCGAAGGACCAGCTGCTGTCCCAGCCATAGGGATCGCCGCCGTAGCCGTAGCCATAGCCGTCGTCGTAGTAGTACGGCTCGCCGCTGTAGTAGTCGTAGTAGCGGTCGGATCCGTACCCGTAGCCGCCGCTGTAGGTGGTGGCGCAGCCGGCCAGCAGCAGGACGGCGGCCAGGGCAAGCAGACGCTTCATGACGATCCCCCCGTGTAGCTCGACCGCAGTCTTGGTGCCAGGCGGTGAATCCGTCCTTAACTCTACAGGCTGCGGCTCAACCCCTTGGCGGGCGTTCAGACGTTGGGCCAGCGCCGGGGGATTCAGGCGCCGAGCCGGTCCAGCAGGTCGCGGCAGTCGGGGGAGGCCAGGCGGCCTTCGAGGCTGCCCAGCGCCTGGCGGGCCACGTCGCGCAGGGCCGGCGTCAGCCGGCGCCAGGCTTCGAAGGCGCCCAGCAGGCGGGCGGCCACCTGCGGATTGACCGCGTCCAGCACGGCGATCTGCTCGACCAGCAGCCGGTAGCCGGCGCCATCCGGCCGATGGAAGGCCAGCGGATTGCCGCGCGAGAGATTGCCCAGCACGGCCCGCACCCGGTTCGGGTTGGCCGGCTTCCACCAGGAGGAGGCCAGCAGGCCTTCGACATCGGCCAGGGTGTCGGCGGCCGGGCGGGTGACCACCAGCCCGATCCACTTGTCGGTCACCAGCGGATCTCCGGCGAAGCGCTCGCGGAAATCCGCCAGCGCCGTGTCCGCGCCCGGCGCACGGCGGTGCAGCAGCACGCGCAGCGCCGCCAGGCGTTCGGTCATGGTGGCGGCGCTGTCGAACTGCGCCCGGGCCGGCGCGGTATCGACGCGGCCCAGCCAGGCCAGGCAGGCATTGCGCAGGGCGCGCGCGGACATCGCCGGGCCTTCCAGGCCACCGGCGGCTGCCGCCGCCAGCGCGGCATAACGCTGGCGCAGCGGCTGCTCCAGCGCCGCCGCCAGGTCGGACTGCAGCGCTTCGCGGGCGCCGACCAGGGCCTGCGGATCCACCACGTCCACCGCTTCGGCCAGGGTGTCGAAATCCGGCAGGGCCAGGCATTCGGCGACGAAGGCCGGATCGGCCGTGCCATCGGCCAGCAGGCCGGCCAGCACGTCGCGCAGCGCTTCCGCGGCGGCGGCGCGCGCCTCGCTGCCGGTGAGCGCCTGGATGGCCAGCTGCTGCAGCAGGTCCCAGCGGCTGAAGGGATCGGCCTCCCAGCGCGCCAGCGTCGCCAGCTGCTGCGGCGTGCAGTCGAAGGACAGCCGCACCGGCGCCGAAAAGCCCTGGTTGAAGGCCGGCAGCGGCCGGAAACCCAGGCCCGGCCAGCGCAGCACATGCGTCGCCTCGCGCAGCTCGACCAGATCGCCGCGCACGGGCGCATCGGTCTGCGGCGCCGTCTCGACGCGGCGGCCATCGGCTCCGTACAGGGCGAAGCGCAGCGGAATCGGCAGCGGTGCCTTCGGGCCCGGCTGGCCCGGCGTGGCCGGCTGCGACTGGCTGATCTCCAGCGCGTAGTCACCGCTGCCCTCGTCGTAGCTGGCCCTGATGCGCAGTTCCGGCGTGCCGGCCTGCGCGTACCAGCGGGCGAAGTCGGACAGGTCGCGGCCGCTGGCGGCGGCGTGCGCAGCCAGGAAATCCTCCAGCGTGGCCGCCTTGCCATCGTTGTCGGCGAAGTAGCGGTCCATGCCGGCGCGGAAGGCTTCGTCGCCGACCAGGGCCTGCAGCACCCGGATCAGCTCGGCGCCCTTCTCGTACACCGTCAGCGTGTAGAAGTTGCTGATCTCGCGGTAGCGGTCCGGCCGCACCGGATGCGCCAGCGGGCCGGCGTCCTCGGCGAACTGGCGGCCGCGCAGCAGCCGCACCACCTCGATGCGCTTGAGCGCGCGCGAATGCAGGTCGGCGCTGAACTCGGTGTCGCGGTAGACGGTCAGGCCT
>DATGPR010000121.1:0-4932 GCA_035304725.1 Arenimonas sp.
TGCAGGTTGCCGCCGGCCTCGCCGGCGCGCACCAGGTTCACGTACAGGCGCGGGAACACGCCGTGCTGCTGGTCGAGCGCCGTGGACAGCGGCGCGCCGCCACGTACCGCCTCGCGCACGCGCTCGACCAGGCGGCGGCCGGCGGCGGCCTCCGGCAGTTCCAGCAACAGCCCGAGGGCGCGGTCCAGCGGCTGGCCGGCGCCAAGCAGGGTCGCCAGCTGCTGGGTGAACTGCAGTATCTGTGCGTGGCCGAAACTCTGCCGGCGGAACAGCCGGCCCAGGCCTTCGCCGCCGCCCTCGTCGGCGCGGTGCGCCTCGATGGGCAGATGGCCCTGGTCCTGCAGGCGCGCCGCCACCTCTTCCGCGCTGCCGGCCTCCATGCGGCCGTCCAGCACTTCGCCGGCGGCCGAGAGGGCCTTGTAGCGGAACATCGGCATCGACTCAGGACTCCTGGGTGACGCGCAGGACTTCCTCGATCGTGGTCAGGCCCTGCAGGGCCTTGACCAGGCCGTCCTCGTACATGGTGCGCATGCCGCGGGCGCGCGCCGCTTCCTCCAGCTCGCCCATGCCGGCGTGGCGCATCACCAGCCGGCGCAGCTCGTCGTCCATCACCAGCAGCTCGGCGATGGTGGTGCGGCCGAGGTAGCCGGTGGGCGTCAGCGCCGAGGGCTTCGGCCGGTAGAGGTAGATCGGGCCTTCCGGCTGGAAGCGGCGCAGGCCGAATTCCTCGATCACCTCCGGCAGCGCCTCGTAGCGCTCGGCATGGGTGGGCTCGAGCCGGCGCACCAGGCGCTGGGCCAGGATGCCGTTGACCGTGGAGGTCAGCAGGTAATCCTCCACGCCCATGTCGAGCAGGCGGGTGACGCCGCCGGCGGCGTTGTTGGTGTGCAGGGTGCTGAGCACCAGGTGGCCGGTCAGCGCCGACTGGATGGCGATGCGCGCGGTCTCGAGGTCGCGCATCTCGCCGATCATGATGATGTCCGGGTCCTGGCGGACGATGCTGCGCAGGGCATTGGCGAAATCCAGGCCGATCTGCGGCCGCGCCTGGATCTGGTTGATGCCCTCGATCTGGTACTCGACCGGGTCCTCGACAGTGATGATCTTCACGTCCGGCGTGTTCAGCCGGCTCAGCGCCGTGTACAGGGTGGTGGTCTTGCCGGAACCGGTCGGGCCGGTGACCAGCAGGATGCCGTGCGGCTGCTCCAGCACCTTGATGAAGCGTTCGAGGAAGTCCTCGCCGAAACCCAGGGTGCCGAAGTCCAGCACCACCGCCTCGCGGTCGAGCAGTCGCATCACCACGCTCTCGCCGTGCGCGGTCGGCACGGTGCTGACGCGCAGGTCCAGCTCCTTGCCCTGCACCCGCACCATGATGCGGCCGTCCTGCGGCAGCCGGCGCTCGGCGATGTTCAGCCGGGCCATGATCTTCACGCGCGAGATCACCGCCGCGGTCAGGTTGGCCGGCGGCGACTCCGCCTCCTCCAGCACGCCGTCGACGCGGTAGCGCACCTTCAGGCGGTTCTCGAAGGGTTCGATGTGGATGTCGGAGGCGCGCAGCTCGACCGCGCGCTGGATGATCAGGTTGACCAGGCGGATGACCGGCGCCTCACTGGCCAGGTCGCGCAGCTGCTCGACATCGGCCTCGTCACCGCCGGCCTCGTCACCGAGGTTCTCGACGATGGTGCCCATGGCCGAGCGGCCCGAGCCGTAGTAGCGCTCGATCAGGTCGGCGATTTCGGCGCGCAGGCCGACCTTCACCCGCACCTCGCGGCCGGTGGCCAGGGCGACGGCTTCGGCGGCATAGGGATCCTGCGGATCGGCCACCAGCAGGTCCACGTGCCGTTCGTCCTCGCCCACGGGGCAGACGGCGTGCTGCTTGAGGAAGCGCAGCGGCAGCTGCACGCCGGCCGGCGGCGCGTCCGGGCAGTCACGGGCCGCCAGCAGCGGCAGGCCCAGCACCTCGGAGGCCGTCTCGGCCATGTCGCGCTCGGAGACCATGCCCAGACGCACCAGCAGCGAGACCAGGGAACCGCCGGTCTCGGCATGCAGGCGCTGGGCGCGGCCGAGGTCGGCGTCCTTGAGCCGGCCGCGCTCGGCCAGGGCCGCGGCGATGAGGCTGTCGGCGTCAGTCAGGCTGTCGTGTACAACCGCGTTCACGCGGACCTCCGGGCAGGCAACGCCCGGAATTTAGCAGCTCCCGCCCGTTCCCGGGCACCGGGGCCTGGCGGGCTTGGGGGGAGGGGTTGTTGACGCGGATTTGCGCGGATGAACTCGGATAAGGCAAAAACAGATCCAATGCTCTATCCGCGTTCATCCGCGTCAGAAAAAAATCAATCCACCCAGACGCGGGCATTGCGGAACATGCGCATCCAGGGGCTGTCCTCGCGCCAGTCGGCCGGGTGCCAGGACATCTGCACGGTGCGGAACACGCGTTCCGGGTGCGGCATCATCAGGGTGGCGCGGCCGTCGGCGCTGGTCAGGCCGGTGACGCCGCCCGGCGAGCCGTTCGGGTTGGCCGGATAGGCCTCGGTGGCGCGGCCGTGGCCGTCGACGAAGCGCAGCGCCGCCTTGGCCAGGCCCTCGTGTTCCGGCGCGTCGAACACCGCCCTGCCCTCGCCGTGCGAGACCACCACCGGGATGCGCGAACCGGCCATGCCGGCCAGCAGGATCGAGGGCGATTCCTGCACCTCGACCATGACCAGGCGCGCCTCGTACTGCTCGCTGCGGTTGCGCAGGAAGCGCGGCCAGTGCTCGGCGCCGGGCACCAGGTCCTTGAGCTGGGACAGGAACTGGCAGCCATTGCACACGCCCAGGCTGAAGCTGTCGGGGCGGGCGAAGAAGCGGGCGAACATCTCGCGCAGCGCCGGCCGCTCCAGCACCGAGGTCGCCCAGCCGCGGCCCGCGCCCAGCACGTCGCCGTAGCTGAAGCCGCCGCCGGCGGCCAGGCCCTTGAAGGCATCCAGGCTCACCCGACCCTCGATGAGGTCGGACATGTGCACGTCGACGGCAGTGAAGCCGGCGCGGTCGAAGGCCGCCGCCATCTCGATCTGGCCGTTCACGCCCTGCTCGCGCAGGATCGCCACCTTCGGCCGCACGCCGGTGGCGATGTAGGGCGCGGCGATGTCCTCGGCCGGGTCGTAGCCCAGCACCGGGTTCAGGCCAGGGTCGGTGAAATCCAGGCGGGCATCGCGCTCGGACGCGGCACACTCGGGATCGTCGCGCAGCGACTGGATGGCGTGGGTGACCGACCACCAGGCTTCGAACAGCTCGTGCCAGCTCCACTCGGCCAGCAGCTCCCTGCCCTCGCTGATGCGCACGGCCGGGGCCGTGGTCGGGCGGCCGATGCGCTGGGCGCAATGGGTCAGGCCGTGCCGGTTGACCAGGTCGGCGAAGGCGGCGCGGTCCTCGGCGGCGATCTGCACCACCGCGCCGAGTTCCTCGTTGAACAGGGTGCTGAAGGGATCCTCGCCCCAGCCTTCCAGGTCCAGCTCCAGGCCGCAGTGGCCGGCGAAGGCCATCTCGCACAGCGCCGCGAAGGCGCCGCCATCGGCGCGGTCGTGGTAGGCCAGCAGCAGGCCGTCCTTGCGCGCGTCGCGGATCAGTTCGAAGAAGGCGCGCAGGCGCTCGGGCTCGTCCAGGTCCGGGCAGGGGCCGCCGAAGGCGCCGTAGACCTGCGACAGCACCGAACCGCCCAGGCGGCGGGCGCCGGCCCCCAGGCCGATCAGCCACAGCTCGGAATCGGCCTGGCGGTCCAGCACCGGCAGCAACTGCGGGCGCACGTCGGCGACGCGGGCGAAGGCGCTGACCACCAGCGACACCGGCGCCACCACCTTCTGCGGGCCTTCCGCCGCCTGCCAGCCGGCCTGCATGGACAGCGAGTCCTTGCCGACCGGGATGTCGAGGTCCAGCGCCGGGCACAGTTCCATGCCGACCGCGCGCACGGCGTCGAACAGCAGCGCATCCTCGCCCTCGTGGCCGGCCGCGGCCATCCAGTTGGCCGAGAGCTTCACTTCCTCCAGCGAATCCACCGGCGCCGCCACCAGGTTGGTGATGGCCTCGCCGACGGCCATGCGCGCCGAGGCGGCGGCGTCGATCAGGGCCAGCGGCGTGCGCTCGCCCATGGACATGGCCTCGCCGGCATAGCCCTGGAAATCGGTCAGGGTGACGGCGGCGTCGGCCAGCGGCAGCTGCCACGGGCCGACCATCTGGTCGCGGGCGCAGAGGCCGCCGACGGTGCGGTCGCCGATGGTGACCAGGAAATTCTTCGCCGCCACGGTCGGGTGCGAGAGCACGCGCAGGCCGGCTTCGCGCAGGTCGATGCCGGCGGTGTCCAGGCGCGGCCAGCGGGCCGGGCGCGGCCGCTGCACGTCGCGGTGCATCTTCGGCGAGTTGCCGAACAGCACGTCCATGGGCAGGTCGATCGGCGTGCTGCCGTCGGGCGCGCGCAGCACCAGGCGCTGCTCCTCGGTGACGGTGCCAACCACGGCGAAGACGGCGCGCTCGCGGCGGCAGATGCGCTCGAATTCCTCCAGCCGGTCGGCGCCGATGCCGAGCACGTAGCGCTCCTGCGCCTCGTTGCACCACAGCTGCATGGGCGAGAGCGAGGGATCGTCGCTGGGAATCTTTGCCAGCTCGATCACGCCGCCGACGCCGGAATCGTGCAGCAGCTCGGGAATGGCGTTGGACAGGCCGCCGGCGCCGACGTCGTGCGCGCTCAGGATCGGGTTGTGCTCGCCGAGGGTGACGCAGCGGTCGATCACTTCCTGGCAGCGGCGCTGCATTTCGGCGTTGTCGCGCTGCACGGAGGCGAAATCCAGGTCCTCGCTGCTCTGGCCGGAGGCCAGCGAGGAGGCGGCGCCGCCGCCCAGGCCGATCAGCATGGCCGGGCCGCCCAGCACCACCACGGCGTCGCCGGGCTCCAGGCCCAGCTTGCGG
>DATGPR010000122.1:0-2233 GCA_035304725.1 Arenimonas sp.
GCCGGTGCCGGCGGCGAAGATCGCGATGCGGCCCTTCTCCAGGTGGCGCACGGCGCGGCGGCGGATGTAGTCCTCGCACACGTCGTTGATCTTGATCGCGCTCATCACCCGGACCTTGCCGCCGAGCTTCTCCAGCGCGTCTTGCATGGCCAGGGCGTTGATCACCGTGGCCAGCATGCCCATCTGGTCGCCGGTCACCCGGTCCATGCCGCCGGCGGCCAGGCCGGCGCCGCGGAAGATGTTGCCGCCGCCGATCACCAGGGCGACCTCGGCACCCGCCTGGCGGGCCTCCATC
Organism: Arenimonas sp.; assembly: GCA_035304725.1. Taxonomy (GTDB): domain Bacteria; phylum Pseudomonadota; class Gammaproteobacteria; order Xanthomonadales; family Xanthomonadaceae; genus Arenimonas. The sequence goes on from DATGPR010000122.1 coordinate 296, forward strand.
ACCTCGCCGGCGATGCGGTTGATCATCGCCGGGTCGATGCCGTAGTCCTCCGACCCCATCAGCGCTTCTCCCGAGAGTTTCAGCAGGATTCGGCGATGGGCGAGTTCGGACATGGAGGGCCTCGGGGGTAGGGTGGGCAAACGCGGGGATTCTAGCGGAAACCCCGGCGACCGTCCCCACGATTTTTCACTGCCCGTGCTGTCCGACCTGGTTGCGGCCGCGGCGCTTGGCCAGGTACAGGGCCTGGTCGGCCGCCTGCACCAGGCTGCGCGGGCAGGTGAACTGGCCATGCTCGCCGTCGCGGGTGGCCACGCCGGCGGAGAAGGTCACGTACAGCGGATGGCCGTCGACCACCGCCATCGGCGTGCGCGCGGTCTCGTCGAGGATGCGCTGCAGCACGCGGGTGGCGGCGGCCTCGTTGGAATGGGCCAGCACCACCAGGAATTCCTCGCCGCCGTAGCGGGCGACCAGGTCGGTGCTGCGCAGCATGCGCTGCAGGGTCTGGGCGAACTGGCGCAGGACCTGGTCGCCGACGAGGTGGCCATGGCGGTCGTTGATCTGCTTGAAGTCGTCCAGGTCGACGAAGGCGATCGACAGCGGGTGCCCGGCCGCGACGGCGGCCGAGAACTCGCGCTCCAGCGCCTCCTCCAGCTGCATGCGGTTGTACACGCCGGTCAGCGGGTCGCGCCGGGCCTGCTCGGTGAGGTTGCGGATGTGCTCGCGCGAGGCGTCGGCCTCGCGCCGGGCACGGGCGGTCTCCTGGATCTCGCGCAGGTTGCGCAGGACCAGCAGCTCGCGGGCCTGCTCGATGATCGCCTGCAGGTGCGCCGGCTGGACGATGCGCATGTCGAACAGCGCGCCGAAGCCCTGCGCGGCCGAGGCCATCTGCGCCAGCAGGCTGTCCAGGGTGCCGGGGCCACCGACGCCGCCGGCCTGGATCCGGGCCGCGGCGGCGGTGCGCAGGGCGCCGTCGTCGTCGCCCTCGGCCAGCCACAGGGTTGCGACCGCGCCGGAAGCGTAGACGCAGCCCTCGAACGTGCTGGACGGCTCCGGCGAACCCTCGCTGGTGGCGATGGCGTTGCACAGGTAGCCCGGCAGCTGCCAGCGCCGGGCCAGCCAGGCGCCGGCCTCGGCATGGTCGCCGCCGAATACCTCGCGCTCGCGCTCCGGGGTGACCGGGATGCGGCCGCCGTCGCGTAGCGCCAGCCAGGCGTCGGGGCGGGCCTGGAGCATGGCCAGGGCGCCGATGTCCTGCAGCAGGCCGGCCAGCATCAGGTCTTCCAGCTTGTCCAGGCCGGCCTGTTCGCCCAGCAGGCGGGCGGCCAGGGCGGCCAGCACGCTGTGCTTCCACAGCCGCTCCTGCTCGGCGGCGGCGCTGTCGATGGCGCGCAGGCCGCGGGCCAGGGAGAAGCCCAGGGCCAGGCTCAGGGTGGCGTTGAGGCCCAGCATGGTGGTGGCCTGGGCGAGGGTCTCGACCCGGCGGCGGCCGGCGTAGAGCGGGGAATTGGCGACCCGCATCAGGCGGGCGCTGAGCGCCGGGTCCATGGCGATGACGCTGGCGGCGGCGCCGAGGTCGACGTCCGGATCCTGGGCGAGCTCGATGATCTGCAGCGCGATCGCCGGCGGCGAGGGCAGGTTGCGGCAATGCAGGAGGCTGGATTCGAGGTCCGGGTGCATCGTCTCTGGGCTGTCAGGTTGGGCCTGTCGCCGTGGAGTGGGGTCCCACGGAACCGTCCGGGCGGGGCGCGCGCGACACGCAGCCTGCCTCCGGAACGGTTATCGGCGTATCGGCGCCAGCCTTTAACGCGGAAAGCCGCGGTATGACCGCGGCTTTCCGGGACCAGCCTGTGGAGGCGATGGATCAGGCCAGGCCGGCCTGCTTCATCACTTCGGCGGCGAAGTCGTCTTCCTTCTTCTCGATGCCCTCGCCGACGGCCA
>DATGPR010000123.1:0-8186 GCA_035304725.1 Arenimonas sp.
CCATCCCGATGCAGTCCACCGGGCAGGGCGGCAGGCAGAGCTCGCAACCGGTGCACAGCTCGGGGATCACCGTGTGCATCAGCTTCGGTGCGCCGACGATGGCGTCCACCGGGCAGGCCTGGATGCACTTGGTGCAGCCGATGCAGTCCTCTTCCACGATCAGCGCCACCGTCGGTGGCTTGTGCTCGCCGTTGTCGGGATTGACCGGCTTGGCGTCCCGGCCCAGCAGCTCGGCCAGGGCGCGCACGCCGGCCTCGCCGCCGGGGGGGCACTGGTCGATGTCGGCCTCGCCGCGGGCGATGGCCTCGGCATAGGGCCGGCAGCCGGGGTAGCCGCACTGGCCGCACTGGGTCTGCGGCAGCCGCCGGTCGATGCGCTCGACGATGGGGTCGGCCTCTACCCGGAAACGCTGCGCCGCCCAGCCCAGCAGGGCGCCCAGGGCGCAGGCCAGCAGGCCCAGGGCGAGCAGGGCGGTCAGCATCTCAGGCCGCCGGCACCATGCCGGCGAAACCCATGAAGGCCAGCGACATCAGCGCCGCCGTCGCCAGCGCCACCGGCGCACCGCGCCAGGCGGCCGGCACGTCGGCGGTCTCCAGGCGTTCGCGCATGGCCGCGAACAGCACCAGCACCAGGCCGAAGCCCAGGGAGGCGCCGAAGCCGTACAGCACCGCCTCGAACAGCCCGCGGGTGGCCTGCACGTTCAGCAGGGCCACGCCCAGCACCGCACAGTTGGTGGTGATCAGCGGCAGGTAGATGCCCAGCACCCGGTACAGGCGCGGGCTCTGCCGGTGCAGCAGCAGCTCGGTGAACTGCACCACTGCGGCGATCACCAGGATGAAGCCAAGCGTGCGCAGGTACGCCAGGCCCAGCGGCAACAGCAGCCAGTGGTGCACGGCCCAGGCCAGGGCCGAGGACAGGGTGAGCACGAAGCCGGTGGCCAGGGCCATGCCGTAGGCGGCATCGAGCCGGCGCGACACGCCCATGAAGGGGCACAGCCCCAGGAACTTCACCAGCACGAAGTTGTTGACGAAGACCGCGCCGACCAGGAGCAGGGCGATGTCGTCAAGCATCGTGGCTTACCTCACCGGCATGCCGGCCTGGGCGCCCTCGTCCACGTCCAGCAGGGCCAGGGCGCCGCCATCGAAGCCGGCCGAGAGGATCATGCCCTCGGAAAGGCCGAAGCGCATCTTGCGCGGGGCCAGGTTGGCGATGAAGACCACGTGCCGGCCGACCAGCTTCTCCGGCTCGCCGTAGCTGGCGCGGATACCGCTGAAGATCTGCCGCTGGCCGAGTTCGCCGGCGTCGAGCAGGAAGCGCAGCAGCTTGTCCGAGCCCTCGACGAAGCCGCACTCCAGCACCTTGCCGACGCGCAGGTCGAGCTTGGCGAAATCCTCGATGCCGACGTACTGCACGGTGGCGGCATCGCTGGCGGCCGGCGTGTTCCCGGCGGCGGGCTTGCCGGCCGGCTTGGTGGCGGCGGCTTCGGCAGGCTTGAGGTCTTCCTTGCTGGCGTCGGTCATGGTCTGGATCTGCTTCGGGTCGATTCGGGTCATCAGGGGCTGGAAGGCATCGATGCGGTGGCCCGACAGCGGCTGCTTCGCGTCCTCCCAGCGCCGCACCGGCGCGCGCAGAAAGGCCTCGGCCTTCTCCGCCAGCGCCGGCAGCACCGGCTTGAGGCCGGCGGCCAGCACGCGGAACAGGTTCAGGCCCTGGCTGCACACCGCCTGCAGTTCGGCATCGGCGCCTTCCTGCCTGGCGATCACCCAGGGCTTGCGCTCGTCGATGTAGCGGTTGGCCTCGTCGGCCAGGGCCATCAGCTGGCGGATCGCCTGGCCGTATTCGTCGCGGGCGTAGCTGCTGGCGACCTCATCCAGGGCGGCGGCGAAGCGGGCATGCATCTGCGGCTCCGGCAGCGCCTCGGCCAGGCGGCCGTCGAAGCGCTTGCCGATGAAGCCGGCGCAGCGGCTGGCGATGTTGACGAACTTGCCGACCAGGTCGCTGTTCACCCGCGCCACGAAGTCCTCGAGGTTGAGGTCGAGGTCGACGATGCCGGCGCCCGTCTTGGCGGCGAAGTAGTAGCGCAGCGCTTCCGGGTCCAGGCCGGCGTCCAGGTAGGTGCGGGCCATGACGAAAGTGCCGCGGGACTTGCTCATCTTGGCGCCGTTGACGGTCAGGTAACCGTTGACGTGCAGTGCGGTCGGCGTGCGCAGGCCGGCGCCGTGCAGCATGGCCGGCCAGAACAGGCCATGGAAATTGATGATGTCCTTGCCGATGAAGTGGTGCATCTCGGTCTCGCCGGACCGGTTGCGTTCTTCCTCGGTGAAGGCGGCGAAATCCAGGCCGCGTTGCGCGCACAGCGCCTTGAACGAGGCCAGGTAGCCGATCGGCGCGTCCAGCCAGACGTAGAAGTACTTGCCCGGCGCGTCCGGAATCGGGAAGCCGAAGTAGGGCGCATCGCGGCTGATGTCCCAGTCGCGCAGGCCGCCCTCCAGCCATTCGGCCAGCTTGGCCTTCACCGCCGGGTGGGCGACGTCGCCGGCCAGCCACTGGCGCAGGAAGGCCTCGAACTTGCCCAGTTCGAAGAAGTAGTGCTCGGAATCGCGCAGCTCGGGGGTGGCGCCCGAGACCACCGAACGCGGGTTCTTCAGGTCGGTGGGCGAATAGGCCTTGCCGCAGACCTCGCAATTGTCGCCGTACTGGTCGGCGGCGCCGCAGTTCGGGCACTCGCCCTTGATGTAGCGGTCGGGCAGGAACATCTGCCGGACCGGGTCGTACAGCTGCTGGATCGAGCGCACGGCGATGGCGTTCGGCCCGTGCGTGCCGTCGCGCAGGCGGGTGTAGATGCCGGCCGCCAGCTCGCGGTTCTCCTCGCTGTGGGTGGAGTGGTAGTGGTCGAAGGCAACGCCGAAGCCGGCGAAGTCCGCCTCGTGGCCGGCCTGGATGTCGCGGATGAAGTCCTCGGGCGCCACGCCGGCCTTCTCCGCCGCCAGCATGATCGGGGTGCCGTGGGCGTCGTCGGCGCAGACGAAGTGCACCTCGCCGCCGGCCAGGCGCCGGGCCCGCACCCAGATGTCGGCCTGGACGTAGCCGACCAGGTGGCCCAGGTGCAGCGGGCCGTTGGCATAGGGCAGGGCGGTGGTGACCAGGGCGGGGCGGGGTCGCGGCATCTTTCTGACCGGGATCAAGGGGGCGGCATTATCCCATGTCCGCAGCACCGGCCGGAGGGCCGGGGCCGGTAGAATTGGCTCCGTCAGGCCGCGATTCGGCCGAGGAGTACCGCAATGTCCCTGGAAAACACCGTACGGGCGGCATTGGCCGACCTGCAGGACCCCCATCTCGAGCAGCCCCTGGCCGATACCGAGGCGCTGCGCGGAATCGGCGTGGATGGGGACGCCGTGGCCATCGAGGTGCGCCTGGACTACCCGGCCGCCGGCTGGCACGAGGCCCTGGCGGAGGAGATCCGCCGCCGCGTCCTGGCCGTGCCCGGCGTCGCCAGGGCCACCGTCGCCGTGGCCTCGCGGGTGCTTTCGCACAAGGTCCAGAACCAGCTGACGCCGCTGCCGCAGGTCAAGAACATCATCGCCGTGGCCTCGGGCAAGGGCGGCGTCGGCAAGTCCACCACGGCCGTGAACCTGGCCTTGGCCCTGCAGGCCGAGGGCGCCCGGGTCGGCGTGCTGGATGCCGACATCTACGGCCCCTCCATACCCAAGATGCTGGGCCTGGAAGGCCGGCCCGACAGCCCCGACGGCAAGTCCATCACCCCCAAGCACGGCCACGGCCTGCAGGCCATGTCCATCGGCCTGCTGGTGGGCGAGGACACGCCAATGATCTGGCGCGGGCCGATGGTCACCCAGGCCCTGCAGCAGCTGTTGGGCGATACCCGCTGGGAAGGCCTGGACTACCTGGTGATCGACCTGCCGCCGGGCACCGGCGACATCCAGCTGACCCTGGCCCAGCGCATCCCGGTCTCGGGCGCGGTGATCGTCACCACGCCCCAGGACATCGCCACCCTCGACGCCCGCAAGGCCCTGCAGATGTTCAACAAGGTCGAGGTGCCGGCGCTCGGCATCGTCGAGAACATGGCCGTGCACGTGTGCTCGAACTGCGGCCACGCCGAGCACGTGTTCGGCGCCGGCGGCGGCGAGCGCATGGCGGCGCAGTACGGCGTGCCCCTGCTGGGCTCCCTGCCGCTGGACATCCGCATCCGCGAGCAGACCGACGGCGGCAGCCCCACGGTCGCCGCCGACCCGGACTCGCCGCTGGCCCGGGCCTACCGCGAGATCGCTCGCCGGGCGGCGGCGCGGCTGGCGCAGCAGGCCCGCAACAAGGCGCTGCCCAATATCGTGGTGCAGGCCAGCTGATGGCCCGCCGGGCCACCGCTGCCGTTAGAATCGCCGCTTTGGTCCGGGAACCGAGCCGTCAATGAGCATCAAGTCCGACAAGTGGATCCGTCGCATGGCCGAGAAGGGCATGATCGAGCCCTTCGAGCCCGGCCAGGTCAAGCACGCCGCCGACGGCCACCGCATCGTCAGCTACGGCACCTCCAGCTACGGCTACGACGTGCGCTGCGCCAACGAGTTCAAGGTCTTCACCAACATCAACTCCACCATCGTCGACCCCAAGGCCTTCGACCCGAAGAGCTTCGTCGACGTGCAGTCGGACGTCTGCATCATCCCGCCCAACAGCTTCGCCCTGGCGCGCACCGTCGAGTACTTCCGCATCCCGCGCGACGTGCTGGTGGTCTGCCTGGGCAAGAGCACCTATGCCCGCTGCGGCATCATCGTCAACGTCACGCCGCTGGAGCCGGAGTGGGAAGGGCACGTGACCCTGGAGTTCAGCAACACCACGCCGCTGCCGGCCAAGATCTACGCCGGCGAGGGCGTGGCGCAGATGCTGTTCTTCCAGTCCGACGAACCCTGCGAGGTGAGCTACCGCGACCGCGGCGGCAAGTACCAGGGCCAGACCGGCGTCACCCTGCCGCGTACCTGAGCCGGAAACCGGCGGGCATGTCGCCGGCTCAGCCGGTCTCGGGCAGGCGGGTCGGATCCTTGCCGCCCAGGCGCTGGCGCAGGGCCCAGAGCAGGGCATCCCGGCGTTCGGCCGGGTAGGGCTGGCGCGGGCCGCTGCCCCAGACCGGTCCCGGCCAGGCGGCGTCGCCCTCCTGGCGGGCGACCACGTGCACGTGCAGCTGCCGCACCACATTGCCGAGCTGGCCGATGTTGAGCTTGCCCAGGCCGGACACGGCCCGGAGCAGGTCACTGGCCTGGTTGATCTCGGCCAGCAGCAGGCGCTGGCTGGCGCCGTCCAGGTCCACCCAGTTCTCGGCCCCGGCCACCCGCGGCACCAGCAGCAGCCAGGGGAAGCGGGCGTCGTCCATCAGCCGCAGCTGTGACAGCGGACCGTCGGCGACCAGCAGGCTGTCCGCGGCCAGGCGCGGATCGAGTTCGAAGGCGGCGGGCACGGTCAGCGCAGCACTTTCTGCAGGAACATCAGGGTGCGTTCCATCGCCAGGCGGTCGGCCTCGGCGTTGAAGTCCGGCCGGACCGAGCAGGAGAAGCCGTGGCCGGCCCCGGGCCAGACGTGGATTTCGGCGCCGCTCAGGGCCTCGCGGTGCTTTTCCACGTCCTCCGGCGGGATCAGCTTGTCCTCGGCGCCGAAATGCAGCTGCAGCGGCGCCTTGGGCCGCTCGCCGAGGAAGGGCACGGTGCGGGCGCCGTAGTAACTCACCGCCGGAATGCCCATGCGGGCATTGGCCAGGTAGGCCACGGTGCCGCCCCAGCAGTAGCCGACCACGGCCACGCGGTAGTCGGCCTCCAGGTAGTCGTAGGCGCCGCGGACGCCGTCCAGAGCGCCGTTGAAGCCCAGCTCCTCGACGATCTGCCGGCCGCGGGCCAGGCCTTCCTCGTCGTACTCCAGCACGGTGCCCGGATGCACCCGGTCGAACAGGGCCGGCGCGACGGTGACATAGCCGTAGTTGGCGAAGCGGTCCGCGGTCTGGCGCATGTGCGGGGTCAGGCCGAACACCTCGTGCACCAGTACCAGGGCGCCCCGGGGCGCGATGTGCGGGCGGGCTATCCAGGCGGAAATCCGGCCGTGGCGGGTGTTGAGCGAGATCGACTGGCCCATCGGCAACTCCTCCCCTCAGGTTGCGCGGCGACTAGCCTACACCGGCCGGCAGGGCCTGGGAGGCTATAATCCGCGCCTCGCCCGCAACCCCGCCGCCCATGTCCGCCAGCCAGCCCAAGGTGGGCTTCGTCAGCCTCGGCTGCCCGAAGGCCCTCGTCGACTCCGAACGGATTCTGACCCAGCTACGGGTCGAGGGTTACGAGATCGTGCCCAGCTACGACGATGCCGACGTCGTGGTGGTCAATACCTGCGGCTTCATCGACGCGGCGGTGGACGAGAGCCTGGAGGCGATCGGCGAGGCCCTGGCCGAGAACGGCAAGGTCATCGTCACCGGCTGCCTGGGCAAGCGCCCCGAGACCATCCGTCAGGCCCACCCGGACGTGCTGGCCATCACCGGCCCGCAGGACTACGACTCGGTCATGTCGGCGGTGCACCAGGCGCTGCCGCCCAGGCACGATCCCTTCCTCGACCTGGTGCCGGACTACGGCCTCAAGCTCACGCCCAGGCACTACGCCTACCTGAAGATTTCCGAGGGCTGCAACCACCGCTGCAGCTTCTGCATCATCCCCTCCATGCGCGGTGACCTGGTCTCGCGGCCGGTGGACGAGGTGCTGCGCGAGGCCGAGCGGCTGGTGCGCGGCGGCGTCCGCGAGCTGCTGGTGATCTCGCAGGACACCAGCGCCTACGGCGTCGACCTGAAGTACGCCGAGCGGACCTGGCGCGAGCGCAGCTGGCAGACGCGGATGAAGTCGCTCTGCGAGGGCCTGTCGGAACTGGGCGCCTGGGTGCGGCTGCACTACGTCTACCCGTACCCGCACGTGGACGACATCATTCCGCTGATGGCGGAAGGCAAGGTCCTGCCTTACCTGGACATCCCCTTCCAGCACGCCAGTCCGCGCATCCTCAGGCTGATGAAGCGGCCGGGCGCGGTGGAGAAGACCCTGGAGCGGATCCGGCGCTGGCGCGGGATCTGCCCGGAGCTGACCCTCCGCAGCACCTTCATCGTCGGCTTCCCCGGCGAGACCGAACAGGAGTTCGAGGAACTGCTGGACTTCCTCGACGAGGCGCAGCTGGATCGCGTCGGCGCCTTCGCCTATTCGCCGGTGGAGGGCGCCGCCGCCAATGCGCTGCCCGATCCGGTGCCGGAGGAGGTGAAGCAGGAACGCCTGGCCCGCTTCATGGCCCGCCAGGCCGGGATCAGTGCCGCGAAGCTGGAAGCCAAGGTCGGCAGCGTGCAGCGCTGCCTGGTGGACCTGCTGGACGGCGAGCTGGCCATCGCCCGCTCGATGGCCGATGCGCCGGAGATCGACGGCCTGGTGCAGATCCAGGACGGCGCCGCCGCCGGCCTGAAGCCCGGCGACTTCTGCGACGTCCGCATCATGGGCAGCGACGAGCACGACCTGTTCGGCCTGGCCGGCGATCCCGACGAGCTGGACGAAGGGGACTGAGGCGACGATGGCCGGGCCCGCGACCAGCGCCAAGCCGGCCCGCCGCCAGCCCAACCTGCGCGAGCGCTTCAACGCCCTGCGCAACCTGCCGCCCTTCCTGGCCCGGGTCTGGGAAGCCAGCCCCGGCCTGACCCTGGCCTCGCTCGGCCTGCGCCTGCTGCGGGCGCTGCTGCCGGTGGCGCTGCTCTACGTCGGCAAGCTGATCATCGATGAGGCCGTGCGCCTGGTCGGCCTGCAGCCCGGCCCGGGAGGCCTGGGCGACTGGTGGCGCTCCGGCCTGCTGACGCCGCTGCTCGGGCTGCTGCTGCTGGAGTTCGGCCTGGCGGTGCTGTCGGACGTGCTGGGCCGCGTGGTCGGCCTCGCCGACACGCTGCTCTCCGAGCGCTTCACCAATGCCATGAGCATCCGCCTCATGGAGCATGCGGCGACCCTGGACCTGGAGGATTTCGAGGATCCCGAGCTGCAGGACCGGCTCGACCGCGCCCGCCGCCAGACCATGAGCCGGATGAGCCTGATGAGCCAGCTGTTCGGCCAGGCCCAGGACCTGATCACCGTGGTCAGCTTCGCCATCGGCCTGCTGGTCTACGCGCCCTGGCTGATCGCCCTGCTGGC
>DATGPR010000124.1:0-2896 GCA_035304725.1 Arenimonas sp.
GCGCAACGATGCGGGCTGGCGCGACTTCGACGCCTTCCTCGCGGCGATGGACCACAAGCACCGCAAGAACATCCGCGCCGAGCGGCGGAAGCTGGCGGCGTCCGGCGTGCGCTTCCGCATCGTCCACGGCGACGAAGCCTCTGGCGACGACCTCGCCGCGATGCACGGCTTCTACCTCAACACCTTCGCCGAGCACGGCAACCGCCCCACCCTCACCCTGCCGTTCCTGCGCCACCTCGCGGTCGCGATGCCGCGGCAGCTGGTGCTGGTGCTGGCCGAGCGCACGGGCCGGCCGATCGCCGGCGCGCTGTGCCTGCGCGGCGCCGACACCCTGTACGGCCGCTACTGGGGCGCCGAACCCGGCGAGCGGGTGCCCGGCCTGCACTTCGAGACCTGCTACTACCAGGGCATCGAGTACTGCCTGCGCGAAGGCCTGGCGGTGTTCGAACCCGGCGCCCAGGGCGAGCACAAGATCGCCCGTGGCTTCCTGCCCGAGCGCGTGCGCAGCCGGCACTGGCTGGCGAATCCGGCCTTCGCGGCGGCGGTGGCGGACTGGTGCGCGGAGGAGCGGCAATGGGTCGAGGCGCATCGCCAGCGGCTGCTGCGGCATAGTCCCTACCGTGAGCATCCTGCCGATTCCCCGCCTGCGGGCTGACCGCCCCGAGGACTTCCCGCCGCCGTCGCGGGCCCTGGACGAACCCAATGGCCTGCTGGCCTGGGGCGGCGACCTGTCCCCGCGCCGGCTGATGGCCGCCTACCGGCAGGGCATCTTCCCCTGGTACTCCGAGGGCGAGCCCCTGCTGTGGTGGAGCCCGGATCCGCGCCTGGTCTTCGATACCGGCGGCATCCGCCTGTCCTCGCGCTTCCGCCGCGGCCTGCGCCGCTGCTCCTGGGAAGTACGGGCCGACACCTGCTTCGCGCAGGTGATCCGGGCCTGCGCCCAGGCGCCGCGTCCGGGCCAGGACGGCACCTGGATCACTCCGGAGATGCAGGCCGCCTACACGGAGCTGCACCGGCTGGGCCATGCCCACAGCATCGAGGTCTTCGACGGGCCGCGGCTGGTGGGCGGGCTGTACGGGGTGGCCGTGGGCCGGCTGTTCTGCGCCGAAAGCATGTACAGCGGCGAATCCGGCGCCTCCAAGGTGGCCCTGGCAGCCCTGGGCCGGGTGCTGGCCGGCTGGGCCTGGCCCTGGATCGACGCCCAGGTGGAGAACCCGCACCTGCGCTTCCTCGGCGGCCGGACCCTGCCCCGCCAGGACTTCCTGGCCCGCCTTCCCGCCCTGGTGGAGGCCGGGGGCCGGCCGGGGCCCTGGACGGGTGCCGTGGGGGCGATTCCGGCCGCCTCGCTCGCGCAAGCCCCGGTCGCTTAACCAATTTTTTGCATCACCGGGCCGGGCATGGCAGAATGCGCGGCTTCCGACTCCCTGTCCAACCGCCCCCCAACAAGGCGCGAATGTCCAAAGACGATTCCATCGAATTCGAAGGCACTGTGCTGGAGACCCTTCCGAACACCATGTTCCGGGTCAAGCTTGAAAACGGCCATGTCATCACCGCCCATATCTCCGGGCGCATGCGCAAGAACTACATCCGCATCCTGACCGGCGACCGGGTCAAGGTGGAGATGACGCCCTACGACCTGACCAAGGGCCGCATCACCTACCGCATGAAGTAAGGGAAAAGGGGGTCAGGTTCACTTCCTGTCTTGCAGGAAGTGAACCTGACCCCCTTTTTTCACACCGTGGCCGGCAGCAGCTTCTCCGGCTCGGGCTGGGCGTCGACGACCAGCTGGCCGTCGCGCACGTCCACCGTCACCTTGCCGCCCTCGGCCAGCTTGCCAAACAGCAGCTCGTCGGCCAGCGGCCGCTTGATCCGGTCCTGGATCAGCCGCGCCATCGGCCGGGCGCCCATCTGCGCGTCGAAGCCGTGCTGGGCCAGCCACTGCCTGGCTTCCGGCGTGGCGCTGAGCACCACCTGCTTCTCGTGCAGCTGGGCCTCCAGCTCGATCAGGAACTTGTCCACCACCCGCAGGATGTGCTCCGGCTCCAGCGGCCGGAACTGCACCACCGCATCCAGGCGGTTGCGGAACTCCGGGCTGAAGGCGCGCCGGATCACTTCCATGGCGTCGGTGGCGTGGTTCTGCTCGAGGAAGCCCATGCTCCGCCGCGAGGCCTGGGTGGCGCCGGCATTGGTGGTCATCACCAGCACCACGTTGCGGAAGTTCGCCTCCCGGCCGTTGGTGTCGGTGAGCACGCCGCGATCCATCACCTGCAGCAGGATGTTGAACACGTCCGGGTGGGCCTTCTCGATCTCGTCCAGCAGCAGCACGCAGTGCGGCGTCTTGACGATCTTCTCGGTCAGCAGGCTGCCCTGGTCGAAACCGACGTAGCCCGGGGGCGCGCCGATCAGCCGCGACACCGAGTGCGGTTCCATGTACTCGGACATGTCGAAGCGCACCAGCTCGATCCCGAGCTGCAGCGCGAGCTGGCGGGTCACCTCGGTCTTGCCGACGCCGGTGGGGCCGGCGAACAGGAAGTTGCCGATCGGCTTGTCCGGGTTGGCCAGCCCGGACCGCGCGAGCTTGATCGCGCTGGTCAGGGTCTCGATCGCAGGATCCTGGCCGAAGATCACCATCTTCAGGTTGCGCTCCAGGTGCTGCAGCACGTCCTTGTCGGAGGCGCTGACCTGCTTGGCCGGGATGCGCGCCATCTTCGCGACGATGGTCTCCACTTCCTCGACGTCGATCAGCGACTTGCGCACGCTGTCCGGCAGCAGGCGCTGGCGTGCGCCGGCCTCGTCGATCACGTCGATGGCCTTGTCCGGCAGCAGGCGGTCGCCGATGTGTTTGACCGAGAGGTCCACCGCTGCCTGCAGCGCCTCGTCGGCGTAGGTGACGTCG
>DATGPR010000125.1:0-9008 GCA_035304725.1 Arenimonas sp.
CCCTGCGGCACCGGCGCCTCCGGGATGGAGGCCGGCGCGGCCGGCTGGGCGGGCGCCGGCGCGGGCGTCGGGGTCTGGGCCAGGGCGGCACCGGCCAGCAGGGCCAGGACGAGCGGGAACAGGCGGGACAAACGCATGGGACTGGAACTCCGGACGGGGCCGGCGCGGCGCCGGCCTTTCGATGGATCGGGGATGGCCTACAGGGTAGGCCTCATTCGCTGAACACTCTCGGGCTGGGCAGGCCCAGTCCGACCACGGTGCGGGCCACTTCCTCGGCCGCGGCGGCCGCCAGCGGACCGACACGCACGCGCCAGAACTTGCGGCCATCCACGCGTACGTCCTCGACGTCGACGTTGCGGATGCCGGCGTCCTGCAGTTGCCGGGCCACCCGCCTGGCATTGTCCTTGTCGCTGTAGGCGCCGACCTGGACGATGCGGCGGCCGCCATCACCCGCGGCCGGTGTGGTGGCCGGCGTCGCGGGCGTGTTTCCGCCCGCCAGCAGCGGCGCGGCACCTTCGGGACTGAGCGCGCGCACCTCGACGCGGGCGGTGCCGGTGCGGTCCAGGCCCAGGCGCACGGCGGCGGCGTAGCTGAGGTCGATGATGCGGCCTTCGTGGAAGGGGCCGCGATCGTTCACCCGCACCACCACCCGCCGGCCGTTGTCCAGGTTGGTGACCAGGGCGTAGCTGGGCAGCGGCAGGGTCTTGTGCGCGGCGCTGAAGCTGCACATGTCGTAGGGCTCGCGGCTGGAGGTCAGCCGGCCGTGGAACTTCTGCCCGTACCAGGAGGCGATGCCGCGCTCGACATAGCCCTCGGCACTGTCCAGCACCCGGTAGGTCTTGCCCAGCACGGTGTAGGGCGAGCGGTTGCCGTAGACCGAGCGCGGCTCGTGCCGCGGCACCGGCTCGGGGATGTTGCTGACATCCAGCGGATGCTCGGGCGCGCTGTCGCGCACGCCGGGGGCATAGAGGCCGCCGGCGGTGTAGTCCTCGTCGCGGTGCTCGCGCACCTGCACGCAGGCCGGCGGCACCGTCGACGCCGGCGGGGCGTCGCCGCTCATCTGCCGCGGCACGTCGCCGGCCGGTTCCTGCGCCAGCGGCGGGCGGGTGGCTTCACGGCCACCGCAGGCGGTCAGCAGGAGCAGCAGCGACAGGCCGGCCAGGCGCTTCATGGGGCGACGGCGGCGTCCCGGGCCGCGGCGATCTCGCGCGAGAGCTGGTACACGGCCATCGCGTACATCGGCGAACGGTTGTAGCGGGTGATCACGTAGAAGTTGCGGAAGCCCAGCCAGTGCTCGGTGCCGCCCTCGCCTTCCAGCGTGACCAGGGTGGCCGGCCGGTCCTCGCCGATGGCGTAGGCCGGGCGGAAACCGGCTTCACCCAGTTCCGCCAGCGTGTAGCGCGCCTCCAGCCCCTCGGGCTGGAAGCTGGCACCCTCGCTGGCCACGGCCGGCGCCGCCACCGGCGCGCCGGCTTCCCAGCCATGGACGACGAAATAGTTGGCCACCGAGGCAAACACGTCCGGCAGCGAACCGAACAGGTCGCGCCGGCCGTCGCCATCGCCATCGCGGGCATAGGCGCGGTAGCTGGAGGGCATGAACTGGCCCCAGCCCATGGCGCCGGCATAGCTGCCGCGCAGGCTGGCGAGGTCCAGCTTCTCCTCGTGCGCCAGTCGCATCACCTGCGCCAGCTCGTCGCGGAAGAAGGCGCCGCGGCGCTGCTCGCGCTCGACCTGGTCGGGCTTGCCGCTGACCGGATAGAAGAAGCCCAGGGTGTAGAGCGCATCCAGCACCGGATAGCTGCCGGTGATGCTGCCGTAGCTGGTCTCGACGCCGAGGATGGCGACGATGACCTCGGCCGGCACGCCGGTATCGGCCTCGACCCTGGCCAGGGCCTCGCGGTGCCGGGCCAGGAACTGCCGGCCCTCGCTGATGCGCTTGCCGGTAAGGAAGATCGGCCGGTAGTCCTTCCAGGGCTTCACCGCCTCGGCCGGCCGGGCCATGGCATTGACGATGGACTGGCGGTAGCTGGCCCTGGCCAGCCAGGCTTCCACCTCTTCGGCCGGCAAGCCGTACTTGCCGGTGGCCTCGGCCAGGAAGGCAGCGCGCAGCTCGGGATCGGGGGCCGGCCCGGACTGGGCGGAGGCCAGGCCGGCCAGCATCAGCAGGACCGGGGCGAGCAGGCGGAAACGGATACCGGGCATGGCGTTCTGGCTGGCGGAAACGGGGCCAATTTACCACGCGGTCCGGTCACCGCCGCGGCCATTCAGCCCATGAACTTCCGGTGTGCGTACACCGACATGACCATGCCGAAACCGGCCAGCAGGGTCACCGCCGAGGTGCCGCCGTAGCTGAGCAGGGGCATGGGCACGCCGACCACCGGCAACAGGCCGGCCACCATGCCGCCGTTGACGATCACGTAGACCGAGAAGGCCAGGGCGAGCGAGCCGGCCAGCAGGCGCGAATAGCCGTCGCGGGCCTGCGCCGCCATCCACAGGCAGCGGCCGATCACGAACAGGTACAGGGCCAGCACGGTGACGACGCCGACCCAGCCCCATTCCTCGGCCAGCACCGAGAAGACGAAGTCGGTGGTGTGCTCGGGGAGGAAGTTCAGGTGCGACTGGCTGCCCTGCCCCCAGCCCTTGCCGGTGAGGCCGCCGGAGCCGATGGCGATCTTGGACTGGATGATGTTCCAGCCGGCGCCGAGCGGATCCGATTCCGGCTCGAGGAAGGTGAGGATGCGGTCGCGCTGGTAGGGCATCAGGAAATGCCAGCCCACCGGCAGCGCCGCCAGGCCCAGGCCGGCGAACAGGCCGATGCGCCACCAGGCCATGCCGGCCAGGAACACCGCGAACACGCCCGAGGCCAGCACCAGCATGCCGGTGCCGAGGTCCGGCTGCAGGATCACCATGCCCACCGGCAGGCCGATGATGCCGGCGCAGACCGCCAGCACGCCCCAGCGCGGCGGCAGCACCACCGAGTGCAGGTACCAGGCCAGCATCATCGGCACGCTCAGCTTCAGCAGCTCACCCGGCTGCAGGTAGAACACGCCGAGGTTGAGCCAGAGGTTGGCGCTGCGGCCGGAACCGAACACGAACACCAGCGACAGCAGCGCCAGGCTGCCGGCGTAGGCCAGCGGCGTCCACAGCCGCAGCTTCGCCGGCGGAATGCGCGAGATCAGCACCAGCGCGCCGAGGCCGACGGCGAAGCGCAGGCCCTGCGACAGCACCAGGCGGGAATTGCCGTCGGAAGCA
Organism: Arenimonas sp.; assembly: GCA_035304725.1. Lineage (GTDB taxonomy): Bacteria > Pseudomonadota > Gammaproteobacteria > Xanthomonadales > Xanthomonadaceae > Arenimonas. The sequence continues at coordinate 3,253 of DATGPR010000125.1, forward strand.
CTGGACAGCACCACCAGGCTGATCACCATCAGCGCCAGCAGGGCCAGCAGCAGCGGCAGGTCGAGCTTGTCGGTGATGCGGCCGACGAGGTCGCGGGCCCAGCGCAGCATGGCGATCATGGCGCGGTCTCCTCGGCCGGTGGCAGCAGCCAGGCATCGAGAATGCGCCGGACCACCGGTGCCGCCGCCCGCGAACCGGAACCGCCGTGCTCGACCAGCACCGCCACCGCGATGGTCGGGTCATCGGCCGGCGCGAAGGCGATCATCCAGGCCTGGTGGCGCAGGTGGTAGGGCAAGGCATTGGGATCGATGTTCTCGTTGCCGCGCCGGCTGGTGCGCTGGACGGTGCCGGTCTTGGCGGCGATGCGGTAGGGCGCGCCGGTGCCGACCGAGCGCGCCGTGCCGGTCGGACCGTGGACGACGGCAACCATGCCGTCGATCACCGGCGCCAGGTGCGCCGGATCCTTCACCACCCGCACGCCCGGCGGCTGCGGCTCCGGCACCAGCGGCTGGTCGAAGCCGGCCTGGGTGGCCTTGACCAGGTGCAGGCGGTGGCGGATGCCGCCGTTGGCCAGGGCCGCGGTGGCCTGGGCCATCTGCAGCGGCGTGGTCACCCAGAAACCCTGGCCGATGGCGGCGTTGACGGTATCGCCCGGATACCAGGGCTGGTTGAAGCGGCGCCGCTTCCAGTCGCGCGAGGGCCGCACGCCTTCCACTTCGCCGACCAGGTCGATGCCGGTGGCATGGCCGAAACCGAACTCGCCGAACCAGGCATCCATGCGGTCCACGCCCATCTCCACCGCCAGCTGGAAGTAGTAGCTGTTGACCGACTGCGCCAGCGATTCGCGCAGGTCGACCCGGCCGTGGCCGCCGCGGCGCCAGTCGCGATAGCCGCGCTCCTGGCCGGGCAGGAAGAATTCGCCGGTGGACAGCATGGTGTCCTCCGGCCTGCGCAGGCCCATCTCCAGGCCGGCCAGGGCCATGAAGGGCTTGATGATGGAACCCGGCGGGAAACCGCCGAGCACATTGCGGTTGAACAGCGGCCGCGCCGGCCCCTGCAGCGCCTGCCAGTCCTTGTGGCTGATGCCGGTGACGAAGAGGTTGGGGTCGTAGCCCGGCAGGCTGACCATGCCAAGGATCTCGCCGGTGCGCGGATCCACCGCCACCGCCGCGCCGTGCTGGCCTTCGAACGCATCCACCATCGCCTGCTGCAGCCGCGCGTCGACGCTCAGGTGCAGGTCGGCGCCGGGCCTGGCGCCGTGCCGGCGCAGCACGCCGAGGGCACGGCCCTCGACATTGGTCTCGACTTCCTCGTAGCCGATCTCGCCGCGCAGGCGCTCTTCGTAATAGCGCTCCAGGCCGGCCTTGCCGATGTGGGTACGGGCGGCGTCACGGCTGTCGCCCATGGCCTGCAGGTCGGCGGCATCGACGCGGCCGACGTAGCCGATGACGTGCGAGAACAGTTCGCCGTAGGGATAGCGGCGGATCAGGTAGGGCACGACCTCGACACCCGGGAAGCGGTGCCGGTTCACCGCCAGCCGCGACAGCTCGGCTTCGGTCAGGCGCAGCTTGAGCGGGATCGGCCGGAAGGCGCGGGTGGCGCGCCTGGTTTCGTGGAAGCGGGCGATGTCCTCCTCGTCCAGCTCCACCAGTTCGGCCAGCCCCTGCAGCGTGGCCTCGAGGTTGCCGACCTGCTCGGGCACCAGCTCCAGGCGGTAGGCCGGCACGTTGTCGGCGAGCAGGCGGCCGTTGCGGTCGTAGATCAGGCCGCGCGCCGGCACGATCGGCCGCGGCTTGATGCGGTTGGCCTCCGAACGCAGCTGGTATTCCTCGTGCTGCAGCACCTGCAGGCGGAAATAGCCGGCACCCAGGCCGAGCACGGCCAGGGCGACCAGGGCGCCGGCGACGGCGGCGCGGCGGCGGAACTGCGCCGCTTCGGCACGCAGGTTCTTGATCCGGGGTCGGCGCGAGAGACGCATGGCTCAGCCGGTGCGTTCGCGCTGGCGCAGCCGCAGTTCGTCCAGCAGCAGGAACAGCCAGGGCCAGAGCGCAAAGCCAAGCAGGGGTGAAACCCAGGTGCCCCAGTGCGGCAGGCCGATACCGGCCACCGCATGGATGACCAGGGCAACCAGGCGGTCGTTGAGCAGCAGCGCGCCCACCGCCGCCGCCTGCTGCCAGAGCGGGAAGAAGCGCAGCCGGGCCCGGAACCGCTGCACCAGGAAGGCGAGGATCACCAGCCGCATCGCCTGCTCGCCCAGCAGGGTGCCGGAGGCGAGGTCGGCGACCAGGCCGGCCAGGAAGGCGGTGCCCAGGCCGACCCGGTGCGGGCACTCCAGCAGCCAGTACACCAGCAGCAGGGCCAGCAGGTAGGGCCGGGCCACGTCGATACCGGCCGGCAGCGGCAACACCATCACCAGCAGGCCGAAGAACAGGCTGCCGTACAGGACCCAGGCGGAGACACCGCGGTTCATCGGCGCGCCTCCGGGGGGAGGGTGTTGCCGGCAGCGGCTTCGTCGGCAGCTTCGTCGGCGGTTTCGTCGGCGGTTTCGTCGGCGGGCGGCGGCGGCAGCGGCGGGCCGTCGTCCACGCCTTCGAGGGTGTTGGCGACCAGCAGCACTTCGACGCCGCGGTCCAGGCGGGCGGTCGGCCGCGCCTCGGCCAGCATGAACAGGCCGGATTCGTCCGGCCGCACCTCGTCCACCACGGCCACCGGGAAGCCGGCCGGGAAGCGGCCGCCGATGCCGGAGGTCACCAGGCGGTCGCCGGGGCGGATGTCGGCGCTCTGCGGAATGTTCGGCAGCAGCAGGCGATCGGCACGGCCGGTGCCGAAAGCGATCAGGCGCAGGCCGCTGCGCGCCACCTGCACCGGCACGGCGTGGTCGGGATCGGTGAGCAGGAGGGCGGTGGCGCTGCGCGGGCCGACTTCGATGACCTGGCCGAGCACGCCGCCGGCATCGATCATTGCCTGGCCGACCTCGACGCCGCTGTCGCGGCCGGCATCGAGCAGGATGCGCTGGCGGCTGGGGTCGAGGTCGACATCGAGGATACCCACCAGACGCGCCTGCAGGCGGTAGCCGCGGGTGCCGCCGAGCAGCTCGCGCAGGCGCTGGTTCTCCTCGGCCACCGCCAGCAAGCGGTGCAACCTGGCGGTGTTGACTTCCAGTTCGCGGCGCAGCCGCAGGTTTTCGTCCTGCAGGCTGCTGCGGCTGGCGATGTTCTCGCGCACCGTGCGGCCGATGCGGCTGGGCGCGGAAGCCAGCCACCAGACCGGCTCGGCCGCCAGCGACAACTGCGCCCGCGCCTTGGCGCCGAAATCGCCGCGACTGTCGGCGACCATCAGCACCAGGGCGATGGCCAGGTAGGCGAGCAGCGGCAGGGTGCCGGCGGCGCTGTCGCTCAGTCGGGGCGCTGGGTTGCCGGTGTAGGCCACGGTGTCATGGTGCCCGTCACTCGGCGGAGAAGAACTCGTTGCCGTGCATGTCGATCAGCTCCAGCGCCCGGCCGCCGCCGCGGGCGACGCAGGTCAGCGGATCGTCGGCGACGTGCACGTGCAGGCCGGTCTCCTCGGAGATCAGTTTGTCCAGGTCGCGCAGCAGGGCGCCGCCACCGCTGAGCACGATGCCGCGTTCGGCGACGTCGGCGCACAGCTCCGGCGGGGTCTGCTCCAGCGACTGCTTGACCGCGCTGACGATGCCGCTGAGCGGTTCGTGCAGGGCTTCGAGCACTTCGTTGGAGTTGATGGTGATCATGCGCGGCACGCCTTCGGCCAGGTTGCGGCCAGAGACCTCGAACTCGCGGACTTCGGCCTGCGGGAAGGCGCAGCCGATTTCCAGCTTGATCCGCTCGGCGGTGGTTTCGCCGATCAGGGTGCCGTGGTTGCGACGCACGTAGTTGATGATCGCCTCGTCGAAGCGGTCGCCGCCGATGCGCACCGACTGTGAGTAGACGATGCCGTTGAGCGAGATCACCGCCACCTCGGAGGTGCCGCCGCCGATGTCGATGACCATCGAACCGCGTGCTTCCTCGACCGGGATGCCGGCGCCGATCGCCGCGGCCATCGGCTCCTCGATCAGGTAGACCTCGCGGGCGCCGGCTTCCTCGGCCGACTCCTTGATGGCGCGGCGTTCGACCTGGGTCGAGCCGCAGGGCACGCAGATCAGCACCCGCGGACTGGGACGCAGGAAGCGCGACTTGTGCACCTTCCTGATGAACTGCTTGAGCATCTCCTCGGTGTGGGTGAAGTCGGCGATGACGCCGTCCTTCATCGGCCGATGCGTGGTGATGTTGCCGGGGGTACGGCCGAGCATGCGCTTGGCCTCGGTGCCGACGGCGGCAACCTCGCGGCCGGCGGCGCCGTGGCGGACGGCCACGACCGACGGCTCGTTCAGGACGATGCCCTGGCCGCGGACGAAGATCAGGGTGTTGGCGGTGCCGAGGTCGATCGACAGGTCATTCGAGAACAGCCCGCGGAGGTACTTGAACATTCTGGAATCCCGCTGCAGGGAAGGTTTCGGGGGGCTGGCTAGCGTAGCAACGCCGGACCGCCCCCACAAGGAAAATCCCCGGAAATTCCGTGCCTTCCGCCGCCCCGACGGGGTACCATGCGGGGGTTTGTCCCGGCCGTCGCGGCCATCCCCTTTGCCGAGAGCCAAGCAATGACCCCTGCCCTGATCTGCGGTTCCCTGGCCTACGACACCATCATGGTGTTCCAGGACCAGTTCAAGAACCACATCCTGCCGGACAAGGTCCACATCCTGAACGTGTCCTTCCTGGTGCCGCGGATGCGCCGCGAGTTCGGCGGCTGCGCCGGCAACATTGCCTACAACCTCAAGCTGCTGGGCGGGGAACCGGTGCCGATGGCGACGGTCGGGCAGGACTTCGGCCCATACCGGGAGCATTTCGAGGCCTGCGGCATCCGCCTGGACCACGTCAAGGAGATCCCGGACCTCTATACCGCCCAGGCCTTCATCACCACCGACCTGGACGACAACCAGATCACCGCCTTCCATCCCGGGGCGATGATGCGCTCCTACGAAAACCACGTCCGGGACGTCGAGGGGATCGGTTTCGGCATCGTCGGGCCGGACGGTTACGAGGCGATGCTCCAGAATTGCCGGGAGTTCGCCGAACTTGGCATCCCGTTCATTTTCGACCCCGGCCAGGCCATGCCCCTGTTCAATGGCGCCGAGCTGCGCCAGATGATCGAGCAGGCCACCTATGTGACGGTCAACGACTACGAGTCCAACCTGCTGCAGGAGCGCACCGGCCTGGACGAGAAGGCCATCGCCGAGCGGGTCCAGGCCTACCTGATCACCCGCGGCCCCAAGGGCTCGGAGGTGCATACCCGCGGTGGCGTGATGAGCATCCCCGCCGCCAATGCCATACGGGTGGTCGACCCGACCGGGTGCGGCGACGCCTACCGGGCCGGGCTGATCTTCGGCCTGATGAACGGCATGGACATGGCCACCGCCGGCCGGATCGCCTCGCTGATGGGGGCGCTGAAAATCGAGCACCTGGGCCCGCAGAACCAGCGTTTCGATTTCGACGAGTTCGCCGAGCAGTTCCGGCAACAGTTCGGCTACGCCCTCGCCTGAGCGGGTTGCCGGCGTCGCTGGCGGTGGTCGCGGCCGGGTATTGGCGGGTATTGCCGGTTTCCTGGAGGGGGTATTGCCCGGCGTGTTGTCCGGGCAAAGAAAAACCCCCGCCGAGGGGCGGGGGTTTTGGGGTAAAGCCCCTGGCGATGACCTACTCTTGCAT
>DATGPR010000126.1:0-7107 GCA_035304725.1 Arenimonas sp.
CGACCCACAAAAAGCGGGGCCGCCTTTGCGGCGGCCCCTTGGGGTATCGGCGCGTGCGTGGCTCAGCGTGCCGACTCGGTGGCCCCCTCCACCTGGGGTTGGGCCTGCCTGGGCGCGATCCAGAGGCGGAGCACGAACCAGGCCAGCGCCAGCGCACCGACACTGAAGATCGTGTCGCCGGGAACACGCATCCACACCAGCAGATCGACGATCGGCTGCTGCATGAACGCCGCCGAACGCGCATACCAGTAACCGTGCTCGATGGCCGCATCCAGCTGCAGCACACCCAGCGGCAGCAGCGTGAGCAGCGCCATCCCGGCCAGGCCGATGTTGAGCGCCCAGAAGGCCGTGCCCAGCACCCGGTCCGGCCAGACCGCGAACGGCTTCATCCCGCGCAGGCAGAACAGCATCAGGCCGATGCCGAGCATGCCGTAGACACCGAACAGCGCCGTGTGGCCATGCAGCGGGGTCAGGTTCAGGCCCTGCATGTAGTAGAGCGGCAGCGGCGGATTGATCAGGAAGCCGAACAGTCCGGCGCCCACCAGGTTCCAGAAGGCCACCGCCACGAAGAACAGCACCGGCCACTTGTAGCGCTGCATCCACGGCGTCGCCTTGCCCAGCCTGAAGGTGTGGTAGGCCTCGAAGCCGACATAGGCCAGCGGCACCACTTCCAGGGCCGAGAAGGACGCGCCCAGGGCGATCACCGCCGTCGGCGTGCCGGTGAAGTACAGGTGGTGCAGGGTGCCGAGCACGCCGCCGGCCATGAAGACGATGGTGGCGAACAGCACCGCGACCGTGGCCGTCTTCGTGCGGATCAGGCCCAGCTTGGTGAACAGGAAGGCGATGACCGCGGTGGCGAAGACCTCGAAGAAGCCCTCCACCCACAGGTGCACCACCCACCAGCGCCAGTATTCGACCATCGACAGGTGGGTGTGCTCGCCGTACAGCAGGCCGGCGCCGTAGAACAGGCCGATGCAGACGGTCGAGAGGAACAGCAGGATGGTGATGTTCTTGTGCTCGCCGCCCTTGCGGATGGCCGGCACCAGGGTGCGGCCGACCAGGAACAGCCACAGGCCCAGGCCGATGAACAGGAACCACTGCCAGAACCGGCCCAGGTCCACGTACTCCCAGCCCTGGTGGCCGAACCAGAAGTTCTTCTCCAGGCCCAGCTTCTGCATCACCGCGAACCACTGGCCGGCGAAGGCGCCCACCACGATGACCAGCAGGCAGACCCAGAGCACGTTCACGCCCAGGGCCTGGAACTTCGGCTCATGGCCGGAGATGGCCGGGCCGATGTACAGGCCCATGCCCAGCCAGGCGGTGGCGATCCAGAGCACCGCCAGCTGCGTGTGCCAGGTGCGGCTGAGCGAGTAGGGGATGATGTCCGACAGCGCGAAGCCGTAAGCCTCCTGGCCCTCGACCTGGTAGTGCGCGGTCATCGCGCCGAGCAGGATCTGGGTCAGGAACAGCGCGATCACCACCCAGAAGTACTTGGCGGTGGCGCGCATCGACGGGGTCACCCTGATCTGCGCCAGCGGATCGGCCAGCGGCAGCCGCTCGGGGCGGTCGTCGCCGTGGCTGACCGCGTGGTGCCAGCCGAGCAGGGCGATGCCCGCCAGCAGGAACAGCACGCTGAACACCGTCCACATCAGCAGGTTGGACGGGGGTTCGTTGCCGACCAGCGGGTCGTGCGGCCAGTTGTTGGTGTAGCTGATGTCCTTGCCCGGCCGCTCGGTCACCGCGGTCCAGGCCGTCCACCAGAAGAAGGCGGTCATGGCCTGGCGGTGCTCCAGCGCCGGCAGGGTGTCCTCCTTCATGGCATAGGCCTCGCGCAGGTCGCGGGTGGCCGGGTCGTTGCTGAACAGGCTGACGTAGTGCGCGGCGACGTTGTTGATCGCCGCCAGCCGGTCGTCATTGATGGTGATGGCGCCGGCGGCCTCGTCGAAGGTGTTGCGGCGGAGCGTTTCCTTCAGCCGGGCTTCCAGCGCTGCCTGCTCGGGGGCTTCCAGGGAGGCGAAGTCGCGGACCTGGTAGTCGCGCCGGGCCCAGCGGTCCAGCAGTTCGACCGCCTCGCGGTGCAGCCAGTCGGCGGTCCAGTCCGGGGCGACGTAACCGCCGTGGCCCCAGATGGAACCGAGCTGCTGGCCACCGATGGACTGCCAGGCCTGGCGACCGGTCTGGATGTCTTCCCTGGTGAACACCACCTGCCCGGACTCGGTGACCACGCGTTCGGGGATCGGTGGCATGACGCGATGGATCTCGCCGCCCACCCAGAGCAGGGCTGCGAACGAGACCAGGAGCAGGACCGTCAATGCGGTCCAGAGTTTGCGGGTGCTGCTCATGGCGGCTCTCCAGTTAGGCGCCGCCATGCTCGCGACCGCGGCTTTCGCGGTCACTGACCTGGGTCAAGCAGGCTTCAGTTGCGCAGGACCACCCGGGCCAGGGCTTCCAGGCGGGGCAGGTCGCTGATCTCCAGTTCCCGCCGCTCCACCTTCACCAGGCCTTCCTCCTGCAGCCGGCGCAGGACCCGGCTGACCGTCTCCGGGGCCAGGCGCAGGTAGTTGGCGATGTCGGTGCGGGTCATGGTCAGGTGCAGGCGGGTGGCCGAGAAGCCGCGCTGGGCGAAGCGCCGGGACAGGGCCACCAGGAAGGCGGCCATGCGCTCGTCGGCGGTGTAGTCGCCGGCCAGCAGGGCGGCCTTGCCGATGTCCTGGCTGAGCAGTTTGAACAGCTGTGCCTGCAGGCCGGGCATGCGGGTGGCCAGCAGCGCCATCTTCGGGAAGGAGAAGCGGCACAGCATCACCGTGTCCAGGGCCACGGCATTGCAGGGGTAGCGGGCCTCGCTGATCGCGTTCAGGCCGATGATCTCGCCGGGCAGGTGGAAGCCCAGCACCTGCTCCTGGCCGGCGGCGTCCACCACGTAGGTCTTGACCGTGCCGGCGCGGACCGCGGCGATGGCGTTGAACTCGTCGCCCTCGCGGAAGATGTGCTCGCCTTCGTGGAAGGGGCCGACGTGCTCGACCAGCACGTGCAGCTCACGCAGGTCGGACTTGTTGTAGCCCTGCGACAGGCAGGCATCGGAGAAGGCGCAGGTGCTGCAGAAGCGCAGCTCGTCGCCATCGTCGGCGATGGGATTGGGACGGGGCCGCTTGCCGGCAATGCTCACGCCGGCCTCCCGACCAGGATCAGATCGCCTTGGAGAACCGGGCCGGTTCGGCCTGGGCCTGGTGCAGGTAGCGGTCGAAGCATGCGGCAATGATACGCAGCAGCAGGCGTCCGCGCGACGTGGCCCGGATCCGGCCGTCCACCCGCTCGACCAGCCCGTCCGCCTCCAGGGGCGGCAGCCGGTCCAGCTCGGTGGCGAAATAGGTGGCGAAATCGATGCCGTGCCGGTCCTCGAGCTCGCGCACGTCCACCTCGCCCTGGCACATCAGCTGCTGGATCAGGTCGGCGCGCAGGACGTCGTCCTCCTCCAGCTGCAGGCCGCGCCAGGTCGGCAGGCGGCCGGCATCGATGGCGGCCTCCCAGCTGGGCAGGTCGCGCGGGTTCTGGGCGAAGCAATCGCCGACGTGGCTGATGGCGCTGACGCCGACGCCGATCAGGTCGCACTCGGCATGGGTGGTGTAGCCCATGAAATTGCGGTGCAGGCCGCCGCGCGCCTGGGCCAGCGCCAGGTCGTCACCGGGCAGGGCGAAGTGGTCCATGCCGATGTAGGCATAACCCGCCGCCGACAGTTTCTCGATGGCCAGCTGCAGCAGGCCCAGCTTGTCCTCGGGCGAGGGCAGCTGGCTGGGGTCGATCTGCTTCTGCGGCCGGAACAGCTGCGGCAGGTGCGCGTAGCTGTAGATCGCCAGCCGGTCCGGCCGCGCCTGGATCACGGTGTCGAGGGTGCGGGAGAAACCTTCCCGGGTCTGCAGCGGCAGGCCGTAGATCAGGTCGACGTTGACCGAGCGGAAGCCGTGCCTGCGGCAGGCCTCGATCACCGCCATGGTCTCCTCGACCGACTGGATGCGGTTGACGGCCTTCTGCACCGCCGGGTCGAAATCCTGCACGCCCAGGCTGGCCCGATTGAAGCCGATGAAGGCCAGGGCCTCGATGTCGCTGGCGCGCATGAAGCGCGGGTCCAGCTCGATGGAGAAGTCGCGCTCGGGCGATTCGGAGAAGCGGAAGTGCGTCTGCAGGCTCTCCATCAGCGCGCCGATCTGGTTGGCGCCGAGGAAGTTCGGCGTGCCGCCGCCCAGGTGCACCTGCATGACCTCGCGGTCACGGTCGAACAGCGGGCCGAGCATGGATACCTCGCGCACCAGCCGTTCCAGGTAGGCCTCGCCGCGGCTCAGGTCGCGGGTGATGATGCGGTTGCAGCCGCAGTAGAAGCAGGGGCTGAAGCAGAACGGGATGTGCGCGTACAGCGACAGCCGACGCGGGATCGGGTCGTCATTGCTCAGCCGCGCGGCGCGGATGAAGTCCTCGGGGCCGAAGTCGGTGCGGAACTGCGGCGCGGTCGGGTAGGAGGTATAGCGAGGACCCGGCCGGTCGTAACGGCGGAGCAGCTCGGCGTCGAAGGGCGGGATGGCGGCCATGGGACGCAGGGTAGGGGTCACCCCGGGGAACCGCCTTGACCCTGGTCAAGCGGGACACCCGCGGATTTCGGTGCCAGCCGGCGCAGCAGCGCCCAGTGCAGCGGCAACAGCAGCAACACCCACTCGACATTCTCCTGCGGCCTGAACGGCAGGAACTTCAGGAAACCCGCCAGCACCGCACCCGCCACCACCAGCACCAGCAGCGCCCGGAACCAGGTCCCGGGTTCGCGCCCGTGCAGCAGGGCCCAGGCGCCGGGCAGCAGTCCCAGGCAGAGCGGGCTGAGCAGCAGCAGGTTCTCGTTGCCGTAGGCGAAGCTGTGCGCCGTGGCCATCCACAGGTAGAGCATCAGCGCGCCGGCCAGGCCGGCCAGCAGCCAGAAGGCGAGGGCGAAGCCGGCCAGGGCCCGCGGCCAGCGCCGTCCGGCCAGCAGCACCGCGCCGGCCAGCAGCAGGCCGGCGACCAGCGCCTTGCCGCGCAGCCGCGGCGCCTCGTCCGGCGGCGGCGCCAGCCGGTGCGGCGCCAGGGTTTCCTCGGCCAGCACCAGCGGCCGGCCGTCCTCCAGCCTGACCTCGCGCAGCGCCTCGCGCAGCCGCATCGGAATGAAGCCCTCGTCGTAGCGCGACAGCGGCCGGTCGGCGGCGCCGGACAGGCCGACGTGGAAACCGATCGCCATCCACGGCGCCGGACTGGCCAGGCGCACCGACTCGCTGCGGTAGCTGTGCCCGCGCGAACGGCCGCTGAGCTGCGCCCGCAACTGCCCGCCCAGCGCCCGGTCGAGCGCATCGCGCACCTGGGTGGAGCAGTTGCTGGTGAAGTAGTCGTAGTCGTAGCGCGCGTTCTCGCCGCTGGCCCGTTCGGCCAGGCTGTCGGCCAGCGCCCGCGCCTGCTGCGGCGACAGGTCCAGCCACTGCAGGGTGACGCCGCGGCCGGCCTGCCGGTAGTAGGCCAGGTCGCGCTCCATCGGCAGCGCCACCAGCCAGTAGCGCATGTGGCCGTGGATGAAGTTGTTGACGAAGCCCGGCTCCTCCAGGTCGAAGTAGCCGAAGTTGTAGGCGATCGGCCCCGCCGCCGCCGGATCGTCGACGACGATGGCGTTGTGGCCGAAACGCTCGAAGAACAGCTCGCCGGGCTCCATGGTCAGCACGCCGATGCGCGGCGCCGCCGCGGCCAGGGCCGGCAGCAGGCACAGCAACAGCAATACGGCCAGCCGGCCCGCCAGACGCTCAGGCATCGGCATGCACGCTGACGACGAAACTGTGGACCCGGCGCGCATCCGCCCGGCCGACCCGGAAGTGGAAGCGGCCCAGCGCCAGCTCCTCGCCGGATTCCGGCAGGTGGCCGATGGCGGCGATGACCAGGCCGCCGATGGTGTCGTACTCGTCATCGGGGAAATCGGCACCGAACTGCCGGTTGAAGTCGGCGATCGGCGTCAGCGCATCCACCATGAACTGGCCGTCGGCCTGGGCGGCGATCAGCCGGGCCTGGTCGGCCTCGTCATGCTCGTCGTCGATCTCGCCGACGATCTCCTCCAGCACGTCCTCGATGGTGACCAGGCCGGCGACGCCGCCGTGTTCGTCGACGACGATGGCCATGTGGTTGCGCGAGAGGCGGAATTCCTTGAGCAGGACGTTCAGGCGCTTGGATTCGGGGATCAGCACCGCCGGCCGCAGCAGTTCGCGGATGCTGCCGGGGCCGCCGTCCGACACCAGGCCGCGCAGCAGGTCCTTGGCCAGCAGGATGCCGAGGATCTCGTCGCGGTCCTCGCCATGCACGGGAAAGCGGGAGTGGCCCGATTCGACCACCATCTTCAGCAGCTCCATGAAGGGCTCTTCGATGGGCAGGGACACCATCTGCGGGCGCGGGACCATGATGTCCGACACCTGTTTGTCGGACACGCTCAGGGCGCCTTCGAGCATCTTCAGAGTGTCGGCCTCGAGCAGGCCGTTGGCGCGGGCTTCGCGCAGGATGTCGACCAGGTCTTCGCGGGTCCGGGGTTCGCCGGAGAAGGCCTGGCCGAGCCGTTCCAGCCATGAGCGGCGTTCCGGCGGGCTACTAGGAGAATCCTCTGACATCAGTGGCTTACGGGGCGCCCCGGCAGGGGCGGGAGCCCGAGTTTAACGCATCCCCCGGGCCTGCCACCCCTGCCGGAGGGGGTGGCGTTTTGACGCGGATTTGCGCGGATGGGCGCGGATCGTTCCTGGGTCGCGGGCCGCCATCTTGGCTTGCTGGGGTTCGCCGGCGCTTGGTGTGGCGCGTTTCCTGGCGGCCTGTTGGCTTGGCGGGCGGCCCCCCGCAAAGGCCGAGGGCCCGGCACGCCACCGAAATCGAGGTTCTCGCCCGCAGCGCAGACACCACACCGCCAACCCGCAAGCGCCCGCGAAACGCCCCGCGCAGTCACCCGCGGCGGAGGCGGGAAGCGGGGTCAGTTCGCGCCGGGCGCGTAGGGGTCCGGGTAGCCGAGAGTGGCGAGGATCTCGCGTTCGATCTGCTCCATGGCCTCGGCCTCCCGCTCGTCCTCGTGATCGA
>DATGPR010000127.1:0-13163 GCA_035304725.1 Arenimonas sp.
CTGGATGCGCCCCGGGTGATGGGCATCGTCAATGTCACCCCCGATTCCTTCTCCGACGGCGGCGCCCACGACAGCGTCGATGCCGCCGTGGCGCATGGTCTGCGCCTGGCGGAGGAGGGCGCCGACATCCTCGATGTCGGCGGCGAATCCACCCGCCCCGGCGCCGCCGAGGTGCCGCTGGCGGAGGAACTGCGGCGGGTGGTGCCGGTGGTCGAACGCCTGGCCCGCGAGACGTCGCTGCCGATCTCGGTGGATACCTGCAAGCCGGAGGTGATGCAGGCGGCGGTCGCCGCCGGCGCCGGCATGATCAACGACGTCTGCGCCCTGCGCCGCGACGGTGCCCTGGAGGCGGCCGCGGCGGCCGGCGTGCCGGTGGTGCTGGTGCACATGCAGGGCGAGCCGCGCACCATGCAGGACGCCCCGCGTTACGACGACCTGCTGGCCGAGGTGCACCGTTTCCTGGCCGACCGGGTGCTGGCCTGCGAGATGGCCGGCATCGAGCGCAAGCGCATCGTGCTCGACCCCGGCTACGGCTTCGGCAAGAGCACGGCCCACAATCTGTTGCTGCTGCGCCAGCAATCGCGCCTGCTCGATCTGGGCCTGCCGCTGCTGGCCGGCCTGTCGCGCAAGCGCAGCCTGGGCGAGATCTGCGGCCGTGAGGTCGGCGAGCGCGTGTTCGCCTCGGTGGCCGCCGCGGTGCTGGCGGCCGAGTACGGTGCCCGCATCCTGCGCGTGCACGATGTCGCCGCCAGCGTCGACGCGCTGAAGGTCTGGGCGGCGGTGAACGCGCAGCCGGCGCCGGCACCGGCCGCGCCGGCCAGGCCGAGCATCCGCTGGCCGGACGAGGACTGAACCGGCGCCTGGTCAGGAACTGACCAAAGCCATTGACAGCCGCCAGGGCCGCGGCGCTCGGCGATCCTTCCACGGACTTCTCCCAGGCTTGTCCACAGGCCCTGTGGACAGTTGCCCGGTTGGCCGGCCGACGCGAAAGCCGGGTTAAGCTTGGCCGGTTTCCACCGCCGGGTACGTCCATGAGCGACTTCTCCCCGCTGCACATCACCTTCGCCGTCTACATTCTCGGCATGGTCGGCATCGGTTTTGCCGCCTGGTACTACACCCGCAGCTTCGACGACTACATCCTCGGCGGGCGTTCCCTCGGCCCCTACGTGACCGCGCTCAGTGCCGGCGCCTCGGACATGAGCGGCTGGCTGCTGCTGGGCCTGCCCGGCGCGGTCTATCTCACCGGCCTGTCCGAGGCCTGGATCGCCATCGGCCTGATCATCGGTGCCTGGTTCAACTGGCGCTACGTGGCGGCGCCGCTGCGCCTGTACACCGAGCGCAGCCGCAACGCCCTGACCCTGCCGGACTACTTCACCCACCGTTTCGAGGACCGGGCCAGGCTGCTGCGGGTGTTTTCGGCGCTGGTGATCCTGGTGTTCTTCGCCGTGTACTGCGCCTCCGGCATCGTTGCCGGCGCCCGCCTGTTCGAATCGGTGTTCGGGCTGCCCTACGGCCAGGCCATGTGGTACGGCGCCGCCGCCACGATCGCCTACACCTTCGTCGGCGGCTTCCTGGCGGTGAGCTGGACCGACACCGTGCAGGCGACGCTGATGATCTTCGCCCTGCTGCTGGCGCCGGTGTTCGTGCTGATCGGCCTGGGCGGCCCCGGCGAGGCCATTGCCCTGGTGGAGCAGGCAGACCCGACCCGGCTGGACTTCCTCAAGGGCACCAGCGTCATCGGCATCGTCTCGCTGCTGGCCTGGGGCCTGGGCTACATGGGCCAGCCGCACATCCTGGCGCGCTTCATGGCTGCCGAATCGGTGCGCGCCATCCCGCGCGCCCGGCGGATCGGCATGAGCTGGATGATCCTCTGCCTGCTTGGCGCGGTGGCGGTGGGCTTCTTCGGCGTGGCCTGGTTCCAGGCGCATCCGGACCAGGCCGCCGGCGTCAGCGCCAACCACGAGCGCGTCTTCATCGAACTGGCCACCCACCTGTTCAATCCCTGGGTGGCGGGCATCCTGCTTTCGGCCATCCTGGCGGCGGTGATGAGCACGCTCAGCTGCCAGCTGCTGGTCTGCTCCAGCGCGCTGACCGAGGACTTCTACAAGGGCTTCCTGCGCCCGAATGCCGGCCAGAAGGAGCTGGTCTGGATCGGCCGCCTGGCGGTGCTGGGCGTGGCCCTGCTGGCGATCTGGCTGGCCTCGGATCCGGACAGCCTGGTGCTGGGCCTGGTCGCCTATGCCTGGGCCGGCTTCGGCGCCGCCTTCGGGCCGGTGGTGGTGCTCTCGCTGTTCTGGCGGCGCATGACCCGCAACGGCGCCCTGGCCGGCATGGTCACCGGCGCGGCCACGGTGATCATCTGGAAGGAATGCTTCGGCGCCGCCACCGGCCTGTACGAGATGGTGCCGGGCGTGATCCTGGCCAGCCTGGCCATCCTGGTGGTCAGCAGGCTGGGCAAGCCGCCCTCGGCGGAAGTCGACGGCCTGTTCGAGCACGTGCACGGCGAGCTGCGCCGCGCCGCCGACTGACCGGCCCGGCCGATGCGCGACACCCGGCCCCTGGCCATCGCCCTGATGGGCCCGACGGCCTCGGGCAAGACCGCGCTCGCCCTGGACTGGGCGCAGCGGCTGGACACCGAGGTCATCAGCGTGGACTCGGCCCTGGTCTACCGGGGCCTGGACATCGGCGCAGCCAAGCCCGACCGCGCCACCCTGGCGCGGATCCGCCACCACCTGGTGGACGTGCGCGATCCGCACGAAGTGTTCTCGGCCGCCGACTTCGCCCGCGAGGCCCTGCCGCCGATGCAGGCCCTGGCCGGACGGGGCAGGGTGCCGCTGCTGGTCGGTGGCACCGGCCTGTACTTCAGCGCCCTGCTGGAGGGCCTGTCGGAAATGCCGGAGGCCGATCCGGACATGCGCGCCGAAATCGCCGCCGAGGCCGAGGCGCGCGGCTGGCCGGCCCTGCACGGGGAGCTGGCGCGGGTGGATCCCGAGGCCGCCGCCCGCATCCGGGTCGGCGACCGCCAGCGCATCACCCGCGCCCTCGAGGTCTGGCGGCTGAGCGGCCGGCCGATCTCGGCCTGGCAGCAGGCCCGGGGCGGACGCCGGCCCTTCCCGTTCCGGGTGCTGAAGCTGGTGCTGGCCCCGGCTGACCGCGCCGTGCTGCACGCGCGCATCGCCGAGCGCTTCGACCGCATGCTGGCCGAGGGTTTCCTGGAGGAAATGCGGCGCCTGCGCGCCGACCCGCGCCTGCATCCGGACCTGCCGTCCATGCGCGCGGTCGGTTACCGCCAGGCCTGGGAACACCTGGACGGGAAGACCGACGCCGCCGAGTTCCGCGCCCGCGCCATCGCCGCCACCCGCCAGCTGGCCAAGCGCCAGTACACCTGGCTGCGGGCGCGGCCGGAGGCGCTCTGGTTCGACCCGCTGACCGGCCGGGCCGGGCTGGAACGGGCCCTGGCCGACTTCCTGCACCGGCGCTGACCCGGGGCCGCACCGCCCCGGGGCGGCGCGGTCGGGGCTGCTAGAATCGGGCCATTCGCGGCCACGGACCCATTTGGCCGCAACCCGCGCCAGCTGGCGCGCCACAACAACAAAACGGAGTCCGCACCATGTCCAAAGGCCAGTCCCTGCAGGATCCTTTCCTGAATGCCCTGCGTCGCGAGCGCATCCCGGTGTCCATCTACCTGGTCAACGGCATCAAGCTGCAGGGAACCATCGAGAGCTTCGACCAGTTCGTGGTCCTGCTGCGCAACACGGTCAGCCAGATGGTCTACAAGCACGCCATTTCCACCGTGGTGCCGGCCCGCAACGTGCGGGTGGGGCCGGGTGGTGGCCAGGTCGCGGCGCATGGCGAAGACGACGGAGTGGGCCAGGAAACTTGAACGCCGCCCGGCCACTGAATGTTTGAGCGCGCCCGCAAGGGCGAGCGCGCCCTGCTGATCCAGCCGCATCCGCCCGGCCAGCCGGATGCCGACCGCATGGAGGAGTTCGCCGAGCTTGCCCGCTCGGCGGGCGCCAGCGTGGTCGGCACCGTCACCGCGCGCGTGGAGAAACCGCATTCGGCCTACTACATCGGCACCGGCAAGCTGGACGAAGTGCTGGCTGCCTGCGAGGCCACCGGCGCCGACCTGGTGCTGTTCAACGAACAGCTCAGCCCCGGCCAGGAACGCAACCTCGAGCGCGTGCTCAAGCGCCGCGTGGTGGATCGCACCGGCCTGATCCTCGACATCTTCGCCCAGCGCGCCGCCAGCCACGAAGGCAAGCTGCAGGTGGAACTGGCGCAGCTCAAGCACTGGCAGACACGGCTGGTGCGCGGCTGGACCCACCTGGAACGCCAGCGCGGCGGCGCCATCGGCCTGCGCGGCCCCGGCGAGAAGCAGCTGGAGCTGGACAAGCGCATCCTCCAGCGCAAGATCGAATCCCTGCAGTCGCGCCTGGACCGGGTGCAGGTGCAGCGCGGGCAGATGCGCCGCGCCCGCCTGCGCAACGACGTGCCGCGCGTGGCCCTGGTCGGCTACACCAATGCCGGCAAGTCCACGCTGTTCAACCGGCTCACCGGCGCCGGCGTCTACGCCGACGACCGCCTGTTCGCCACCCTGGATCCGACCACGCGCCGGGTCGAGGGCGTGGCGCCGCTGGTGCTCTCGGACACGGTCGGCTTCGTGCGCGACCTGCCGCACGAACTGGTGGCCGCCTTCCGCTCGACGCTGTCGGAAGCCCGTGACGCCGACCTGCTGCTGCACGTCGTCGATGCCGCCGACGAACACCGCGACGAACGCATCCTGCAGGTCGACGCCGTGCTGGCCGAAATCGGCGCCGGCGACATTCCGCAGTTGCTGGTCTTCAACAAGATCGACAGGCTCGAGGACATGGCGCCACGGCGCGATCCGGAAATGGACGGGCGCGAGCGCGTCTGGCTCTCGGCCCGCACCGGCGAGGGCCTGGATCTGCTGCGCGATGCCCTGGCCGAGCGTTTCCTCGACCGGCGCCTGGCCGGCGAGCTGGACCTGGGCCCGGCCGACGGCCGCCTGCGTGCCCGCCTGCACGCCGCCGGCGCGGTGAAGGCGGAGGAGAGCCGCGATCAGGGCGGCTGGCACCTGCGGGTGGAACTGCCGCGGGCCGTGGCCGAACGCCTGGCCGCGGAACCGGGCGGGCAGGCGCTGCAGCCGCTCTTGCTTGTGGCCCCCCCAGCCCCTACCTACAATCCCCGAACCCACTGAAATCCCGATCCGGCCACCTTCCGGCCGGCCGGCGACACGGAGCTAGCATGGCCTGGAACACCCCCGGCAAAGGCAATCAGGACCCCTGGAAGGGCAAGGACCCCGGCAACGAGGTCGACGCCTTCCTGTCCCGGCTCAAGGGCATGTTCGGCGGCGGCGGTGGCCGGCGTGGCGGCGGCCCGTCCGGCGGCTTCAATGCCGCGCCCTGGATCCTGGCCGTGGTCGCGGTCTGGCTGGTGTTCAACAGCTTCAAGCTGATGGACGAGCGCCAGCGCGGCGTCGTGCTGCGCTTCGGCGAGTACAACCGGATCATGACCCCGGGCCCCAACTTCAAGTGGCCCTGGCCGATCGAGACCGTGCGCGTCGTCGACGCCACCCAGGTGGTCGAGGTCACTGACGAGGTGCGCGTGCTGACCCGCGACGAGAACCTCATCGACATCAAGTTCAACGCCCAGTACCGGCGCGAGGATCCGCGCATGTACCTGTTCGGCTCGGTCGACCCGGAGAAGACCCTGCGCGACGCCGCCGAGAGCGCCGTGCGCGAGGTGGTTGGCCGCAGCGACATGGACACCGTGCTGTTCGACCGCGCCGAGCTGATCATCGCCGCCCAGGAGCGCCTGCAGGAGTCGCTGGACTTCTACCGCACCGGCCTGCGGGTGGTGAACTTCAACCTGCAGGACGCGCGCCCGCCGGAGGAGGTCAAGCAGGCCTTCGACGACGCCATCGCCGCCCGCGAGGACAAGAACCGCATCGTCAACGAGGCCCGCGCCTACGCCAGCAAGGTGTTGCCGGAGGCGCGAGGCGTGGCCGCGCGCATGCGCAACGAGGCCCAGGGTTACCGTGAGGCCACCATCGCCCGTGCCCAGGGCGCCGCCGAGCGCTTCAGCCTGCTGGCCGCCGAGTACCGCAAGGCGCCCGAGGTCACCCGTCGCCGCCTCTACCTGGAAACCATCCAGGAAGTGCTGGCCAACAACCCGAAGGTGCTGGCGGCCGACGACGGCAACATCCTCTACCTGCCCGTGGGCGGCAGCCCGGCGCCGGCCCGCAGCGGCGCACCGGCGGAAGTGCCGGTGATCCGCATGCCGGTCACCCCGGCCGAGGCACCCGCCGATACCCGCAACCCGCGCGACGATCGCGCCGACCGCCGCGGAGGCCGCTGACATGCGTGGATTCACTCTCATCATCTTCCTGATCGTGGCCGGCGTGCTGGCCGCCATGGGCTCGGTCTTCGTGGTCAACGAGGGCCAGACCGCCATCGTCCTCAACCTCGGCCGCGTCGCCCGCGCCGACCTCGAGCCGGGCCTGCACTTCAAGTGGCCGCTGGTGGAGGAGGTGCGCAAGTTCGACGAGCGCGTGCTCTCCCTGGACGACCAGCCGGAGCGCTACCTGACCGCGGAGAAGAAGGACGTCAGCGTCGACTACTTCGTGAAGTGGCGCATCGCCGACGTCGCCACCTACTACCGCGCCGCCAGCGGCGGCAACGAAGAGGCGGCCAGGCAGCGCCTGACCCCGATCATCAAGAACGCCCTGCGCAACGAGATCAACCAGCGCACGCTGCAGGAAGTGGTCTCGGCCGGTCGCGCCGAGCTCTCCGGCAGCTTCCTGCAGGCGGTCAACCGCGGCGCCGAGGCATTCGGCATCGAGGTGCTGGACGTGCGCATCAAGCGCATCAACCTGCCCGAGGACAGCAACATCCTGATGACGGTCTACGACCGCATGCGCACCGAGCGCACCCAGGTGGCCAACCAGCTGCGCGCCGAGGGCGTGGAGCAGGCCGAGACCATCCGCTCGGAGGCCGAGCGCCAGCGCCAGGTGACCCTGGCCGAGGCCGAGCGCGACGCCCAGAAGCTGCGCGGCGAGGGCGATGCCCGGGCGGCGGAGATCTTCGCCGAGGCCTATGGCAAGGATGCGGAGTTCTATTCCTTCTACCGCAGCCTGGAGACCTACCGCGCGGCCCTGGCCGACGGCCAGACCACCCTGGTGCTGGATCCGGACGCGGAGTTCCTGAAGTACTTCAACAACGACCGCGCCCGCTGATCGGCGATGACCGACCTGCTGGCCGCACTCTGCCTGGTGCTGGTGCTGGAGGGGTTGCTGCTGTTCGCGGCACCCCGGGCCTGGAAGGAGGCCGCCAGCCTGCTGCAGGGTCTGGCCGACGGCCGGCTGCGGCGGATCGGGGCGGTGATGATCGTGCTGGGCCTGGCCTGCCTCTACCTGGTCCGGGCCGGCTGAACGGCCCCGGCAGCGGGCCCCGCGCCGCTGGCCCCGGGGAGCGGAAAGGGGGATAATCGCGCAAAGCCGGGGCCACCCGGCTTTTTCCACGTCTGGGCCCCGCCGCGCTGCCGGCCGCGGGCCCGGGGCCAGTCTTCAGTCAGGTGCGGAGTTCGGGTGTCATGGGTCAGTCGGTAGTGGTGCTGGGCGCCCAGTGGGGCGACGAGGGCAAGGGCAAGATCGTCGATCTGCTGACCAGGGAGATCGGCGCGGTCGTGCGCTTCCAGGGTGGCCACAACGCCGGCCACACCCTGGTCATCGGCGGCCACAAGACCGTGCTGCACCTGATCCCCTCGGGCATCCTGCGCGAGGATGCGCTCTGCCTGATCGGCAATGGCGTCGTGCTGTCGCCGGCGGCCCTGCAGAAGGAGATCGCCGAGCTCGAGGCCAATGGCGTCGAGGTGCGCTCGCGCCTGAAGATCAGCCCGGCCACGCCGCTGATCATGCCCTACCACATCGCCCTGGATCAGGCCCGTGAGAAGGCTGCCGGCGGCAAGGCCATCGGCACCACCGGCCGCGGCATCGGCCCGGCCTACGAGGACAAGGTGGCCCGCCGCGGCATCCGCGTCGCCGACCTGAACTATCCGAAGGAGCTGGCCGAGAAGCTGCGCGCCACCCTCGACTACCACAACTTCGTGCTCACCAGGTATCTGGGCGTGGAGCCGGTGGACTTCCAGCAGACCCTGGACGAGGCCCTGGCCTTCGGCCAGTACGTGGACCCGATGAAGGCCGACGTCGCCGGCATCCTTCATGAGCTGCGCAAGCAGGGCAAGCGGGTGCTGTTCGAGGGCGCCCAGGGCTCGCTGCTGGACATCGACCACGGCACCTATCCCTACGTCACCTCCTCGAATACCACGGTGGGCGGCGCCCTGGCCGGCACCGGCGTCGGCGCCGATGCCATCGACTACGTGCTGGGCATTGCCAAGGCCTATGCCACCCGCGTCGGCAGCGGCCCGTTCCCGACCGAGCTGCACGACGACATCGGCCAGGGCCTGCGTGACCGCGGCCAGGAATATGGCGCCACCACCGGTCGCCCGCGCCGCTGCGGCTGGATGGACATCGTCGCGCTCAAGCGCGCCGTCGCCATCAACGGCATCACCGGCCTGTGCATCACCAAGCTGGACGTGCTCGACGGCATGGACACGCTGAAGATCTGCATCGCCTACGAGTACCGCGGCAAGCGCACCGAGTACTCGCCGCTGGACGCCGCCGGCTGGGAGGAGTGCACCCCGGTCTACCTGGAATTCCCGGGCTGGAAGGAAAGCACCCATGGCGTCACCGAGTGGGACAAGCTGCCCCCGGCCGCCCGCGCCTACCTGCGCGCCCTGGAGGAGCTGGCCGGCTGCCCGCTGGCCATCGTCAGCACCGGTCCGGATCGTGACGCCAACATCATCCTGCAGGACCCGTTCGCCTGAGTTGGCACCCCGTCCGCAGTGATGCCACGGCGCGGGAGAAACCGGTAGCGGGGGGCAGGACTTGAACCTGCGATGAGACGCGAACGCCTGCTCCCCCTGATCGTCGCCACCGCCCTGTTCATCGAGAACATGGAGTCGACGGCGATCGCCACCTCGCTGCCGCAGATCGCTGCCGACCTGGGCGTGGAGGCGGTGGTGCTGAAGCTGGCGCTGACCGCCTACCTGCTGGCGCTGGCGGTGTTCATCCCGATCAGCGGCTGGATGTCGGACCGCTTCGGTTCGCGCCGCACCTTCATCGCCGCCATCGGCGTCTTCCTCTGTGGCTCGCTGGCCTGCGCCGCCAGCGGCTCGCTGGCGCAGCTGATCGCCGCCCGCTTCCTGCAGGGCATGGGCGGGGCGATGATGGTGCCGGTCGGCCGCATCGTGCTCCTGCGCAGCATCGACAAGAACAGGCTGGTACGCGCCCTGAGCTGGCTGACGGTGCCGGCCCTGCTGGGGCCGGTGCTGGGTCCGGTGGTCGGCGGCTTCATCACCACCTACAGCCACTGGCGCTACATCTTCCTGGTCAACCTGCCGATCGGCGCGATGGGCATGTGGTTCGCCTGGAAGTACGTGCCGCAGCTGCGCGAACCGGTGGGACGGCTGGACTGGCGCGGCTTCGCCCTGTCCGGCCTGGGCCTGGCGGCGGCCATGTTCGGCCTGTCGACCCTGGGGCGGGGCATGACCAGCCGCAGCCTGTCGCTGGGCGTCGTCGCCATCGGTGCCGGCCTGCTCTGGCTGTACGTGCGGCATTCGCGCCGGCATCCGCAGCCGCTGATCAAGCTGGACCTGTTCCGGATCCCGACCTTCCGCATCGGCGTGCTCGGCGGCGCGCTGTTCCGCATCGGTGTCGGCGCCGTGCCGTTGCTGCTGCCGCTGATGCTGCAGCTGGGTTTCGGTTTCGATCCCTTCCACTCCGGCCTGGTCACCTTCAGCGCCGCCGCCGGCGCCATGTTCATGAAGACGCTGGCGGCGCGGATCCTCCGCCGCTTCGGTTTCCGCCGCGTGCTGGTGGCCAATGCGGTGATCGCCTCGCTGTTCCTGGTGCCGATCGGCCTGTTCCGGCCGGAGACGCCCTATCTGCTGATGGTCGGCGTGCTGCTGGCGGGCGGCTGCTTCCGCTCGCTGCAGTTCACCAGCCTCAATGCCATCGTCTACTCCGACATCGAACCGGCGCGCATGTCCCAGGCCAGCAGCCTGGCGGCGATGGTGCAGCAGATCGCCCTCGCCACCGGCGTCACCGTCGGCGGCTACGCGCTGGCGCTGGCGGCAGTGGCGACGGGGCGGCCGCTGGAGGACAGCATCAACTTCAGCCTGGCCTTCGCCACCATCGCCCTGGTCTCGCTGGGCTCGGTGCTGTCGATGCGCAGGCTGGCGCCGGATGCCGGCGCGGAAATGGCGGGAAGGGCGAAACCCGGCGAGGAAGTGGCCGAGCCGAAACCGGTGGCGCGGCCGGGCACCTGAGTGCTGCTTGAAAGGGGGCGGGAAAGGGGATCGCGGTTTCGCCCCCCGGAAACGAAAAACCCCGCCGGCGGCGGGGTCTTCATCATTCTGTTGGTGCCCAGGAGAGGACTCGAACCTCCACGGTTTTACCCGCTAGTACCTGAAACTAGTGCGTCTACCAATTCCGCCACCTGGGCAGGTGTCACCCGGCGGGGCCGGGTGAGCCGCGTACTCTAGTGAGTGGGCCGCGGCCTGTCAATCGCCCTGTACATTTCTTGACCAGTTCCGGGGGCCGTTCAGGCGGGCCGCAGGAGGCCGGGGTGTACCATGCCGGCATGAGCAAAGCCCCCAAGAAGCAAGGCAAGACCGGCAAACTGCCGCCCTGGATGCCGGACAGCCTCCGGGAGGCGCCCGCGGGCCATTCCGGCAAGCCCGGAAAGAAGACCGCCAGGGCCGGCAAGCCCGCCGCCACGGCCCGGCCCGGCAAGACCGGGGCGAAGAAGAAGGCCACCACCGCCGCGCCGCCGGCCCGTTCCGGAGGCGGGAAAGGCGCCGGAAGCCGCGGCGCCGGCGCCGCCCGTCCGGCCCCGCGCAAGTCCGCGTCCGGGCGCTGGCACGATCCCATGGCCGAGCGCGAGGCCCGGCGCTACGAGAACCCCATCGCCAGCCGCGAAGCCATCATGGAGCTGCTGGCCGACGCCGACGGCCCGCTGACCGCCGAGGAAATCGCCCGCCGGCTGGAGCTGGAAGCGCCGGACCGCTTCGAGGCCCTGAGCCGCCGCCTGGCCGCCATGCTGCGCGACGGCCAGCTGCTGATGAACCGCCGCGGCGGCTATGCCGTCACCCGCAAGCTCGACCTGATCGCCGGCACCGTCATCGCCAACCCCGACGGATTCGGCTTCCTGCGCTGCGAGGATGGCGGCGACGACCTGTTCCTGCCGCCGGCCGAACTGCGCAAGGCCCTGCACGGCGACCGCGTGCTGGCCTCGGTCACCGGCGTGGACCGCAAGGGCCGCCGCGAGGGCGCCATCGTCGAGGTGCTGGAGCACCGCCTGACCCGCCTGACCGGCCGCTACGAGGAACGCGGCGGCATCGGCATGGTGGTGCCGGACGACCGCCGCGTGCTGACCGAGGTGCTTATTCCGCCGGAGGAGCGCAACGGCGCCCGCGACGGCCAGCTGGTGGTTTGCGAGGTCACCCGGCCGCCCGAATACGCCCGTCCGCCCACCGGCCGCGCCCGGCCGCCGCTGGGCCGCATCCTGCTGGTGCTGGGCGACCGGCTCACACCCTCGCTGGTGGTGAAGGCCGCCATCCACGGCCACAACCTGCCGCATGAGTTCCCCCAGGAGGTGCTGGACGAGGCGGCGCGGGTGCCGCTGGAAGTGCCGGCCGCCGACGCCGAAGGCCGGGTGGACCTGCGCAAGCTGCCGCTGGTGACCATCGACGGTGAGGATGCCAAGGATTTCGACGATGCCGTCTGGTGTGAGCCGAACAGCAAGGGCTTCCGCCTGATCGTCGCCATCGCCGACGTCTCGCACTACGTGCGTCCGGGCACGCCGCTGGACGATGAGGCCCTGCTGCGCGGCACCTCGGTCTATTTCCCCGGCTTCGTCGTGCCGATGCTGCCGGAGACCCTGTCCAACGGCATCTGCTCGCTGAACCCGAAGGTGGACCGGCTCTGCTTTGCCTGCGACATGCAGGTGGATTTCGACGGCAACGTGGTCAAGTCGAAGTTCTACGAGGCGGTGATGCGTTCACACGCCCGCCTGACCTACACCCAGGTCTGGCGCGCGGTCGGCGAGGCCGATACCGAGGCCGGCCAGGAGGCCATCGCCCGGATCGGCTCGCTGATGCCACAGGTGAGGCACCTGCACCAGCTCTACCAGGTGCTGGCGCGGGCCCGGCAGAAGCGCGGCGCCATCGAGTTCGAGTCCGGCGAGGTGCGCTTCGTCCTGGACAACCGCGGCGAGGTGGTCCAGGCCGGCATGCTCGAGCGCAACGACGCGCACAAGCTGATCGAGGAATGCATGATCGCGGCCAATGTCGAGGCCGCCCGCTTCGTCACCGCCAAGGGACTGCCGGCGCCGTTCCGCGTGCACGCCCGGCCGCCGGAGAACAAGTACGCCGAGCTGCTGGAATTCCTCTCCGAGTTCGGGCTCAGCCTGCCGGCCTGGGGCCGGGTGCAACCGCGCGACTTCACCCGCCTGATCCACAAGGTGCGCTCGCGGCCCGATGCCGCCCTGCTGGAATCGGTGCTGCTGCGCTCGCAGAGCCTGGCCGTGTACGACCCGCAGAACCAGGGTCACTTCGGCCTGGCCCTGGACGCCTATGCCCACTTCACCTCGCCGATCCGCCGTTACCCCGACCTGCTGCTGCACCGGGTGATCAAGCACGCCCTGAAGCGGCCGGCCGGCGTGCGCTACGAGGAAGCCGAGATGGCCGCCCTGGCCCTGCGCTGCTCGGAGCTGGAGCGGCGTGCCGACGAGGTAGAGCGCGAGGTGGACGAGCGCTACCGCAGCGCCTGGATGGAGCAGCACGTCGGCAGCGAGTTCGACGGCGTGGTCAGCGGTGTCACCAGCTTCGGCCTGTTCGTCGAGCTGGCCGGCTCCAAGGTCAACGGCCTGGTGCACGTGACCCAGCTGCCGCACGACTACTATCATTTCGACCCGCTGCGCCGGCAGCTGAGCGGTGAACGCCGCGGCCTGCGCTTCCGCCTGGGCGACCCGGTGCGGGTGCTGGTGCTCAAGGCCAGCGTCGAGGATCGCCGGATCGAC
>DATGPR010000128.1:0-3986 GCA_035304725.1 Arenimonas sp.
GTGTGGTGGTGAACCTGCAGAGCGGTGCCGCCACTACCGGCGACGAACTGGAGATCCTGAGCCGCAACTGCCAGCTTGCCCCGGGCGACCGGGCCCTGCTGTCGCGCCCGCGCCAGATCGACGTCATCAGCCCCGAAATCCGCGCGCAGCACAAGGCCAACCAGGCCTTGGCCGAGGACGAGGAACTGCGCGCCCGCCAGGAAGAGGCCCTGCGCATCATCGAACAAACGACCCCGGAGCCGGGCAAACACCGGCCCGATTGACCCACGTCATGGCCGCCACCCCGGCCGCCGGCCACCATGCCGACATCGTCGGGAGTGTCGTCATGGAATACGAAATCAGCCTGCTCGGCCGCCAGTTGCCCCTCGCGGCCATCAACGAAGCCCTGCTGGCCGCCGATCCGGCGGCGCTGGTCGACCTGGACGGCGGCCGGGCCCTGCTGCGCCTGTCCACCTGCCTGGACTCCCGGGAGCTGCGCCAGCTGCTGGGCGAGGCCGGCCTGGCGGTGGGCGAGTGCGACCTGCGCCAGCTGCCCTCGGTCTGCTGCGGCGGCTGCGGGGGCTGATCCGCGGGACAGTCCGTCCCGCTGTGCCGGAGGCCCCCACGCCGGCCTAGAATCGCTTCGCCAACCCTGACGGAGTGCTTCCATGACCTGGCTCGTCCTCGGCCTGATCCTGTTCCTGGGCATCCATTCGGTGCGCATGCTGTCGCCGCGCGTTCGTGAAGCCGGCGTCGCCGCGCTTGGCCTGATGCGCTGGAAGGCGGCCTACAGTCTGATCGCCGTCATCGGCCTGGCCATGATCATCCTGGGCTATGGCCCGGCCCGCGCCGGCGACACCACCATCCTCTGGCTGCCGCCGATCGGCCTGCGCCACAGCGCCGGCCTGCTGACCCTGGCGGCCTTCGTCCTGCTGGCGGCCAGCAAGCTGCCGCGCAATCACTTCCGCAGCTGGCTGCGTCACCCGATGTTGATCGGCGTGGCGCTGTGGGCGCTGGCGCATGTGCTGGTCAATGGCTTCCTGCATGCCACGGTGCTGTTCGGCGGCTTCCTGCTGTGGTCGGTGCTGTGCCTGCTGCTGAGCTGGAAGCGGCCGCCGGCCGAGGCCAGCCAGGCGCCGAGCTGGGGCTTCACCCTGGCGGCGGTGGTGCTGGGCGCGGCGGTCTGGGCCGGTTTCGCCTTCTGGGCGCACGTGCGCCTGATGGGCGTGGCCCCGTTCGGGACCAGCTGGTAAGGGATGAGCCGCTGGCCGGGGAGGGGTAAAATCCCCGGCCCAGGCAGGAGGAACAGCCATGGCCACCGGTTGGGCCGGCGACGGCGCCGTCCAGGACCAGATCGACGCGACGGTGAAGGACGCCATCAAACGGGCGCGCAGCCAGCTGCCGTCCGGTCCGGGTCGCCGCGATTGCGAGGAGTGCGGGGAAACCATCCCCGAGGCCCGGCGCAAGGCGCTGCCGGGCGTGCGCCTGTGCCTGTCCTGCCAGGAGGCGCGAGACGCCGAACAGCGCGCCAGCAGTGGCTACAACCGCCGCGGCAGCAAGGACAGCCAGCTGCGCTGAGGGCTCAGGCCCGCGGCCGGGTGCCGGCGGTGCGGTTGCGGCCGGCCTGCTTGGCTTCGTAGAGGGCGCGGTCCGCCGCTTCCAGCCATTCGCGCAGGCCCAGCCCGGCGTCGGGCGGTTCGGCCAGGCCCAGGCTGATCGAGCAGCGCAGGCCCGGATGGCGCTGGAACTCCAGGGTTTCCACCGCCACACGCAGGGTTTCCGCCAGCGCTTCGGCGGCGGAGACGCCGTAGGGCAGCACCAGGGCGAACTCGTCGCCGCCCAGGCGGCCGGCGTGGCCGCCCTCGGGCAGGTGCATGCGGATCTGGGCGGAGATGCCGCGCAGCACGTCGTCGCCGATGGCGTGGCCGTAGCGGTCGTTGGTGGTCTTGAAGTTGTCCACGTCGACGAACACCAGGGTGGCCGGGCGGCCGCTCTCCTGGTGGTCGCGCAGCATGGTCTCGGCTTCGGCCAGCCAGTGGGCGCGGCTGTACAGGCCGGTCAGGTCGTCCATGCGGCTGATCCGGTCCAGCAGCAGGTTCTGCCGCTGCAGCCGCCGCACCAGCCGGTACAGGTTGGCGCTGACCGCCAGGGTATGGATGGTCATCAGCGGCAGGCAGGCCAGGATCACCGGCAGGCTGGATTCCAGCTGCACCTGCCAGCCGTAGAGCAGGCCGGTGAACACCAGCGCCGCCAGCAGGGCGGGCAGGGACCGCAGCCACAGACCGTGCACGCCGGAGTTGATCTTGTCGGCGGTGGCCACCGTCACCAGCACCGCCGCCGGCAGCAGGTTGAAGTGCAGCAGCGGCACCCAGCTGCCGGCGATCATCGAATCGACCATCAGGTTGCGCACTTCGGCGCGGCGGGTGTCGCCTGCACGCCGGGCCAGGACGAAGGCCAGGTGCGGCCAGATGAAGGCGCTGAACACCGCCCAGGCCCAGACTGCCGGCGGCGAGGGCAGTTCGCGCATCACCGCGAACATCGGCAGGAAGGCCAGGCCCATGCCCAGAGCGCGCAGGGGGTACACCCGCCACGGGAGCCGATCCGCACCTTGTCGTCCGCTCGCCGGGGCGCTGCCCGGGTGCGGGTCGGTACTGCCGCTCATCACTTCGTCCCCTGTTGCCTGCCCGGCGAGGATTGCCGAAAAGGCCGGGAAAGGATACCTCTGCTAACCCGGTCAGTGATATCTGGCAGATTGCGGCTTGGCGCTTGACCGCCGGAAACGGGGGCGGCACACCTGCGCAAGGGCCCGGAACGTCACGACGGCCGAACCGGACAGGAGGGGCGGATGGGCGCGAGGCGCCATGGCTGGATGCTGCTCTGCCTGCTGCAGGCGCTGCCGGCGGCAGCGCCTGCGGCCGAGCCGGTCCGCGTCGGCGGCGACCCGCGCTATCCGCCGCATCACTTCCTCGACGAACGCGGCGAACCCGCCGGTTTCGACGTCGAGGTGCTCAGGGCCATCGCCGAGGATCGCGGACTGGAGCTGCAGTTCCACTTCGGTGAATGGAACAGCGTGCTCGACCGCCTGGAGCGTGGCGAGCTGGACGTGGTGCCGATGTTCGTCTCCGAAGAGCGGCGCCAGCGCTACCTGTTCAGCAATTCCTTCGACTACCGGCACCACCGCCTGTACGGCCGCGCGGGCGTGGCCGGCATCGAAGGCCCGGCCGACCTGTCCGGGCGCACCGTCGCCGTGCAGTTCGGCGGCCTGGCCTGGGAGTGGCTGAACGATGCCGGCACCGGCGCCCGCCTGCTGCCGGTGAACGTGGAGGAGGGCGCGGTACTGGCCGTGGCCCGCGGCGAGGCCGAACTGGCCCTGGTGCCGGCCGACATCGGTGCCCGGGCGATCACCCGCCACAAGCTGCGCGACATCGAGGCCGTCGGCCCGCCCCTGCTGGTGCTGGAGTACGCCTTCGGGGTGAACCCGAAGCGGCCGGAGCTGGTCGCCGAGATCAATGCCGGCCTGGCCCGGCTGGAAGCCAGCGACCGCCTGATCGAGATGCGCATGCAGTGGCAGGACCGCAGCCTGGCGCCGCCACCGGCGGCGGGCATCGGCACCTGGGCTTGGCTGGCGGCCGCCATCGTGGTGTTTTTCCTGGCCGGGCTGCTGGCCTGGCGCCGGCACCGCGACCGGCAATCCCTGGCCGCGCCGTTCTGATACGGCGGGACCCCTGGCAAAAGCGTGACGCCGTCGCTTGGGTCCGGCAGGGGGCCCGGTTTAGATTGGGGCCGGGTCGTCGGGAGGCAGGGGAGATTTCATGAGCGGTCAGGCCGGCGCGCGGGCGCGCATCCTCGTGGTGGATGATTCCAAGCTGATGCGCAAGGCCGCGATGAAGATGCTCGGCGACGAGTTCGACATCGTCACCGGCGACGACGGCCTGGACGCCTGGGCCAAGCTGGAGGCCGACCCGGCCATCCAGGCGGTCTTCACCGACCTGAACATGCCGCGCCTG
>DATGPR010000129.1:0-12350 GCA_035304725.1 Arenimonas sp.
CGCTGCACGGAGGCGAAATCCAGGTCCTCGCTGCTCTGGCCGGAGGCCAGCGAGGAGGCGGCGCCGCCGCCCAGGCCGATCAGCATGGCCGGGCCGCCCAGCACCACCACGGCGTCGCCGGGCTCCAGGCCCAGCTTGCGGATCTGCACGCGGTCGATGGCGCCCAGGCCGCCGGCCAGCATGATCGGCTTGTCATAGCCGCGCACCAGGCCGGGCTGCTCGGTCGGCAGCTCGAAGCTGCGGAAATAGCCCGCCAGCGCCGGCCGGCCGAACTCGTTGTTGAAGGCGGCGGCGCCGATCGGGCCGTCCACCATGATTTCCAGGGCGCTGGCCATGCGCGGGTTCAGCGGCCGCGGCTGTTCCCAGGGCCGCTCCAGGCCCGGGATGCGCAGGTGCGAGACGGTGAAGCCGGTCAGGCCGGCCTTGGGCTTGCCGCCACGGCCGGTCGCGCCCTCGTCGCGGATCTCGCCGCCGGCGCCGGTGGCGGCGCCCGGAAAGGGCGAGATCGCGGTCGGGTGGTTGTGGGTTTCGACCTTGATGGCGAAGGCCGAATCGGCCGGCGCCTCGTGCATGTACTCGCCGCTGGCCGGATCCGGGCGGAAGCGCCGGCCCGGGTGGCCCTCGATCACCGCCGCATTGTCCTTGTACGCGCTGAGCGTGTACTGCGGGCTGTGCGCGTGCGTGTTCTTGATCATGCGGAACAGCGACAGCGGCTGCGGCTCGCCATCCACCGTCCAGTCGGCGTTGAAGATCTTGTGCCGGCAGTGCTCGGAGTTGGCCTGCGCGAACATCATCAGCTCGGCGTCGGAGGGATCGCGGCCGAGCTCGGTGTAACGACGCTGCAGGTAGGCGATCTCGTCCGCGGACAGGGCCAGGCCCAGGCGGGCATTGGCCTCGGCCAGGGCGGCCACCGGAATGCGCTCCAGGGCGCCGGCGGCCGGCCGTTCGAACAGGGCGGCGGCCTGCTCGCGGTGGGAGAGCAGGCTCTGGGTCATGGGGTCGTGCAGGACGCGGGCCAGGGCCGGCCAGCGCGGGTCACCCGCCGGCGGCAGGCCGGCCAGGTCCAGACGCAGGCCGCGCTCGACCCGCTGCACCGGCAGGCCGGCGCCACGCAGGATCTCGGTGGCCTTGCTGGCCCAGGGCGACTGCGTGCCCAGGCGCGGCACCACGAAGCGTGACTCGGCGCCTTCGGCCGGCGTCTCGCGGCCGCTGCAACCCTCGAGGATGCGTCCCAGGATGCCGGTATCCGGCTGGGCGCCGGCCTCGGGCTGGACGAAGTAGACATGCCAGGCTCCGGTGACCCGGAGGCCTTCCACCACCTGCTGCAGACGGGCCTGGAGGCGGTCGCGCCGGAACGGCGACAGGGCCGGCAGGCCCTCGAGGACGATCATGACCGGAAGGGGTCCGTGGGAACGGGGCCGGAATTGTAAACCAAGCCGGGGGTCGGCCCCGGTGTCCAGCCCGGACCCGGGGCCTGTCCGACCCGGCCGGTTCAGCGGCCGTCAGGCTGGCTGGCGGCCAGTTCGTCCAGGCGCGCGCGCAGCTCGGCCGGCTCGACGTAGCCGCCCAGCTCGTGGCCGCTGGCGGCATAGACCGCCGGCGTGCCGGAGAGGCCCACCCGGCGGCCGAGGTCGTAGTCCATGGTGACCGGGTTGCTGCAGTTGGCCCTGGGCAGCTCGACGCCGTTCTTGGCGTCGGTCAGGGCCTTGCGGCGGTCCCTGGCGCACCAGACCGAGACGGCCTTGTCGAAGGACTCCGAACCCAGGCCGGCGCGCGGGTAGAACAGGTACTGCACGGTGATGCCCAGGCGGTTGTACTCGTCGATCTGCCGGTGCATGCGCCGGCAGAAGCCGCAGTCGATGTCGGTGAAGACCTTGATGACGTGCTTCTCGTTGGCGGCCGGGAAGACGACGGCGCGCTGGCTGACGTCCACCGAATCCAGCAGCGCCTTGCGGCCGCGGGCCTCGGCGTGGAGGGTCAGGTTGTCGCGCGCCTCGACGTCGATCAGGTTGCCCTGGATCAGGTACCTGCCGTCGCTGCTGACGTAGAGCACGCGGCCTTCGATGTTGGCTTCCATCAGGCCCGGCAGCGGCGAAGCCCGCACCTCGCCGATCTCCGCGCCCGGCAGCAGCGAGCCCAGGGCGGCGCGCACCTGCGCTTCGGCATCGGCGGAAACGGCGGCCGGCGCCGGCGCGGCCCTGTCGGCGGTGGGCGCGGCGGCGGGCCGCTCCGGCGGCTCGGCGGCGCAGGCGGCCAGGCTGGTGCCCAGGGCGAGGGAAAGGATCAGGCTGCGGTTCATTCGGGAAATCCTGGGGGACTGCGGCTTGGGACCGCGGCGCGGGACGGAAGTTCGTGATTCTGGCACAGGCCCGGCAGCGGCGGACCGGTTCAGGCGCGCGGGTGATGCTGTTCGTGCAGGCGCTTGAGGCCCTCGCGGGCCACCAGGGTGTAGATCTGCGTGGTCGACAGCGAGCTGTGCCCCAGCAGCATCTGCAGGGTGCGCAGGTCGGCGCCATGGTTGAGCAGATGGGTGGCGAAGCTGTGCCGCAGGCCGTGCGGGCTGACCCGGCGCGGGTCCACGCCGGCCACCACCGCCAGGCGCTTGACCGTGTTCCAGAACTGCTGCCGGCTCAGGGCCTCGCCGCGCCGGCCGAGGAACAGCGGCGCCGCCAGCCGGCCGCCGGCCAGGCTCGGCCGGGCTTCCTGCAGGTAACGCTGCAGCCAATGCTGGGCTTCCTCGCCCAGCGGCACCAGCCTTTCCTTGTTGCCCTTGCCGGTGACCCGCAGCACGCCCTGGCGCAGGTTGAGGGCGGTGGCGGGCAGGTTCACCAGCTCGCTGACGCGCAGGCCGGTGGCGTACATCAGCTCGATCATGGCGCGGTCGCGCAGGCCTGCCGGCGTTTCCAGGTCGGGCGCTTCCAGCAGGGCCTCGACCTCGGTTTCCGACAGGGCCTTGGGCAGGCTGCGGCCGAGCTTGGGCGGTTCCAGGCGCGCGGTCGGATCGTCGTCGCGCAGGCCCAGGCGCAGCTGCTGGGCGAAGAAGGCGCGCAGGGCCGAGAGCAGGCGGGCATTGCTGCGCGGTGAATAGCCCTCGCCGGCGCGCCAGGCCAGGTAGTCGAACAGGTCCTGGCGGCCGGCGCCGACCAGCGCCCTGCCCTTCGAGGCCAGCCAGCGGGCCAGGCCCTCGAGGTCGCGCCGGTAGCTGTCCAGGGTGTGCCGGGACAGGCCGGCCTCGGCCCAGGCGCGGTCGAGGAAACCGGTGATGGCGCGCACGTCGCCTTCAGCCGGCTCCGGCAGGGCCAGGACGCGGGCGCGGCGATCGGCGGGACGCGAGGACGACATGCCGGAAGCTTAGCGGCCGGCCCACCGCGCCGGCTATGCTTGCACCATGTCCGATCCCGTCAAGCCGCACGCGCGGCCGGCCCACCTGGGCTGGCGCCTGTTCGCCCTCGTCTACGATTTTTTCCCGATGCTGGCGCTGTGGTTCGTCGGCAGCGGCCTGGTGCTGCTGCTGCGCGGCGGCCAGCCGGTGCCGCCCGGCAGCCTGGCCGCCTGGGGTGAACTGCTGCTGCTGTGGTCGATCACCGGCGCCTACGCGGTCGTCTCCTGGCGCCGCGGCGGCCAGACCCTGGGCATGCGGCCCTGGCGGCTGAAGGTGGTCGCCGCCGACGGCAGCGCCGCCGCCACCCGCGCCCTGCTGCTGCGCTACGCCGTCGCCACCCTCTCCCTGGCCGCCTTCGGCCTCGGCTTCCTCTGGTCCCTCGTCGACCGCGACCGCCGCACCTGGCACGACCTCGCCGCGGGGACATTGCTGGTGCGTGTGGAGAAGTGATTTTTGCCGCGGATGAACGCGGATAATGCCGATCAGGTATTGGCCTTGTCCGCGCAGATCCGCGCCGGAGAGCTACTCCCGACGCCCGAAAATGCCCCAGCTCAGTGCCATCAGCGCGGCGGGCGGGAAGATGTAGGCGAGGCGGGCGTCGAAGCGGTAGACGTCGGAAAGGCTGACCACCAGCCGCTGCGCCAGCAGGTAGGCGATGCCGATGACGATGGCGATGAACAGGCGCTTGCCGAAGCCGCCCGAGCGCAGCGAACCGAAGGCGAAGGGCAGCGCCGAGATGCACAGCACCGCCACGTTCAGCGGATAGAACCAGCGCGCCCAGTACACGTTCTCGTAGGCCTTGGTCTCCAGGCCATTGCGCTCGAGGTAGGCGACCTGCCGGCGGATCTCGGCCGAGCTCAGGTAGCGCGGGCGCTTGGTGGCCGCCGCCAGGGTCGGGCCGTCCAGCCCGCTGTCCCAGTGCTCCTCGGCCTTCTCCTCGCGGCTGGCACCGCGTTCGGCGAAGCGCACCCTCACCACGTCCAGCAGGCGCCAGCGCTGGCCGTCGTGCTCGGCCAGGCGCGCCTCGGCCAGGGACAGCAGCCGGCCCTCGTCGTCGAACTCGTACAGGCGGATGCCGCGCAATTCGGTCCAGATGCGGCCGTCGCGTTCGCGGCTGACGCCGTCGCGGGCATTGATGAAGATGTTGCCCTCGCGCGCCCACAGGCCCGAGACGCGGGCCAGGGCGACGTCGCCGGTCTTGGCGCCGGAAACGATGTCGGCGGCATTCTGCTCGGCCATCGGCACCACCGTCTCGGCGTTGAGCATCATCACCGCGGTCAGCACCGCCAGCAGGCCCAGGCCGCCCATGCCGATGCGCAGGCGCGACAGGCCGATCGCCCGCATCGCCGTCAGCTCGGAACGGCCGGCCAGCGCGCCCAGGCCGAGCACGCTGCCGATCAGACCGGCGATCGGGAACATGTCGTAGGCGCGGCGCGGCGCCGTCCAGGCGACGTAGGCGATGGCATGGCCCAGGCTGTAGTCGCCCTGCCCCAGCTCATCCAGCTCGTTGACCAGGGCGCTGATCAGGTCGAAGCCCAGCAGCACCAGCCAGGCGCCCAGGGTGGACACCAGCACGGTGCGTGCCAGGTAGAGGTCGATGCGGCGCGGACGCGGGACCGGGATCATGCCGCGACCTTCGGCTGGCGCAGCCGGCCATCGCGCAGGAACAGCCACAGCGACAGCGCCAGCAGCGGCAGCAGCACCCACCACAGGCCCAGCCCGCCGGCGATGACGCCGTCGGCCAGCCAGCCCTTGCCCAGCAGCAGCAGGGCCATGGCGTTCACGTAGATCAGCAGCGCCGCCAGCACCCGGCCATAGCGGGCCTGGCGCGGCGAGCCCCGGCCCAGCGGCATGGCCAGGAAACCCAGCGCCAGCACCAGCAGCGGCGTCGCCAGGCGCCAGTGCAGCTCGGCCTGCGAGGCGGCGTCCTCGCGCAGCAGCAGGTCGGTGGTGCCGCGGGCTTCCAGCGCCTCGGATTCGGCCTCGGGCTCGCGGTCGGGCACGCGCAGCTCGTTTTCGGCGAAGCGCATCATGCGGAAGTCGAGCTGGCCGGGCGCGCCCTCGACCCGGAAACCGTCGCGCAGCAGCAGGTAGCGCTCGACCTCGCCCTCGAAGAACATCTCGCCGTCGGTGGCGGTGATCACGTCCAGGCGGCCGTCGCGTTCGGTCTGGACGAACACGCGGCTGAAACGGGTGCCATCCACGCTCAGCTCACCGACGTAGATGATGCCGCCGCGCCCCGGCAGCTCGCGGAAGCGGCCCGCCTCCAGGCCGGCGACCAGGAAGGAGCGGTTGGCATTGTCGACCATGTCGCGGGCGATGCGGGCGCCGAAGGGCGCCGCCCACAGCGAGCTGACGGCGACGATCAGGGCCACCGGCAGCACCACCAGGGCCAGCGGCCGCCACAGCGACTGCGGCCCCAGGCCGACCGCCGCCAGCACCGCCATCTCGCTCTCGCCGTACATGCGGCCGATGCACAGCAGCAGGCCGATGAACAGGGCCAGCGGCAGCAGCACCGGCAGTACCTGGATCGAACGCAGGCCCAGCTGCGACAGCAGCAGGCCGGCCGGCACGTTGCCGCGGGCGATCTCGCTCATCAGGTCCACCAGCAGGCCACCCAGGCCGACCAGCAACAGCACGACGGCCACCGCCACCACGCTTGCGGCGAATTCGCGCGCCAGGTATCGCTCGATCAGCCGCATGCGTTCTCTCGGGCCTCGGTACGGGGTGCTTGCTAGAATCCCGGGCCTGACCGGCCGCCCTGCGGGGCGGCATCGGACCCGAACACGAACCGGATTGTACGGAAACCGCCCATGGCCCTCGAATTCAGCCTGAACCCCGCCGAACCCGTCGGCGCCGACACCGACTGCATCGTCGTCGGTATTTACGCCGATGGCATGCTGACCCCCTCCGGGTCGGCGCTGGACACCGCCAGCGGGGGCCGGCTGTCGGCCCTGGCCGGCCGCGGCGACCTGCCCGGCAAGACCGGCCAGACCACCCTGCTGCCCGACGTGCCGGGCGTGAAGGCCCCGCGCGTGCTGGTGGTCGGCCTGGGCGAGCGCGGCAAGTTCGGCGTGCCCGGCTACCTCAAGGCGATCGGCGATGCCGTGCGCGCCCTGAAGACCGGCCCGAGCCGGCGCGCCCTGCTCACCCTCAGCGAAGTCGAGGTACCGGGCCGCGATGCCGGCTGGGCCCTGCGCCAGGCGGTGATCGCCGCCGACCATGCCGCCTACAGCTATACCGCCACCCGCAGCCGCGGCAATGGCGAGGGCGGGCTGAAGATGGTGGCGCTGCGGGCGGAGGATGCGCTGGCCCGCGAGCTGGAGCGCGGCGTGGCCATCGCCGCCGGCGTCGAGCTGGCGCGCGAGCTGGGCAACCTGCCGCCCAACATCTGCAACCCCGGCTACCTGGCCGAGACCGCCCGCCGCATCGCCGGCGAGCATGATGCGGTCAGCGCCGAAATCCTCGAGCGCGCCGACATGGAAAAGCTGGGCATGGGTGCCCTGCTGGCGGTGGCGCGCGGCTCGGCCAATCCGCCGCGGCTGGTGGTGCTGCGCTACAACGGCGCCGGCGACGCCAGGCCCTACGCCCTGGTCGGCAAGGGCATCACCTTCGATACCGGCGGCATCAACCTCAAGGTGCAGGGCGGCATCGAGGAGATGAAGTTCGACATGTGCGGCGCCGCCAGCGTCTTCGGCGCCTTCGTCGCCGCCGTGCGCATGAAGCTGCCGATCAACCTGGTGATGGTGGTGCCGGCGGTGGAGAACATGCCTGACGCCGACTCCTACCGTCCCAGCGACGTGATCACCTCGATGTCGGGCAAGACCATCGAGGTGGGCAATACCGACGCCGAGGGCCGTCTGATCCTCTGCGATGCCCTGACCTATGTGCAGCGCTACGAGCCGCAGGCCATCGTCGACGTCGCCACCCTGACCGGCGCCTGCATCATCGCCCTGGGCAAGTTCGCCGCCGGCCTGCTGAGCAAGCACGACGACCTGGCCGCCGAACTGCTGGCCGCCGGCGAGCACGTGCACGACCGCGCCTGGCGCCTGCCGCTCTGGGACGACTACCAGAGCCAGCTGGAATCGGCCTTCGCCGACGTCTACAACATCGGCGGCAAGGCGGCCGGCACCATTACCGCCGGCTGCTTCCTCTCGCGCTTCACCGAAGGCCAGCGCTGGGCCCACCTGGATATCGCCGGCGTGTCCAACGGCGAGGGCCGCAAGGGCCTGGCCACCGGCCGGCCGGTCGGCCTGCTGGCGCAGTGGCTGATCGACCGGGCCGGCTGAACCGGCGATGCCGCGCGCCGACTTCTACCTGATCGGCCAGCCGCGCTTCCGCGAGCAGCCGCTGCTGCTGGTCTGCGAGCTGGCGCGCAAGGCCGTGCAGGCCGGCCAGCCGCTGCTGGTGCTGGCCGCCTCGCACGCACAGGCCGAGGCCCTGGACGACCTGATGTGGTCCTTCGACCCGGACGAGTACCTGCCGCACCAGATCGCCGGCCTCGACGAGGACGAGTCCGACGTCGAGGTGCTGATTGCCCCGCCTGGGCAATCGCCGCCGATGCGGCCGCTGGTGCTGAACCTGCGCGACGAGCCGGTGCCCGCCGGCTTCGAGCGCGTCCTCGAGGTCGTGCCCGCCGACCCGGCTGCCCGCGGCCCCCTGCGCGAACGCTGGAAGCACTACCAGGCCCAGGGCCTCGAACTGAACAAGTTCGACATGTAGGGGTCTTGGCTGCGGATTTACGCGGCTTCAACTCCTCAACGGGCCGCCAGCACGGCCTCCACCGCGTCGGGATCCCTGGGCACGCCGTCGGTCAGCACTTCGTGGCCGGCGCGGGTGATGGCGACGTCGTCCTCGATGCGGATGCCGATGCCCTGCCACTTGGCCGGCACGCCCTTGCTGCCTGGCGGGATGTAGAGGCCGGGCTCGATGGTGAAGACCATGCCCGGCTCGAGCATGCGGAAGTCGCCGGCCAGGCGGTATTCGCCGACGTCGTGCACATCCAGGCCGATCCAGTGGCCGGTCTTGTGCATGTAGAACTTCTTGTAGGCGCCGCTGGCCAGGGCCTTCTTCAGGCTGCCCTTGAGCAGGCCGAGCGACAGCAGGCCCTCGGTCAGCACTTGCACCGCCGCCTCGTGGCCGGCGATCCAGGACTTGCCCGGCCGCGCCTGCTGCATCGCCGCCGCCTGCGCCGCCAGCACCAGTTCGTAGAGGGCGCGCTGCTCGCGGCTGAAGCGGCCGTTGACCGGCCAGGTGCGGGTGATGTCGGAGGCGTAGTTGCCGTATTCGGCGCCGGCGTCGCAGAGCAGCAGGTCGCCGTCCTGCAGCAGGCCGTCGTTGGCGCGGTAATGCAGGATGCAGCCGTTGCCGCCGGCGCCGACGATGGGCTCGTAGGCAGCCACGGCACCATGCCGGCGGTAGGTGTACTGCAGCGCCGCCTCCACCTCGTACTCGCGCAGGCCCGGGCGGGTGGCGCGCATGGCCGCCAGCTGGGCCTCGGCGGCGATGGCGGCGGCCTTGCGCATCAGCTTCAGCTCGGCCGGGCTCTTGAACAGGCGCAGCTCGTGCAGCAGGTGGCCCAGCTCGAGGAACTCGTGCGGCGGCTCGGCGCCCTGGCGCACCTGGGCGCGGACCCGGTTCACCCAGCCGATCAGCTTGAGGTCGAACTCGGTGTCGCGGCCGAAGTGGTAGTAGACCCGGGTCCGGCCCTCGAGCAGGCCGGGCAGGATGTCGTCGAGGTCGCTGATCGGGTAGGCATCGTCCATGCCGTAGCGCTCGACCGCGCCTTCCGGGCCGGCGCGCGGGCCGTCCCAGGCCTCGCGTTCGGGATCGCGGTCGCGGCAGAACAGCAGGGACTCGCCGTGCTTGCGCCCAGGCACCAGCACCAGCACCGCCTCTGGCTCGGGAAAGCCGCTGAGGTACCAGAAGTCGCTGTCCTGGCGGTAGGGATAGTGGGTGTCGTGGCTGCGCACGCGCTCGGGCGCGGCCGGCAGGATCAGGATGGCGTCCTCGTCGGCCATCCGCATCAGCTGCTTGCGGCGGCGGGCGAACTCGGCGGGCTTGATCATGGGCGGCTCAGTTCAGGCGGCGGCGGTGCCTCGGGCCGAGCACGCAGTCGCTGTGCAGCAGCATCACCGCCACCCGCACGAACTCGGCGACCTCGGCCAGGGCCTCCTCGTCGGCCTCGGGTTCCTCGTAGGTCAGCTCGCTGCCGGCGATACGGGCCAGGTCGGCCAGGGCCTCGCGGGACTCCTCCGACAGCGGCGGCTCGGCACCGGCGGCCAGGCCGAAGCCACCCAGGAAGCCCCGGCACCACGCCAGCAGGCCATCGCCGCGGGCGCTGACCGGCTGGTCGTCGCCGGGCAGCAGCAGCTCGAAGCCGAAGTCCGGGGAGTCCAGCTGGGCCACGCTGGTGCCGAACATGCGGCCCAGCGCGCTCTCGGGGGCCGGCGCCGGGGTGCCCGGCTCGGACATCAGGGCCGCCAGCCACTGCTCGCGGTCGGGTGCCCCGCCCCCGGACAGCCAGCCGCAGAGCGAGCCGTGCAGTTCCGAGGGCATCAGGCTGGAATCGATGGCCCGGAGTTCGGCGGCCAGTTCGGCGTGCGACGGCAGGGTGTCGTGATCGGGCATGGGCGGCAGCCAGGAGGTAGGCCGCCATTCTAAACCCCCGTCCGGTCCGCTTGTGGCCTCGCAGGTGCCCACCTACACTGCCCCGGTTAGCAGGGCTGTGCTGGGGAATCCCGAATCCGATGACGCTTCGGCGTGAAATCAGCGTGCGCATGCGCGCGTCGGCCGCGTTGGGCCTGGGCTGGCCGACCGTCGCCCTGGCCGATCACGGCTCCAATGCCGCGGTGGTCGCCCAGCTGGCGCTGGGCGCGGTGGCGCTGCTGCTGTGCTGGCTGCTCTGGCGGGTCTGGCACCACCGCCGCCGCCAGGAGCGCTCGCTGCTGGCCGAGATCCGCCAGCGCGAGGAGCGCCTGAACCTGGCCCTGTGGGGTTCCGGTGACGAGTTCTGGGACTGGGACATCCGCGCCAACAAGCTCTACCGGCTCGGCGGCAACCAGCTGCTCGGCCACGGCAGCCGCGAGGAAGTCAGCACCGACGACTGGCGCACCCACAGCATCCACCCCGAGGACCTGCCGCGGGTGCAGAAGCTGCTGCAGGAACACATCGTCGGCCATACCGACGTGTTCGAATCCGAGCACCGGGTGCGCAACGCCCGCGGCGAGTGGATATGGGTGCGCAGCCGCGGCAAGGTGG
This sequence comes from Arenimonas sp., assembly GCA_035304725.1. Classification (GTDB taxonomy): domain Bacteria; phylum Pseudomonadota; class Gammaproteobacteria; order Xanthomonadales; family Xanthomonadaceae; genus Arenimonas. Next base: position 10,643 of record DATGPR010000129.1, read on the forward strand.
TCGAGCGCGACGCCGACGGCAGCCCGCTGCGCATGGCCGGCACCGCCCGCGACATCACCGTCATCCGTCGCGCCGAGCGCGAGCGCCGCGTCGCCATCGAGGTGCTGCGCAGCATGAGCGAGGCGGTGGCGGTGATCGACCTCGACTTCCGCTTCATCTCGGTCAACCCGGCCTTCTCCCGCATCACCGGCTACAGCGAGGAGGAAGTGATCGGCCAGAACAGCCGCCTGCTCGACTCCAGCCAGCACAGCGCCGAGTTCTACCGCCGCGTCCGCGACGTGCTCGAGCGCACCGGCCACTGGGCCGGCGAGATGTGGCAGCGGCGCAAGGACGGCGAGGAATTCCTCGGCTGGATCGAGATGAGCGAGGTGCGCGACGCCATGGGCCAGCGCAGCCACTTCGTCGCCGTGGTCAACGACATCACCGACAAGAAGCGCGCCGAGCAGGAGCTGCGCTACCTGGCCAACTACGACACCCTGACCGGCCTGCCCAACCGCGCCCTGCTCAGCGAGCGCCTGGGCCGGGCCATCGTCCGCGCCCGCCGGCAGGAGACCCGGGTGGCGGTGCTGTTCCTGGACCTGGACCGCTTCAAGGACATCAACGACTCGCTCGGCCACGCCGCCGGCGACCGCCTGCTCAAGGCCGCCGCCACCCGCCTGCAGGCCACCGTCGGCGCCTCCGACACCGTCGCCCGCCTGGGCGGCGACGAGTTCACGGTGGTGCTGGAGGACGTCGAGTCCATCCCGGCGGTCGAGCGCATGGCGCGGGAGATCCTCACCGCCTTCTCGATGCCGCTGGAGGTGGACGAGCGCCACGACGTCTCGATCACGCCCTCGCTGGGCATCAGCCTCTACCCCGACCACGGCCTGGTGCCGACCGACCTGCTGAAGTTCGCCGACACGGCCATGTACCAGGCCAAGGCCGAGGGCCGGAACACCTACCAGATCTACAACGAGACCATGGACGCCGAATCGCGCCGGCGCGCGACCATCCTGGCCTCGCTGCGCAAGGCCATGGACCGCGGCGAGTTCCGCCTGGTCTACCAGCCGCGGATGGCCCTGGCCGACGGCCGCATCACTGGGGTGGAATCGCTGCTGCGCTGGCACAGCGCCGAGCTGGGCGAGATCCACCCCAGCGTGTTCGTGCCGCTGGCGGAGGAATCCGGCCTGATCCTGCAGATCGGCGACTGGGTGCTGGCCGAGGCCCTGCAGACCCTCAAGCGCTGGCGCCAGCACGGCCTGACCGACGTCTCCATCGGCGTCAACGTCTCGGTGCTGCAGCTGGTGCGCGGCAACCTGCCGGAGAAGCTGGCGCGGCTGATCGAGGACCTGGGCGTGCCGGCCAACCGGGTCGAGCTGGAAGTGACCGAATCGATGGTGATGCAGAACGCCGAACAGCACACCTCGGTGCTGAACGAGCTGCGCAAGCTCGGCGTCACCCTGGCCATCGACGACTTCGGCACCGGTTATTCCTCGCTGGTGTACCTGAAGCGCCTGCCGATCGACACCCTGAAGATCGACAAGGAATTCATCGGCGACCTGACCCGAGACCCGGACGACGAGGCCATCACCGCCACGGTCATCACCATGGGCCACTCGCTGGGCCTGAACGTGATCGCCGAGGGCGTGGAGAGCGAGCAGCAGCTGAGCTACCTGCGCGAGCAGGGCTGCGACGAGATCCAGGGCTTCTGGCTGTCGCCGCCGCTGGA
>DATGPR010000130.1:0-6869 GCA_035304725.1 Arenimonas sp.
TCGGCCTCCGGCAGGACCCGGGCCAGGGCCGGCAATGTCCGGCGCAGGCCTTCGGCCTCGTTCTTTGCCGGCAGGATGACACTTGTTCTCATGCGGGCCTCGTCTGGGCGGAGCCCGCCTACTTTACACAGAAGGCTGCCAGGGACGCCCCCGGCCAGGCCCCAGGGGCTGGCCGGGGCGGCGTTTTGGGGTAGAGTTGGGGCATCGCGCGCCCCGGGGGGAGGTAGCGTGGGGGAGAAAGCGTGAACGCCAATGTGACCGCGAACCTGATGGGCATTACCGGGATCGCCCGGCGGCTGGTGCTGGACGGGCACCTGGCCGAGGCCGACGCGCGTACCGCCCTGGACGAGGCCTCCAAGGCCCGCAAGCCGGTCGCCCATTACCTGGTCGAGAAGAAGCTGGTCACCGCCGCCCAGCTGGCCGCCGCCAACGCGGTCGAGTTCGGCATGCCCCTGTTCGACGCCTCGGCCCTGGACCTGAGCCAGGCGGCGGTCAAGCTGGTCAGCGAGGAGCTGATCACCAAGCACCAGACCCTGCCCCTGTTCAAGCGCGGCAACCGCCTGTTCGTCGGCATCTCCGACCCGACCAACACCCGCGCCCTGGACGACATCAAGTTCGCCGCCAACCTGACGGTCGAACCCATCCTGGTGGACGAGGACCGGCTGCGCCGGACCATCGAGCAGGCCCTGACCGCCGGCGACAGCTTTGGCGACGACATGGCCGGCGACGAGGGCCTGGAGAACCTGGAGGCCAGCGCCGGCGACGACGAGCCCGCCGACAACCTGGCCGACGCCAAGGGCGGCGACGACACCCCGGTGGTGCGCTTCGTCAACAAGATCCTGGTCGACTCGATCAAGCGCGGCGCCTCGGACATCCACTTCGAGCCCTACGAAAACGACTACCGCGTCCGCCTGCGCATGGACGGCATCCTGCGCACCGTGGCCCGCGCCCCGGTCAAGCTGCACCCCCGCATCACCGCCCGCCTGAAGGTGATGGCCTCGCTGGACATCGCCGAGCGCCGCCTGCCCCAGGACGGCCGCATCAAGCTCAACCTGAGCAAGACCAAGCAGATGGACTTCCGTGTGTCCACCTGCCCCACCCTGTTCGGCGAGAAGGTGGTGCTGCGTCTGCTGGACGGCAGCGCCGCCAAGCTGGGCATCGACAAGTTGGGCTATGAGGACGACCAGAAGCAGCTGTACCTGGACGCCCTGGCCAAGCCCTACGGCATGATCCTGGTGACCGGCCCCACCGGTTCGGGCAAGACGGTGTCCCTGTACACCGGCCTGAACATCCTCAACACCGAGGAGCGCAACATCAGCACCGCCGAGGACCCGGTGGAAATCCGCGTCCCGGGCATCAACCAGGTGCAGATGAACCCGAAGAAGGGCATGACCTTCGCCGCGGCCCTGCGCAGCTTCCTGCGCCAGGACCCGGACGTGATCATGGTCGGCGAGATCCGTGACCTGGAAACGGCCGAGATCGCCGTCAAGGCCGCCCAGACCGGCCACCTGGTGCTCAGCACCCTGCACACCAACGACGCCCCGCAGACGGTCAGCCGTCTGATGAACATGGGCATCGCGCCGTACAACATCACCAGCTCGGTCACCCTGGTCATCGCCCAGCGACTGGCCCGGCGCCTGTGCAACAACTGCAAGCGCCCGATCCAGCTGCCGGAGAACGCCCTGCTGGCCGAGGGCTACACCCCGGAAGAGATCGCCGCCGGCTTCACCATCTACGAGCCGGTGGGCTGCGACGAGTGCAACGACGGTTACAAGGGCCGTGTCGGCATCTATGAGGTGATGCCCATGGCCGAAGGCATCCAGAAGATCATCCTCGAGGGCGGCAATGCGCTGCAGATCGCCGAGGCCGCCCAGGCCGCCGGCGTACGCAACCTGCGCCAGTCGGCCCTCTGGAAGGTCAAGCAGGGCGTCACCAGCTTGGCCGAAATCAACCGCGTGACCAAGGACTAAGCCATGGCGACGACTGCTGCCGCGAAGAATCCCCCCGCTGCGCGCACCAATCCGCTCCAGCAATTCGTCTGGGAGGGCACCGACAAGCGCGGCGTCAAGATGAAGGGCGAGAGCTCTTCCAAGAATGCCAACCTGCTCAAGGCCGAGCTGCGCAAGCAGGGCATCAACCCGACGGTGGTGCGGGCCAAGAGCAAGCCGCTGTTCGGCAACGCCGGCAAGGCCATCACCTCCCAGGAAATCGCCATCTTCAGCCGGCAGATCGCCACGATGCTGCAGGCCGGCGTGCCCATGGTGCAGGCCTTCGAGATCCTGGGCAGCGGCCAGAAGAACCCGCGCATGCGCGACATGCTGATGGACATCCGGGACAGCATCGCCGGCGGCAGCTCGCTCAGCGAGGCCATGGCCCGGCACCCGGTGCAGTTCGACTCCCTGTACCGCAACCTGACCCGCGCCGGTGAAAGCGCCGGTGTGCTGGACACCATCCTGGACACGGTCGCCACCTACAAGGAGCGCACCGAGGCCCTGAAGGGCAAGATCAAGAAGGCGCTGTTCTATCCGGCCGCGGTGATCGCGGTGGCGATCATCGTCAGCGCGGTGCTGCTGATCTACGTGGTGCCGCAGTTCGAGGACGTGTTCAAGGGCTTCGGCGCCGACCTGCCGGCCTTCACCCAGATGATCGTGGATGCGTCCCGCTTCCTGACGCAATGGTGGTGGGCCGTGCTGGGTGCCGTGGTCGGCGCGCTGGCGCTCTTCATCTTCGCCTACAAGCGCTCGCCGAGCCTGCAGCGCACGATGGACCGGCTGCTGCTGAAGATTCCGGTCATCGGCATGATCCTGCACCAGTCGGCCATTGCCCGCTTCGCCCGCACCCTGGCCCTGACCTTCAAGGCCGGCGTGCCGCTGGTGGAGGCCCTGGAGACCGTCGCCGGCGCCACCGGTTCCATCGTCTACAACGATGCCACCCTGCGCATCCGCGATGACGTCTCGGTCGGTTACCAGCTGAACGTGGCGATGAAGCAGGTCAACCTGTTCCCGCACATGGTGGTGTCCATGACCGCCATCGGCGAGGAATCGGGCGCCCTCGACACCATGCTGCTGAAGGTGGCCGAGTTCTACGAGCAGGAAGTGAACAACTCCGTGGACGCCCTGGCCAGCCTGATCGAGCCCTTCATCATGGTGATCATTGGCGTGCTGGTGGGCAGCATGGTGGTGGGCATGTACCTGCCCATCTTCAAGCTGGCCGCCACCGTCGGCTGAGGTCTGATGCTCGACTTCTGGTTCGAGACGGCCGCCCGCGCGGCGGCCTGCGCCTTCCTGTTCGGCCTGCTGGCCGGCAGCTTCCTGAACGTGGTGATCCTGCGCCTGCCACGCCGGCTTGAGTGGGACTGGCGGCGGCAGGCGCGCGAGATGCTGGAACTTCCGGAGCAGTACGATCCGGCCCCGCCCGGCATCGTCGTCGAACGCTCGGCTTGCCCGAAGTGCGGGCACAAGCTGGCGCCCTGGGAGAACATCCCGCTGCTCAGCTTCCTGATCCTGCGCGGCCGCTGCCGCGGCTGCGGCACGGCCATCTCCTGGCAATACCCCTTCGTCGAACTGTTGACCGGCGTGCTGTTTGCGGCCTGCGTGCTGCGCTTCGGTGCCAACCCGGAGGCGCTGGCGGCAATGGCCTTCACCGGCCTGCTGATCGCCCTGGCCGGCATCGACCTGCGCACCACCCTGCTGCCGGACGCCCTCACCTACATCCTGCTCTGGCTGGGCCTGCTGCTGTCGATGATGACGATGTTCGTGGGCCCGGTGCAGGCCATCCAGGGTGCGGCCGTGGGCTACCTCAGCCTGTGGAGCGTGTACTGGCTGTTCAAGCTGCTGACCGGCAAGGAAGGCATGGGCCATGGCGACTTCAAGCTGCTGGCGGCGCTGGGCGCCTGGTGCGGCCTGGCCGGCATCCTGCCGATCGTGCTGATCTCGGCGGTGGCGGGGGCGGTGATCGGCGGCGCCTGGCTGGCCCTGCGCGGCCGCGAGCGGGCGACGCCCATCCCCTATGGCCCCTTCCTGGCCATCGCCGGCTGGATCCAGCTCATGTGGGGCGAGCAGCTGCTGAAGGCCTGGCGCGCCTGGGCCGGCCTGGGCTGAGGCCATGGCCGGCCGGGTGATCGCCGTCACCGGCGGCGTGGCAGCGGGCAAGTCCGCCGTCTGCCGGGCCTTCGCCGACCTGGGCATCCACATCGCCGACGCCGACCTGGCGGCCCGGGCCGTGGTCGAACCCGGCCAGCCGGCGCTGGCGGAGGTCGTGGCGGCCTTCGGCCCGGAGGTACTGCAGGCAGACGGCCGCCTGGACAGGGCGGCGATGCGCCGCCGCGTGTTCGCCGACCCCGAGGCCCGCAAGCGCCTGGAAGGCCTGCTTCACCCCCGCATCCGCGAGCGCCTGAAGGCCGAGTGTGCCCAGGCACCCGGCCCCTACGTGATCGTCGACATCCCCCTGCTGGCCGAGGGCGGTGGCCGCAGCGCCTATCCCTGGCTGGACCGGATCCTGGTGGTGGACGTGCCGGAAGCCGTGCAGGCCGCCCGCCTGCAGACCCGCGACGGCACCGACGCCGAACTGGCCCGGCGCATGATCAGCGCCCAGGCCAGCCGCGCCCGGCGCCTGGCCCTGGCCGACGACGTGATCGTCAACGACGGCTCCCTGGCCGACCTCCAGTCCGCCGTCGCCCGCCTCCACCCCCGCTACCTGATGGGATCCCCGGAGGGGTCAGAGTAAAGGGTCTGACCCCGGGGTCAGACCCTTTACTCTGACCCCGGTTTTCGGCCCCGGTCGTCCCAAACTACCTGGGCCAGAGACCCCGGATGGCGGCGATACCCTGGCCGCCGTGCCGACGGGCGGTGACCACGTCAGCCGGCTTCATGCCACCCAGCGCATAGATCGGCAGCGAGGCCTGCTCACGCAGGGCGTGGAAGCCGTCCCAGCCCAGGGGTGTCGCCTCGGGGTGGCTTTCGGTGGCGCGCACCGGCCCCAGGACGGCGAAGTCCAGGCCCAGGCGCTCGGCCTGGGCCAGTTCGGTCGCGTCGTGGCAGGAGGCCGCCACCGGCAGCTCCCTGGGCAGGGGGCGCTCGGAGAGGGCCATCAGCTGCTCCGCGCGCAGGTGCAGGCCGGTGCCCAGACGGGCGGCCAGATCCGGGGCGCCGTTGAGGAGCAGCTCGGCCCCATGCGCCCGGCAACGGGACAGCACCTGGCCGGCCAGGACCGCGAAGTCGTCCGCAGCCAGGCGGCGGGCACGCAACTGCACCCGGCGGATGCCGCCCGAAAGCGCCCTCTCCAGCGCCGCCAGGAAGGCGGTCCGGTCGTTCACGGGGTCGGGGGTGATCAGGTAGCGCGGCGGCGCGGTCAGGGCCGCCACCACCGGCCGGTCGGCCGGCGGCATGGGATAGGCGGCCAGCTTCTCCGGCGGCGCCCAGGCCAGGGCCTGCTTCTCCAGGCCGCGGGCGGTGCCGCTGAAGGCGGTCACCTCGTGCACGTCAAGGACGATCCGCTTGTCGGGGTAGCGCTGCGGCACGCTGATCAGCGGCCGGGCGCCGGTGATGTGGATGCCCAGCTCCTCGCGCAGCTCGCGGGCCAGGGCGTCCAGCGGGTGTTCCCTGGCTTCCACCTTGCCGCCGGGGAACTCCCACAGGCCGGCCAGGTCACGCCCGGCGGTGCGCCGGGCCAGCAGGATCCGGCCGCGGGCGTCCCGGAGGACGGCCGCGACCACGTGCACGGGTTTGTCAGCTGGTTCCGAGGGCATCCGGTCCTGGCCGCCGGCTCAGTCGAGCCGGCCGTGGCACTGCTTGTACTTCTTGCCGCTGCCGCAGGGGCAGGGATCGTTGCGGCCGATCTTGGGCCCCTCGCGCACGACCCGCTGCGGGGTCGTGGCCAGCACGCCCTCGCCCTGGGCGGCCAGGGCCTGGGCCTGCTCGGCCTCCTCGTCGGCACCGTAGCCACCGGTCTCGGGATGCTGGAACTGCATGCGCCGGGCCTGCGCCTCCTGGCGCTGACGCTCGGCGGCCTCCATGGCGGCCACCTCCTCCTCGCTGCGGATGCGCACCCGCGCCAGCAGCGAGGTCACCTGGTACTTCACCCTGTCCAGCATCTCGGTGAACAGCTCGAAGCTCTCGCGCTTGTACTCCTGCTTGGGCTGCTTCTGGGCATAGCCGCGCAGGTGGATGCCCTGGCGCAGGTAGTCCATGCGCGCCAGGTGCTCCTTCCAGTTCTGGTCGAGCACGTTGAGCATCAGGTGCTTTTCGAGGTGCCGCATCATCTCGGCGCCCAGCTGCGCCTCCTTTTCGGCGAACAGCTTGCGGCCGGCGTCCAGCACCGCCTCGAGCACGCCGTCGGCGTCCAGCTCATCGTTGGCCTTGAGCATGCCCTGCAGGTCCACCCGGAGGGCGAACTCCTCGGCCAGGGCGCGCTCCAGCGCCGGCAGGTCCCACTGCTCGTCGATGGAGTCGGCCGGCACGTGCCGGCGGACCAGCTCGGTCAGCACGTCGTCGCGGATGGCGTCGATGGCGTCCTGCACCGAATCGGATTCCAGCAGCTCGTTCCGCTGCTGGTAGACCACCTTGCGCTGGTCGTTGGCGACGTCGTCGAACTCGAGCAGGTTCTTGCGGATGTCGAAGTTGTGCGCCTCGACCTTGCGCTGGGCATTGGCGATCTGCTTGGTCACCAGGGCCGACTCGATGACGTCGTCCTCCTTCATGCCCATGCCGCGCATCGCCCGCTGCACCCAGTCGGAGGCGAAGATGCGCATCAGGTTGTCTTCCAGCGACAGGTAGAAGCGCGAGGAACCCGGGTCGCCCTGGCGGCCGGAACGGCCGCGCAGCTGGTTGTCGATGCGGCGGCTCTCGTGCCGCTCGGTGCCGATGATGTGC
>DATGPR010000131.1:0-6734 GCA_035304725.1 Arenimonas sp.
TCGTCCTGCAGGATGCGGGTGAGGATGCCCTCGGTGACCACCTCGATGCGGGTGCGCGCCGACACCTTCGATTCGAAGCGGATGCGGTAGCCGACGGTTTCGCCCACCGCTTCGCCCAGTTGCCTGGCCATGAAGCCGGCGGCGGCGCGGGCGGCCACCCGGCGCGGTTCCAGCATCAGGATGCGGCCGTCGCCACGCCAGGGCGCCGACAGCAGCGCCAGCGGCACCTGGGTGGTCTTGCCGGCGCCGGGCGGCGCTTCCAGCACCAGGCGCGGCTGCGCGGCCAGGCTGGCCAGGATCTCCGGCAGCAGGGGCGTGATGGGGAATTCGGGCAGGGCAGGCGACGTCACCGCAATAGGCTAGTGGCAAAACGGGGTCAGGTTCACTTCCGAAGTGAAGCTGACCCCGTCATGTCCCGTTCGGGCGGCTAGAATCGTCGGCCAATCCCGGAAACCGCACTGCTTGCCATGGACCTGGTGGATATCGGCGCCAATCTCGGCCACGACAGTTTCGACCACGACCGCGAGGCCGTGCTGCAACGCGCCTGGCAGGCCGGCGTGCGCCGCATGGTGGTCACCGGCGCCAGCCGCGAGGGGGCGGTGAAGGCGCTGGAAGTCGCGCGTCAGCATCCCGGCAAACTGTTCGCCACCGCCGGCATCCATCCGCACCACGCGGTGGAGTGCACGGTCGAGGCCATCAGCGAACTGCGCGCCCTGCAGGCCGAGCCGGAAGTGGTGGCCGCCGGCGAATGTGGCCTGGACTACTTCCGCGACTTCTCGCCGCGGCCGGCCCAGCGCACCGCCTTCGCCCGCCAGCTCGAGCTGGCCGCGGAAACCGGCCTGCCGCTGTTCCTGCACCAGCGCGACGCCCATGCCGATTTCCTGGCGATCATGAAGGACTTCGAGGGCCGGCTCGGCCCGGTGGTGGTGCACTGCTTCACCGGCAGCCGCGAGGAGTGCTGGGACTACCTCGACCGCGACTGGCACATCGGCATCACCGGCTGGCTCTGCGACGAGCGCCGCGGCCGGCACCTGCGCGAGTTCGTCAAGGACATCCCCGGCAACCGCCTGATGGTGGAAACCGACGCGCCCTACCTGCTGCCGCGCACGCTCAGGCCCATGCCCTCGCACCGGCGCAACGAGCCTATGTACCTGCCGCACATCGTCGAGGAACTGGCGCGCGACCGCGGCGAATCCGTCGAGGTGACGGCCGCCGCCACCACCGCCACCGCCGAGGCCTTCTTCCGCCTGCCAGGATGACAAAACGGGGGCAGGTCAACTTCGGAAGTGAACCTGACCCCGTTATGGATCAGCTGCGCAGGCCGGTGCCGCGCTTGAGGATCCAGAGGGCCAGGACGCCGAGCACGAGCACGAAACCCAGCATCAGCCCGTAGGCCATGGCCAGCGGCACGTCGCTGCGGCCGAGCAGGCCGTAGCGGAAGGCGTTGACCATGTAGAAGATCGGGTTGAGATGGGTGGCAGTCGCCGCCCAGCCCGGCAGCAGGGTCACCGAGTAGAAGACGCCGCCCAGGTAGGTCAGCGGCGTCAGGATGAAGGTCGGGACGATGGCGATGTCATCGAACTTCTTCGCATAGGCAGCGTTGACGAAGCCGGCCAGCGAGAAGATAGTCGCGCCCAGCAACACCGTGCTCAGGGTCACCAGCGGATGCGGAATGCGCACGGTGGTGAACAGCATGGCGATGGCCAGCACGATGATGCCGACCATCAGCCCGCGCAGCACGCCGCCGGCGACATAGCCGCCGAGGATCACCCAGTTCGGCATCGGGCTGACCAGCAGTTCCTCGACGTGGCGGCCGAACTTGGCGCCGAAGAAGCTGGAGCTGATGTTGCCGTAGGCGTTCTGGATCACCGACATCATCACCAGGCCGGGGACGATGAAGTCCATGTAGCCGATGCCGTCCATGGGCCCGATCCGCGAGCCGATCAGGCTGCCGAAGATCAGGAAGTACAGGGTCATGGTGATCGCCGGCGGCACCAGGGTCTGGCCCCAGATGCGCATGATCCGCGAGACCTCGCGGCGGGCGATGGTGTAGAGCGCGACCAGGTTCGGGTTGCTCATACCGCCACCTCCGGCTTGCCGGTCAGGCGCACGAACAGTTCCTCGAGCCGGTTCGACTTGGTGCGCATGCTGCGCACGCGGATGCCGGCCTCGGCCAGGCCGGCGAACACGCGGTTGAGATCCATCTCGCGCGGCATCTCCAGGTCCAGGGTGTGGTTGTCCGGCGCCGTCAGGCGCACGCCGGGAATGGCTGGCAGCATCGGCGGCAGCACGCCGTCGATGTCGAGCAGGAAGCCTTCGACATCGAGCTTGGCCAGCAGGCTGCGCATCGGCCCCTGCTCGATGATGCGGCCGTGGTCGATGATGGCGAGGTTGCGGCAGAGGCTCTCGGCCTCTTCCAGGTAGTGCGTGGTGAGGATGACGGTGGTGCCGGCGGCGTTCACCTCGCGCAGGGTCTTCCACATGCCGCGGCGGATCTCGATGTCGACGCCGGCGGTGGGCTCGTCGAGGATCAGCAGCTTCGGCCGGGTCATCATGGCGCGGGCGATCATCAGCCGGCGCTTCATGCCGCCCGAGAGCGTGCGCGACATCTTCGTCGCCTTGTCCCAGAGCTGGGCCCGGCGCAGTTCCTCCTCGGCGCGCGGCAGGGCCTCGCGGCGCGGGATGCCGTAGAAGCCGGCGTAGTTGACCAGGATGTCGAGCGGCTTCTCGAACATGTTGAAGTTGATTTCCTGCGGCACCAGGCCGATCAGCCGCATCGCTTCCGAGCGCCGCGCGTGCAGGTCGACGCCGAACACGCGGACATCGCCGGCCGTCTTGTTCACCAGCGAGCTGACGATGCCGATCAGGGTGGACTTGCCGGCGCCGTTCGGCCCGAGCAGGGCATAGAAGTCGCCCGGCTGGACCGTCAGCGAGACGCCCTTGAGCGCCTCGACGCCGTTGTCGTAGGTCTTGCGGAGATCGCGGATCTCCAGCGCGGCTTGTTCGCTCATGAGGTTCCTGTGGCCGCGGCGCGCCTGCGCCGGGAAGGGTCGGCCGGTATTATACGGAGCCCCTTGCCGCGGCCCCGGGCCGCCGTCCGGGACAGTCCATCCCATCCGCCTGCACCGGAGGCTCCTTTGGCCATCGTCCAGTTCCCGCTCCGCCTGGTGGGCAGCCGCATGCTCGCGCCGAGCGTGCGCCATCTGGTATTCGCCCGTGACGATGGCCAGCCGCTGGACTTCATCCCCGGACAGTTCATCCAGGTGCATTTCCAGTACCCGGACGGCACGCCGACCAAGCGCAGCTATTCCCTCGCCACCATCCACGACCATGCCCTGGGACCGGGCGAGGCGGTGGAGATCGCCGTCAGCTACGTGCCCGGCGGTGCCGCCACTGCCCTGTTCCAGGCCATGGACGAGGGCCAGCAGATCATGGCCAGCGGCCCCTACGGCCGCTTCTGCCTGATGCCGAACGACGCCAACCGGCGCTACCTGCTGGTCGCCACCGGCACCGGCGTCACCCCCTACCGCTCGATGCTGCCGAAGCTGGCCGAGCTGATGCGCACGCGCGACATCGAGGTGGTGGTGCTGTTCGGCTGCCGCACGCCGGCCGAGCAGCTGTACGCCGAGGATTTCCGCGCCTTCGCCGCGGAACACCCGCGCTTCCGCTACATCACCAGCTTCAGCCGGGAGATGCCGGCGCAGCCGCATGCGGACGAGCGCCCGGGCCATGTCCAGGACCTGCTGCCGGAGCTGGCCCCGGATGCCGCCGGCGACATCGCCTATCTCTGCGGCAACCCGAACATGGTGGACGCCATGTTCGAGGCCCTGAAGGCGGCCGGCCTGCCGGTGCCGCACATCCGTCGCGAGAAGTACGTCTCCAGCAAGTAGCGGCGCCCTGCCCCGGTCCGCGACCGGCCGACGGCCTTCCGTCCGGCGCCCGCCGCGTTCCGTCGCATCCCTCCTGCCCTCCGGTGCCTTCTGTCATCCTGAGGGCCCCATCGACCATCGCCAAGGGAAACCGATGAAGCGTGTGTTGCTGCCGCTGGCCCTGGCCGCCGGCCTCAGCCCCCTGCCGGGGCAGGCCCGCACCTGGGGCAGCCTGGAATTCACCGACTGCGAGCTGGGCCAGCCCGGCACCGCCGTCACCACCCCGGCCGAATGCGCCCGGCTCGAGGTGCCGGAAAACCCGGACCAGCCCGACGGTCCGAAGATCAGCCTGAAGGTGGCCATGCTGCCGGCCCGCGCCGCCGAGCCGGAGGCCGACCCGGTGATCTTCCTGGCCGGCGGCCCCGGCCAGGCCGCCACCGAGACCTTCCCGCCCATGTCCGGCGTGCTGTCGCGGCTGCGCGACAAGCGCCATCTGCTGTTCATGGACCAGCGCGGCACCGGCGGCTCCAACCCGCTGACCTGCACCTTTCCGGACGAGCTCGGCATGGACCCGTCGCCGGAGCAGATGCTGGCGCTCACCCGCGACTGCCTCGGGCAGCTGGACGCCGACCTCGCCCAGTACACCACCAGCGTCGCCGTGCAGGACATCGAGGCGCTGCGCCTGGCCATCGGCGCGCCGGCGCTGAACGTCTACGGCGGTTCCTACGGCACGCGCGTCGCCCAGCAGTTCGCGCGGCAGTACCCCGGCTCGGTGCGCTCGCTGGTCCTGGACGGCGTGGTGCCGCCCGACCTGGCCCTGGGCTCCGAGCACGCGCTGAACCTCGACGCGGCGCTCGAACCCATCCTGGCCCGCTGCGAACAGCAGCCGGCCTGCGCCGAGGCCTTCGGCCAGCCCTACCGCCGCCTGTACGCGCTGCGCGATCGCGTGCGCATGGCGCCGGAGACCGTGCGCATCCGCGACCCGCTGACCCATCGCCCGCGCGAACTGCGCCTGGACGAGGCTTCGGTGGCGCTCGTCGCCCGGCTGTTCGCCTACACGCCCGACACCGCCGCCCTGCTGCCGCTGCTGGTGGACGAAGCGCTGAAGGGCCGGCCCGAGCCCATGCTGGCGCAGGCGCTGATGGTGCTGGATTCGCTGACCGGCCAGATCAACCAGGGCATGCAGCTGTCGGTGACCTGCGCCGAGGATGCGCCACGGCTGCAGGCCGATCCCGCCGACGCCGATCGCCTGCTGGGCACCAGCCTGATCGACGTGCTGCAGCAGCAGTGCAGCCTCTGGCCGCGCGGCGTGGTCGCGCCCGGTTTCCACGAGCCGCTGCGCAGCGAGGTGCCGGCGCTGATCCTGTCCGGCGAGTTCGATCCGGTGACGCCGCCGCGCTACGGCGAACGCGTGGCCGAAGGCCTGTCGCGCTCGCGGCACCTGGTCGGCAAGGGCCAGGGCCACATCCTGCTCAACCGCGGCTGCACGGTCAGGCTGGTGGCGCAGTTCATCGATTCGCTGGACCCGCAGGCCCTGGACGCCAGCTGCCTGGACGTGCTGGACAGCAGCCCCTTCTTCACCAGCTACAACGGAGCCGAGCCATGATCGAGGTTCGCGACCTGCACAAGGCCTTCGGCAAGGTGAAGGCGGTCGACGGCGTGAGTTTCCGCGCCGAAGACGGCCGCATCACCGGCCTGCTCGGCCCCAACGGCGCCGGCAAGACCACCACCCTGCGCATGCTCTACACCCTGATGCGGCCGGACCGCGGCCAGGTGCTGGTGGACGGCATCGACGCCTTCGCCGATCCGGAGGCGGTGCGCCGCCGCCTCGGCGTGCTGCCGGATGCGCGCGGCCTGTACAAGCGGCTGAGCAGCCGGGAGAACATCCAGTACTTCGGCCGCCTGCACGGCCTGGACGAGGCCACCATCGCCCGGCGCACGCAGGCGCTGACCGCGGCACTGGAGATGACCGACATCATCGATCGCCGCACCGAGGGCTTCTCCCAGGGCCAGCGGGTGAAGACGGCGATCGCCCGTGCCCTGGTGCACGACCCGCGCAACGTCATCCTCGACGAGCCGACCAACGGCCTGGACGTGATGGCGACCCGCGCCATGCGCCGCTTCCTGCACCAGCTGCGCGACGAGGGCCGCTGCGTGCTGTTCTCCAGCCACATCATGCAGGAGGTGGCGGCGCTCTGTGACCACATCGTGATCATCGCCCGCGGCCGCGTGGTGGCCGAGGGCAGCGCCGACCAGCTGCGCGCGCAGACCGGCGAGAGCAACCTCGAGGACGCCTTCGTCAAGGCGATCGGCAGCGAAGAGGGACTGATGGCATGAAGGCCAGCCTGACCGTTTTCATGAAGGAGGTCGTCGAGAACCTGCGCGACCGCAAGACCGTGATGAACGCCCTGGTGATGGGCCCGCTGCTGGGCCCGATCCTGTTCGCGGTGCTGATGGGCTTCGTCATCAACAAGCAGCTCGACAGCGCCGAGAAGCCGCTGGAGGTGCCGGTGGTCGGCGTCAAGCACGCCCCCAACCTGGTCGCCTGGCTGCGCCGCCAGGGCGTGGTGATCGAGGAGGAGATCCCGAATCCCGAGGACGCCATCCGCGAGCGCCAGGCCAAGGTGGTGCTGCGCATCCCGGCCGATTTCGGCGAGTACTGGCGCGAGGGCCGCACCGCCCGGGTCGAGGTGCTGTACGACAGCTCCGATCAGGACGCGCGCACGCCGCAGGCGCGCCTGGTCGGCCTGCTGGAGGCCTACGGCCGGCAGCAGTCGGCGCTGCGCATCACCGCCCGCGGCCTGCACCCGGCCATCCTGCAGCCGCTGTCAGTGGCCAGCCACGACCTGGCCAGCCGGCAACAGC
>DATGPR010000132.1:0-8170 GCA_035304725.1 Arenimonas sp.
CTCTGCGGCGCCTGGCTGAGCCTGCGCCGCCAGGACTGAACGCTCAGAGCGCCCAGCGACCGCCGAGCCAGGCGAAGGGCAGCGGCACCAGCACGCCGGCCGCCGCCATCCACATCGGGTGCGGGATCATGGCGATGTTGATCACCACCATCACCAACACCACGAAGCCGACGGTGAGCGCCGCGCCGCGCTTGTGCAGGGCGCTGACCGAGCCGGCGACGAAGCCGCCGACCAGGGCGCCGACGGCCCAGGCTGCCAGCACGATCAGCAGTGCCTGCGTCGGCAGGGACTCGATCAGCGCGGTGACGGCGACGCGGTCCTGCCAGTCGATGTCGGCCGGAATCGGATGGAGCCAGTGGCCCAGCGATTCCACGCCGAAGATCGCCAGCCCGGCGGCGACGAGGCCGAGCACGATGCCCAGCAGGGTCCTGATCATGGCGGCATTCCTCCCCTGGAAGCTGCCGCGAGCATCCGCCCGGCGCCGGGGGAAAACAAGCCCGGCGCCGGCGGGAATCAGCGACTGGCCTGGCGGGCCGGCCGCGTCTGTCGCGGCGCGCCCTGCGGCTTGGCGCCGCCGTGGCTGCCGCCCTTGCGGGCCTGGCCGCCGGGGCCGCGGCGGGCATTGCGGCCGTTGCGGCGCGGCGGCTGCTGGCCGGAGGGACGGCCACGGGCCGGGCTGTCATTGCCCATGCGGATGGCCTGGCTGGGCTCGTAGCCCTCGACGGCGACCATGGCCAGCTCGGTCTTGAGCAGGCGCTGGATCTGCCGCAGCAGCTGGCCCTCGTCCGGCGACACCAGGGACACCGCCTCGCCGCTGGCCCCGGCGCGGCCGGTGCGGCCGATGCGGTGCACGTAGTCCTCGGCGACCATGGGCAGGTCGAAGTTGATCACCAGCGGCAGCAGCGGAATGTCGAGGCCGCGCGCCGCCACGTCGGTGGCGACCAGGATGCGGGCATCGCCGGACTTGAAGGCCGACAGCGCCTTCAGGCGCTGTGCCTGGCTCTTGTTGCCGTGGATGGCGACGGCGCTGATGCCGGCCTTCTCCAGCTGTTCGGCCAGGCGGTTGCAGCCGTGCTTGGTGCGGCCGAACACCAACACCTGGTCCTGCCAGCGGGCGCTGAGCAGGTCGATCAGCAGGTCGCGCTTGCGGCCGCCGTCGACCGGATGCACGACGTGGCTGACGCGGTGGGCGATGGCATTGCGCGGCGCCACCTGTACTTCCTTCGGCTCGCGCAGCAGCTCCAGCGCCAGCTTGCGGATGCCGTCCTCGAAGGTGGCCGAGAACAGCATCGTCTGCCGCTTGCCGGGCAACTTGGCCAGCACGCGCCGGATCGAGGGCAGGAAGCCCATGTCGAGCATGCGGTCGGCCTCGTCCAGCACCAGCATCTCGACCTGGGACAGGTCGGCGCTGCGCTGCTCGAGGTGGTCGATCAGGCGGCCGGGGCAGGCCACCAGGATGTCGACACCGCGGCGCAGGGCGTCCACCTGCGGCTGCATGCCGACGCCACCGAACAGGGTGGCGCTGGTCAGGCGCAGGTGCCGGCCGTACGCCTTGAGACTGTCGTTGACCTGCACCGCCAGCTCGCGGGTCGGCACCAGCACCAGGGCGCGCGGCTTGCGCGGGCCGCTGCGGGGTCCGGCCGCGGCCAGGCGCTGCAGCAGGGGCAGGGCGAAGGCGGCGGTCTTGCCGGTGCCGGTCTGGGCGCCGCCCATCAGGTCGTGCCCGGCCAGGGCCAGGGGGATGGCCTCGGCCTGGATGGCGGTCGGGGATTCATAGCCCTGCGCGGACAGCGCACGGACGAGCTCGGGCATCAGCCCGAGGGATTCGAAAGACATGGATTGGCTCCGTATGGACCCGGAGCGTTCCCTGGAACCGCGCTGCGAGTGGTGTTTCAGGTTTGTGCGCCGGGCCGGTGGCCGGGCGTGTCTGCGCAGCGAAGCTCGTGCGGATGGGGCCTGGGCCGGCGGAGCGTGGCTCCGGCGGAGGGCTGGCCTGCCGTGGGAAAACGGTCAGCCGATGCAACAAACGGGCGGGATGCTACGCGAAAGCCCGCGGGGCCGCCAGCGCATGTGAACGGCGTGTTCAGCTGGCGTAGGATGGCGGCCATGCGCATCACCTTCGAACTGGAACCTTCCGACATCGAGCGTTTCCACGAGGCCCTGGCCCGGGCCGAGCAGCGTGTGGCATGCGCCGAAGAGTGCGACATCGTGGACGCCGCCCGGCATGCCCTGCAGACGCTGCCGATCGCCAGCGCGCCCGGCTACGTCCGCCGGCGCCTGCGCGAGGTCGAGAGCCTGCTGGACATGCTGGAGGACGAGGCCTGGGCGCTGCCGGCGATGGAGCGCGGCGAGGTCCTGCGCCTGCTGGCCTACTTCAGCGATCCCGAGGACCTGATTCCGGACCACGTCGCGGTGATCGGCCTGCTCGACGACGCCATCATGCTGGAGCTGCTGCTGCGGCGGATCCGCCATGTGGTGCAGGCCTGGGACGAGTTCTGCTACGCCCGCGAACGCTTGCCGCCCGCCGCCGACGCCGACCAGCGCATCGCCCAGGCCCGCGAACTGGCGCAGCTGCGCGAACGCCTGCACGAGCGCATGCGCGAGAACACCCTGCGCGAGGCCATGGAGCAGGCGGCTGCCGCCGCCGGTGTTCCTTTCCCGGATACCGCCGCCCCGGGATGAGTCCGACCGGCCGGGTCCGCCGCTGGCTGTGGCTGCTGCTGGCCTACGTCACGCTGGGCCTGGGCATCATCGGCATCTTCCTGCCCGGCCTGCCGACCACGCCCTTCGTGCTGCTGTCGGCCTATGCCGCCGCCCGTGGCTCCGAACGCCTGCATCGCTGGCTGCTGGCGCACCGCACCTTCGGGCCGATGATCCGCGACTGGCAGGAGACCGGTTCGGTCAGCCGCCGCGCCAAATGGTGGGCGGTGGGCACGATGTCGGCCTGCGCGGTGATCTTCTTCCTGACCGCGCCGAAGTGGTGGATGGCGGCGATCGGCACTGGAATCATGGCCATCACCGGCACCTGGCTGTGGACGCGGCCGGAGCCGGCGCCGAAGGCGGGTACGGACGCGGCTCCGCCGGAATCGCCGGACCGGCCGGGCTGAGCGCTCAGTCCAGCAGGCGCCGGGCACCGGCGTAATGCTTGCTCCAGTACGGATTGTCCAGCCGGTCCAAGCGGACCGTGCCGCCGGTGCTGGGTGCGTGCACGAAGCGGCCCTCGCCGACATAGATGCCGATGTGGAAGACCTGGCCGCGGTTGGCGAACAGCACCAGGTCGGCCGGGGCCAGGCGATCGCGCGGCGGCGTCCTGGCGCTGTGCCGGGCGATGTCGCGGGTGGTGCGCGGCAGGTAGACATTGGCGGCGTCGAGGAAGACGAAGCCGACCAGGCCGCTGCAGTCGAAGCCGCCCTCGGGCGTGTTGCCGCCCCAGCGATAGGGCGTGCCGACCAGGCCCAGGGCCCGGATCAGGACGTTGTTGGCCCGGACCGGATCGTCGGGGTGGACGTCGGTGACGCGGATGCCGCTGCCCGTTCCCGGCGCCGCCGCCCGGCGTTCGGGCGTGCCGGCGCAACCGGCCAGCAGCAGGGCCAGGAGCAGGGCGGAAATGAGGGGAACCGGGGCTGACCGGCCCCGAACTGGCGCCGGCCGGAAGCGGCCGGGATAATGCGCGCTCGCTTTCACGCGGCCGAGTTTGCCCCATCCCGCCGGCCGAAGTCACCGGCTTTCGTACTGGATATCCCATGAAGATCGAGAACAACCGCGTCGTCCGCTTCCACTACACCGTTTCCGAGCCCGGCGGCGCCGCCATCGAGAGTTCGCGCGACCGCGAGCCGCTGGCGGTGCTGATCGGCCACGGCAACATCATCCCCGGCCTGGAGGCGGCGATGATGGAGCACGTGGCGGGCGACCGCTTCGAGGTGACGGTCGAGCCGGAGCAGGCCTACGGCGAGCGCCGCGACGGCCTGGTGCAGCGCCTGCCCAAGAAGCATTTCCGCCAGGCGCGGCTGGTGCCGGGTCAGCAGGTGGTGCTGGATACCTCGATGGGCCCGCGTGCGGTTACCGTGGTCAAGGTCGGCGCTACCGTGGTGGACGTGGACCTGAACCATCCGATGGCCGGCAAGACGCTGCAGTTCGACATCGAGGTGGTGGACGTCCGCGAGGCCGAGGCCGCCGAGATCGAGCACGGCCACGTTCACGGCGACGGCGGCCACCACCACTGACACCCCCTGCACAACCGGGGTCAGAGTAAAGGGTCAGAGTAAAGGGTCTGACCCCGGGGTCGGAACAAAGGGTCAGATCACGGCGGAGGAGCGGGATGGCTGGAGAAGGGATGGGGCCGGTAGCGGCGGCGGAGCGGATCACCGCCATGGACGTGCTGCGCGGGTTCGCCCTGCTCGGCATCCTGCTGATGAACATCGAGGGCATGGTCGGCCCGCTGACTGCCGCCCTCGGCGGCGTCGACCCGGCGCTGACCGGCGCCGACAAGGTCGTCGACACGCTCATCTACCTGCTGGTCCAGGGCAAGTTCTACCCGCTGTTCTCGCTGCTGTTCGGCATGGGCTTCGCGGTGATGCTGGCGCGGGCGCAGGCGCGCGAGCAGCCCTTCTTCGCCATCTACCTGCGCCGCATCCTGGCCCTGCTGGCCATCGGTCTGGTGCATGCCTGGCTGATCTGGGCCGGTGACATCCTGGTCGCCTACGCCATCGTCGGTTTCGTGCTGCTGCTGTTCTACCGGCGCACGCCGATGCAGCGACTGGTCGGCTGGAGCGTGTTCTGGATGCTGCTGCCCTGCGCGATCCTGATGTTCTTCGGTGCCCTGGGCAGCCTGGCCCAGCTGACGCCGGAAGGCGCCGCCGAAGTGCAGAAGGCGATGGACGAACAGGCCGCCAACATCGCCGCCCAGATCGAGGCCCAGCGCCAGGCCTACGGCGGCGGCAGCTTCGCCGAGGCCACCGCCCAGCGTGTCGCCGATTTCGGCGACATGTTCGGCTACACCCTGATCTACGGCTGGTTCGTGCTCGGCCTGTTCCTGCTCGGCGCCTGGTTCGTGCGCAGCGGCGCCATTGCCCGGCCGCAGGACTGGCCGCGCACGCACCTGATGCTGCGCTGGGTGCTGCTGCCGGTCGGCCTGGCCATGACCCTGCTGGCCTGGTGGATGGTGCCGAACAGCTACGTGGCCGACTTCGGCCTGGCCTCGACCTTCGCGGCGGTGCTGCAGATGCTCGGCGGCGCGCTGATGGCCCTGGGCTACCTGGGCTGGATCGTCCGCGCGGTGCAGTCGGCGAATCCGGCCGGCTGGCCGTCCTGGCTGGCGCCGGCCGGCCGCATGGCCCTGACCAACTACCTGATGCAGTCGCTGGTCATGACCCTGCTGTTCTACAACTATGGCCTGGGCCTGTTCGAACAGGTGCCGCGCGCCTGGCAGGCGCCGCTGGTGTTCGGCTTCTTCCTGCTGCAGCTGGGCCTGAGCCGCTGGTGGCTGGGCATGTTCCGCATGGGCCCGATGGAATGGCTGTGGCGCGCGGCCACCTACGGCCGGCTGCCGCCGATGCGGCGTTGACGGACAGGAACAGGAGCAGGACCCACGCATGCACAGGGATGCCGACGTACTGATCCTGGGTGGCGGCGTGATCGGCCTGGCCTGCGCCCACTACCTGCAGGCGGAAGGCCGCAGCGTGCGGGTGATCGAACAGGGCCGGATCGGCGGCGGCGCCTCGCATGGCAACTGCGGCACGCTCACCCCCAGCCACGCCGCGCCGCTGGCGGCGCCGGGCATGGTCGGCCAGGCCCTGCGCTGGATGCTCAGCCCCTCGGCGCCGCTGTACATCCGCCCGCGCTGGGATCCGGCGCTGTGGCGCTGGCTGGCGAAGGTGGCGGGACGCTGCAATGCCCGCCAGTGGCATGCCACCGGCCTGGCCAAGGGCGCGCTGCTGAAGTACTCGCGCGCCCTGGTCGAGGACCTGGTCTACGGCCAGGACCTGGACTGCGGCTTCGAAACGCACGGCCTGCACTACGTCTTCCGCAGCACCCGGGCCCTGAAGAAGCAGGCGCGCGAGCTGGACCTGCTGGCAGAACTCGGCATCGAGGCCCGACGCCTGGACGCCGAGGCCCTGGCCGCCGACGAGCCGGCGCTGAAGGAAGGCATGGCCGGCTCGATCTTCTTCCCCGGCGATGCCCAGCTGCGGCCCGACCGCTACACCGCCGAACTGGCGCGCATCATCCGCGAGGACGGCGGCGCCATCGAGGAGGGCGTCTGCGTCACCGGCATCGTCCGCGGCCGCCACGGCATCGAATCGGTGCAGACCAGCGAGGGTGAGCGCCGCGCCTCGCAGGTGGTGCTGGCCCTGGGGGCCTGGTCGCCGCTGTTCGCCGCCATGATCGGCCTGGACATCCCGATCCAGCCCGGCAAGGGCTATTCGATCACCTACGAGCGCCCGGCCACGGTGCCGCGCCGCGCCCTGGTGCTGAAGGAACGCAGCGTCTGCGTCACCACCTGGGCCGATGGCTACCGCCTGGGCAGCACCATGGAATTCAGCGGCTACGACCAGCGGCTGCAGCGCGTGCGCCTGGACGCGCTGGAGCGCGGCGCCCGCGAATATCTGCGCGACCCGGTCGGCCCGAGCAAGCGCGAGGAATGGTGCGGCTGGCGGCCGATGACCTGGGACGACCTGCCACTGATCGGCCGCGCCCCCGGCCACACCAACCTCTGGCTGGCCACCGGTCACGGCATGATGGGCATGGGCATGAGCGCCGGCACGGGCCGCCTGCTGGCCGACCTGATGGCCGGGCGCACGCCGGCGGTGGATCCGGCGCCTTACTCGCCGGCGCGCTTCGCCGGCTAGACTGGCCGGCATGGACGAGAACAACTTCAGCCTGCACCGCGGCAGCATCCCGCTGCTGCTGAGCCTGCCGCACGACGGCAGCGAGATCCCCGCCGAACTGGCCGCGCGCATGCAGCCGGAATCGCGTTCCGCGCCCGACACCGACTGGTTCGTCAGCCGCCTGTACGCCTTCGCCCGCGACCTGGGCGCCTCGCTGCTGGTGCCCCGTTACTCGCGTTACGTGGTGGACCTGAACCGTCCGCCCGACGACACCTCGCTCTATCCCGGCCAGAACACCACCGGTCTCTGCCCGGCGGTGCGTTTCGATGGCCAGCCGGTCTACCTGCCCGGCCGGGAGCCTTCGCCGGAGGAAGTGGCGCAGCGGGTGCGCACCTACTGGCAGCCCTACCACCAGGCCTTGCAGGACGAACTGGCGCGCCTGCGGGAGACGCATGGCCGCGCCGTGCTCTGGGAAGGGCATTCGATCCGCGCCGTCGTGCCCTTCCTGTTCGAGGGCCGCCTGCCCGACCTCAACCTCGGCACGGCCGCCGGCGCCAGCTGCGGTGCCGATACCCAGGCGCGGCTGGAAGCCGTGCTGACGGCGCAGGACCGCTACAGCCACGTGGTCAACGGCCGCTTCAAGGGCGGCTACATCACCCGTCACTACGGTCGTCCGGCCGAGGGCGTGGAAGCCATCCAGCTGGAGCTGGCGCAGACCACCTACATGGACGACGCCGAACGCGAATGGCACCCGCAACGGGCGGCGCAGTTGCAGCCGCTGCTGGAATCCCTGCTGCGCGCCACGCTGGGCTGAGGCGTGCCGCGGTCCTGCCGTATTTCCGCCGCGGCCGGAGCCGCGCTCAGGGATGGATCTGCACCGGCGCGTTCGGCCGGTGACGCGGATCGAAGAAGCACACCGCCTGCCGCGCGCCGACCTGGCCCGGCAGGTCGCAGCCGACCCGGCGCGCGCTGCGGCCACCCAGGCCCTGCAGGCCGATGGTGGCCCAGCCGCCGGCGCTGTCGTCCACCGAGGCGTACTGGAACACCACCGCATGGGTGCGGTGGTAGAGCAGGGCCTGCATGCGCAGCGGCCGGCTGCTGTGCAGCGGGCCGTTGCGCTCGAAGCCGTCCCATTCGATCACCGTGCAGGCTTCGGCACCGCGGGTGCCGGCGCGCGGGCAGCGTTCGAAGTGCGCATGCCGCACCTTCCCGCCTTCGCGCGGCCGCAGGTCGTCGTGGTAGACGAAGAAGCGGTCGAGGCTGGCCTGTGGATTGTCGGCGCGTACCGGCAGGCCGCAGCGGTTGCTGTAGTCGCTGCCATCGTCCTGGGAGAAGCCGGAGGCCGC
>DATGPR010000133.1:0-8893 GCA_035304725.1 Arenimonas sp.
GCCCTTGCGCTCGGCGTAGCGGCTGTACATGCGGAACAGGTCGCCGGCGAAGATCGCCGCCTCGTCGCCGCCGGTGCCGGCGCGCACTTCCAGGAACAGGTTGGCCTCGTCGCGCGGGTCGCGCGGCACCAGCAGCAGGGCCAGCGCTTCCTCCAGCTCTGCCAGGCGCTCGTGGGCGGCCTCGATCTCGGCCTCGGCCAGTTCGCGCAGCTCCGGGTCGTTGCGCATGGCCTCGGCCTCGCGCAGGTCGCGGCGGGCACGTTCCTGATCGGCCAGGCCGGCGGCGATGGGTTCGAGCTGGGCGTATTCGCGGGAAAGTTCGCGGAAGCGCTTGGCGTCGGCCAGCACGTCCGGCTCGGCGAGCAGGCGACCGACTTCCTCGTGCCGCTCGGCCAGGGCTTGGAGCTTGCGCAGCAGGCCCGGCGTCATGGTTCGCCCGATTCTCCGTCGAGGTAAAGCCGCTCGGCGGCGCGCAGCAGGTCGAGGTCGCCGTCGAGGGCGGCCTGGCGCAGCGCGCTGCTGGGGCCGTGCAGCAGCTTGTTGGTCAGCTGGTGGGCGAGCAGGCCCAGCACTTCCTCGGCCGGCTTGCCGGCGGCGAGCTGCTCGCGGGCGCGCTGCAGGGCTTCCTCGCGGATGGCCTCGCCACGGCTGCGCAGGCCGCGCAGCACGTCCTGCCGGCCCTGCGCCCGCCACCAGGCCATGAAGTGCGCGACCTGCAGGTCGATGATGGCTTCCGCCTGGGCGGCGGCCTCGCGGCGGGACGCGCGGTTCTCCTCGATCACCTGTTCCAGGTCGTCCACCGTGTACAGGTAGACATCGGACAGCTCGCCGACGCTGGCCTCGATGTCGCGCGGCACCGCCAGGTCGAGCATGAACATCGGCCGGTGCCGGCGCGCCTTCAGCGCCGCATCCACCATCTCGCGGCGGATGACCGGGTCGCGGGCGGCGGTGGCGGAGAAGACGATGTCCGCTTCCGGCAGGTGCCGCGGCAGTTCGGTCAGGGGCAGGGCGTAGCCGCCGTGCTGGCTGGCCAGGGCCTGGGCATGCTCGAGCGTGCGGTTGGCGACCAGCAGGCGCCTGGCCTTGGCTTCGACCACGTGCCGCGCCGCCAGTTCGATGGTGTCGCCGGCACCGACCAGCAGCACGGTGGCGCGGTCGAGCTCGCTGAACACCTGTCGGGCCAGGCGCACGGCGGCGAAGGCCACCGAGACCGGATGCGCGCCGATGCGGGTATCGGTGCGCACGCGCTTGGCCACCGAGAAGCTCTGCTGGAACAGCCGGTCCAGCGGCGTGCGCAGGGTCCTGCGCTCGCGCGCGGCCTGCCAGGCGTCCTTCACCTGGCCGAGGATCTGCGGCTCGCCCAGCACCAGCGAATCCAGGCCGGTCGCGACCCGGAACAGGTGCCTCACCGCTTCATCGTCGCGATGCTCGTAGACGTAGGCGGCCAGGGATTCGGCGCTCAGGCCGTTGTGCCGGGCCAGCCAGTCCAGCAGGGCGGACTCCCGGCCCTCGGCCACCTGGGCGTAGATCTCGGTGCGGTTGCAGGTCGACAGCAGCGCCGCTTCCTGCACGCCGGGCACCTCCCGCAGTGCATCCAGCGCCGCCGGCAGGCGGCCACCCTCCAGCGACACCTTCTCGCGCAGGGCGAGCGGTGCGGTCTGGTGGTTGAGGCCTAGCGCGAGCAGGGGCATGGCGGGGGCCGGCGCTCGGCGCGTTGCGCTAAGCTTCGGCGGCTGGGTTCTCGTCCGGATTCCGGCGCACATTCTAGCCTCTGCCCGTAGGAAGCCCATGCCCCGGCACCTCATGTTCCCGCGACTGTTCATCCTGTTGTCGTGCCTTCTGGCGGCCACGGCCATGGCGGCGCCGCCGGTTCCGGTCGGCGACCTGATGGCCGGCGAGTTCGCGCTGCAGGAGGGCGATTTCGAAACCGCCAGCCGCCACTACCTGGCCGCGGCCCTGGCCTCCGACGATCCGGCCGTGGCCGAGCGCGCCACCCGGGTGGCGCAGGCGGCGCGGCTGCCGGAGGTCGCCCGGCAGGCCGCCGAGCGCTGGCGCCAGCTGGATCCGGATTCGCCGGTGATGCTGGGGGCGTCCCTGGTGCTGGCCCTGCAGCGGGGTGACGGAGAGGAGGCGCGCGGCCTGGCGGACAGCCTGCTGGGCAGGCATGACGACGATGGCTTCATGGCGCTGCTGGCGGGCCTGCGCGAGTCAGGCGAGGGCGCCGCGCCCACCAGTCGTGCCCTGCTGCACGACCTGCGCCTGCACCCGGACCTGCCCGAGGAACTGACCGCCTGGCTGGCCATGGCCGGCCTGGCCCGCCGCTTGGGCGACCGCGAGCTGTCCGACCAGTGGGTCGAGGACGGCCTGGCGCGTTTCCCCGAGGATCCGCGTGCGCGGCTGCTGCTGGCCTCGGGCCAGCGCGAGGCCGGCGACACCGATGCGGCCCGCGCCACCCTGGACGGCCTGGGCGACCCGGACGGGCTGCCGCCGGACGTGCTGCGCCTGGCCGCCAGCGAGTACGCCGAACTCGGCGACCTGCTGCATGCCGCGGAACTGCTGGCCATCGGTCCCCAGGACGACACCCGCTACCGCCAGCGCGCCGCCTGGCTGGTCGAGGCCGGCGACCGGGCCGGGCTGCAGGCGCTCTACGCCGAGGTCCAGGCCGAGGCGGCCGTGCCGGCGCCGGGGCGGCGGGTGCTGCTGGGCCACCTGGCCGAGGCCCTGGGCCTCTGGGCCGAGGCGGCCGAGTGGTACGACAGGCTGCCCCTGGGGCAGATGCGCCACCTGGCCCTGCTGCGCCGGGCCAGCGTGCTGGCCCGCCTGGACCGCCGCGAGGAGGCCCTGGCCGGCCTGCACGAGCTGCAGGTGGACGAATCCGCAGACGGCCAGCTCCGGCGCGATGCCTATGTCCTCGAATCGGCCCTGCATGAGACCGGCGGCGACCTGGTCGCGGCCGCCCGCAGCCTGGACCAGGGCCTGTCCGTCTTCGAGGGCGACCCCGAACTGCTCTACGCCCGCGCCCTGGTGCACGAGCGCGCCGACCGCGTCGACCAGGCCCTGGCCGACCTGCGCCGGGTGCTGGAGGATGATCCCGAGAATGCCCAGGCGCTGAACGCCTACGGCTACACCCTGGCTGACCGGCGCGGACGTTACCGCGATGCCTTGCCCTACATCGAGCGGGCCCTGGCCATGCACCCGGATTCCCCGGCCGTGCTCGATTCCATGGGCTGGGTGCTGTTCGGCCTGGGCCGCAAGGAGGAGGCGCTGGATTACCTGCAGCGCGCCTGGGCCGGCGCCAAGGACGGCGACATCGCCGCCCACCTGGGCGAGGTGCTCTGGGCCCTGGACCGCAAGGCCGAGGCACGGGCGATCTGGGAGCACGGCCGCCAGCTGGATCCGGACAACCGCGCCATCCGGCGCGTCTACAGGAAGTACAGGCCGTGACCGGCCGGCGCCTGGGCGCGGCCCTGCTGGGCCTGCTGCTGCTGTCGGCCTGCGCCACCCGGCCGGTGCGCGAGGCCGGGCCGGGCGAGGCCGACCTGCTGGCGGCGCAGTCGGCGCGCGAGGCCCTGCTGGCCGAACAGCCGGACTGGCGCCTGTCCGGCCGGCTGGCGGTGAGCGTGGCGGGCGACGGCGGCAGCGGCCAGCTGGAATGGCACCAGCAGGGCGACCAGGCCGAGATCCGCCTGTCGGCGCCGGTGACGCGGCGCAGCTGGCGGCTGCAGGTGCTGTCCGATGGCGCCCGTCTGGAGGGCCTGGACGGGGGCCCGCTGGAGGGGCCGGACGCCGAGCGCCTGCTGGCCGCGGCCACCGGCTGGCCGATCCCGGTCCAGGCCATGGCCGCCTGGGTGCGCGGCGCCCGCGCGCCCGGCCCGGCCCGGATCGGCTTCGGCCCGGACGGCCTGCCGGCCTGGATCGAACAGCAGGGCTGGCGGGTGGAATACAAGGAATGGCGTCCGGGCGAGCCGGCCAGGCCGCGACGGGTGTTCGCGGAACGGGACGACGCCCGCGTCCGCCTGGTCGTGGACGGCTGGGGTGAGCCGTGAGCCGGCCGGAGGGTGAGGGCTGGAGCGCCTGGCCGGCGCCGGCCAAGCTCAACCTGTTCCTGCGCATCCTCGGCCGGCGGCCGGACGGCTATCACCGGCTGCAGACGGTGTTCCAGCTCCTGGACTGGGGCGACACGGTCTGGCTGAGGCCGCGCGCCGATGGCGGAATCCACCGCGCCGGCGCCGAGGGCTATGAAGTACCCGAGGCCGGGGACCTGGTGGTCCGGGCGGCGAAAAAGCTCCAGGAAGCTGCCAAAGCCACGCAAGGTGCGGACATCTTCGTCGAAAAGCGCATTCCGCCAGGTGGCGGCTTCGGGGGCGGCTCCTCGGACGCGGCCACGGTGCTGCTGGCCTTGGACCGGCTCTGGGGCCTGGGCCTGGGCGAGGAGCGGCTGGCGGAGCTGGGTCTGGCCCTGGGCGCCGACGTGCCGGTCTTCGTGCGCGGCCGCAGTGCCTGGGCCGAGGGGGTGGGCGAGGAGCTGACCCCGGTCGAGCTGCCGGCCGCCGCTTACCTGCTGGTGGACAGCGGTGTCAGCGTCCCTACCGCCGAACTTTTCCAAGCGCCTGATTTGACGCGGGATGCGCCGCCGGCGACAATGCGCGACTTCGCTTCTGGCTCAGTGCTCGGCAATGCCTTCGAGCCGGTGTTGCGCCGCCGTTGCCCGGCCGTTGCCGGGGTCCTGGACGTGCTGGCGCAGCTCGGTCCGGCGGCCCTGACCGGCACCGGCGGCGGCTGCTTCGCGCGCTTTCGCACGCGGGCGGAGGCCGAGGCCGCGAAGGCGCGACTGCCGCAGGGCTGGCGCGCCTGGGTGGCCGAAGGCGTGGCGGTGTCACCGCTGCACCAGGCCCTGGCCGACCGTTGAGGCGGGAGCGGACGAGACGACGTTGGGGCGTCGCCAAGCTGGCCTAAGGCACCGGGTTTTGATCCCGGCATTCGTAGGTTCGAATCCTACCGCCCCAGCCACCCGGAGCCGCCCCCGGCCCAGACATCACGAGCGCGAACCAGGTCCACCGCCATGAAAAGGGACAACCTGCTGGTCTTCACCGGCAACGCCAACCGCCCGCTCGCGCTCGCGGTCTGCCGGCAGCTGGGCATCCCCCTGGGCAAGGCCCTGGTCGGCAAGTTCTCCGACGGCGAAAGCCAGATCGAGATCGAGGAGAACGTGCGCCGGCAGGAAGTGTTCGTGATCCAGCCGACCTGCGCGCCGACCGCCGAGAACTTCATGGAACTGCTGGTGCTGATCGACGCGCTCAAGCGCGCTTCGGCCACCAATGTCACCGCGGTGGTGCCGTATTTCGGCTATGCCCGCCAGGACCGCCGCCCGCGTTCGGCGCGCGTGCCGATCACCGCCAAGGTGGCGGCCAAGATGTTCACCGCCGTCGGCACCGACCGGGTGCTGACCGTGGACCTGCACGCCGACCAGATCCAGGGCTTCTTCGACATCCCGGTCGACAACGTCTACGCCTCGCCGCTGCTGCTGGCCGACATCTGGCGCAACCAGGGCACCGACAACCTGATCGTGGTCTCGCCGGACGTCGGCGGCGTGGTGCGCGCCCGCGCCATCGCCAAGCGCCTGGACGACGCCGACCTGGCCATCATCGACAAGCGCCGTCCCAAGGCCAATGTCGCCACGGTGATGAACATCATCGGTGACGTCGCCGGCAAGACCTGCGTGCTGGTCGACGACATCGTCGACACCGCCGGCACCCTGTGCGCGGCGGCGGCGGCGCTGAAGCAGAACGGCGCCCAGAAGGTCGTGGCCTACTGCACCCACCCGGTGCTGTCGGGCGCGGCCATCGCCAACATCAGCAACTCGCAGCTCGACGAGCTGGTGGTGACCGACACCATCCCGCTCTCGGAGGCGGCCCGTGCCTGCCCGCGGATCCGCCAGCTGAGCGTGGCCGAGCTGCTGGCCGAGACGATCCGCCGCATCGCCTTCGGCGAATCGGTCAGCTCGCTGTACGTGGATTGAGGCGGCGGACATCGGGGATCGGCGCTGGTTGCAGCGCCGATCCCCGATTCCCGCCAGGGAACGACGCCAGGCCTGGTCGCGGGCCTGGCGGAACGCGCCGAAGGGCGCATCACAACCAAAGGCAATACGACAATGGCAAATACCGAACACAAGCTGGTCGCCAGCAGCCGCAAGGAAGAGGGGAAGGGTGCGAGCCGCCGCCTCCGCCGCAGCGGCCACGTCCCGGCGATCGTCTATGGCGGCCACAAGGACCCCGAGTCCATCAAGGTCGAGCACAACCACCTGTGGACCGTCTCCCAGAACGAGTGGTTCTACTCCTCCATCCTCTCGCTCGAGGTGGACGGCAAGGTGCAGAAGGTGCTGCTGCGTGACATGCAGCGCCATCCGTTCAAGCAGCAGATCATGCACCTGGACTTCCAGCGCGTCTCCGAGAACGAGGCCCTGCGCGCCCGCGTGCCGCTGCACTTCCTGAACCAGGAGAAGTCCCCGGCCGGCAAGACCGCCGGCGTGCTGGTCATGCACGAGCTGAACGAGGTCGAGGTCAGCGCCCTGCCGAAGGACCTGCCGGAGTACATCGAGGTCGACCTGGCCGACCTGAAGCTCGGCGACGTGATCCACATGTCCGACCTGAAGCTGCCGGCTGGCGTGACCATCCCGGCCCTGGCCCACGGCAAGGAGCACGACCTGGCGGTGGTGATCGCCAAGCACGCCCGCGTCGAGGAAGAGCCGGCTGCCGACGCCGAGGCTTCGGCCGAGGTCCCGGCCGCCAAGGTCGCCGCCAAGCCGGAAGGCGAGGGCGGGGACAAGAAGAAGTGATGCCTGGCGCCGCCGCCGGCCCCCGGGCCTGCGGCGGCGCAGGAACCGCTTGACGTGGCCGCGCTGCGACTCATCGTCGGACTGGGCAATCCCGGTGCCGAACACGCCCGAACCCGGCACAACGCCGGGTTCTGGTTTCTGGACGCCCTGGCGGAAAGCGCCGGCGCCCGCCTCGGCCTGGAATCCAAGCTGTTCGGCGAGACCGCCAGGATCAGCCTGGGCGGGCAGGACCTGCGCCTGCTCAAGCCGGCCACCTTCATGAACCTGTCCGGCAAGTCGGTGGTGGCGGCCCTGCGCTACTGGAAGATCGAGCCGGAGCAGATGCTGGTCGCCCACGACGAGCTGGACCTGCCGCCGGGCGTGGCCCGGCTGAAGTTCGATGGCGGCCACGGCGGCCAGAACGGCCTGCGCGACATCATCCGGCTGCTGGGCCACGGCAAGTTCCACCGCCTGCGGGTCGGCATCGGCCATCCCGGCCACAAGGACCGGGTCACCCCCTGGGTGCTGGGCCGGCCGGGCCGGGACGACGAGGCGGCCATCCTGCGGGCCGTGGACGACGCCCTGGCGGTGCTGCCGCTGGCGGTCGCCGGCGACTTCAACGAGGCGATGAAGCGCCTCCACACCCCGAAATCCTGAGGAATTCCTGCCCATGGGCATCAAGTGCGGCATCGTCGGCCTGCCGAACGTCGGCAAGTCCACCCTGTTCAACGCCCTGACCAAGGCCGGCATCGCCGCGGCCAACTTCCCCTTCTGCACCATCGAGCCCAATACCGGCGTGGTGCCGGTGCCGGATCCGCGCCTGCAGCAGCTGGCCGAGATCGTCAAGCCGGAGCGGGTGGTGCCGACCTCGTTCGAGTTCGTCGACATCGCCGGCCTGGTCGCCGGCGCCAGCAAGGGCGAGGGCCTGGGCAACAAGTTCCTGGCCCACATCCGCGAGGTGGACGCCATCGCCCACGTGGTGCGCTGCTTCGAGCACGGCGACATCGTCCATGTCTCCGGCCGGGTCGACCCGATCGCCGACATCGAGACCATCGACACCGAGCTGGCCCTGGCCGACCTGGAGTCGGTCGAGAAGGCCCTGACCCGGGCCGAGAAGGAGGCCAAGGCCGGCAACAAGGACGCCCTGGCCCGCAAGGAGGTCCTGCTGCGCCTCCGCGAGGGCCTGGACCAGGGCCGCCCGGCCCGGGCCCTGGGGCTGTCGGACGAGGACAGGGCCCTGGTCCGGGACCTGTTCCTGCTGACCCTCAAGCCGGTGATGTACGTGGCCAACGTGGCCGAGGACGGCTTCGACAACAACCCGCACCTGGACCGGGTCCGGGAGCGGGCCGAGGCCGAGGGTGCCCAGGTGGTGCCGGTCTGCGCCGCCATCGAGGAGGAGCTGGCGCAGCTGGACGAGGGCGACCGGGCCGAGTTCCTGGCGACGATGGGCCTGGACGAACCGGGCCTGAACCGGGTGATCCGGGCCGGCTATGCCCTGCTGGGCATGCAGACCTACTTCACCGCCGGGGTCAAGGAAGTCCGGGCCTGGCAGGTCCGCCGGGGCTCGACCGCGCCCCAGGCCGCCGGGGTCATCCACAGCGACTTCGAGAAGGGCTTCATCCGGGCCGAGACCATCTCCTTCGAGGATTTCATCCGCTACCGGGGCGAGGCCGGGGCCCGCGAGGCCGGCCGGCTGCGCCTGGAGGGCAAGGACTACGTGGTCCAGGAGGGCGACGTCCTGCACTTCCGGTTCAATGTCTGAGGACCGGCACGCCTTTGCATTCAAAGGCGTTGACAATCAGGGAGCCCGCCGCGAGAATTACGGGCTCCCCAGCGGAGGGATACCCAAGCGGCCAACGGGGGCAGACTGTAAATCTGCTGGCTTACGCCTTCGGTGGTTCGAATCCACCTCCCTCCACCAGCTTTGCGGAAGCGGCAACGGTTTCGCAGGGCGGGAGTAGTTCAATGGTAGAACCTCAGCCTTCCAAGCTGATCATGCGGGTTCGATTCCCGTCTCCCGCTCCATTGGATTGACAGGCAACACCCAAAACCGAATTCCGCTCATGTAGCTCAGTCGGT
>DATGPR010000134.1:0-6422 GCA_035304725.1 Arenimonas sp.
CGGATCCACCGATTCGACCGGGAAATCCGAGCCCAAGGCCAGCACCACGCCCATGCCCCAGAGCGAGCGCCAGGCATAGGCACCCTGCAGGCGCGCCTCGCCGACCCGGTCGCCGGCCCAGGGCATGTCCGAGGTCGCGTGCGTGGGCTGCATCGAGGCGATCAGCTGCAGTTCGCTGAAGCGCGACATGTCCTCGCGGGCGATCACCTGCGCGTGCTCGACGCGCCAGCGGTGGTTGCCGCGCATGGCCTCATCGCCGAGCACACGTGCGTAGGTGTCCAGGACGATGCGAACGCCGCGGTCGCCGATGGCGTGGCTGGCCGGCTGCAGGCCGCAGTCGCGGGCGCGCTGCACGGCGGCTTCGAATGCCTCGGGCGGGGTGATCAGCAGGCCGCGGTGGCCGGGTTCGTCGCTGTAGTCCTCGAGCAGGGCGGCACCGCGGCTGCCTAGGGCGCCATCGACGTAGAACTTCACGCCGCGCATGCTCAGGCGGCCGGAGGGATGTTCGTAGGGGCCCATGGCGCAGAGCGCCTCCATGGCCGCGCCGGCGCCGTCGGCATAGGCGCGGATGCGCACGCTCAGCGCGCCCCGGGTGGCGAAGGCGCGCATCAGCTCCAGGTCGGCCAGGGACACGCCCATGTCGTGCACGCCGGTCAGGCCGTGCGCGGCGGCGGCGGCGAGGGCGCGGCGCAGGGCTTCCTCGCGCATGTCGCGATCGGGCGGCGGAACGGCCGATTCCACCAGCGCCATCGCCATGTCGATGAAGACGCCGGTGGGCTGACCGTCGGCATCACGCAGGATGCGGCCGCCTTCCGGCTGCCAGTCGCCGGCCAGCTCGCGGCCGACCGCACGCAGGGCGGCCGAGTTCGCCCAGCCGGCGTGTCCGTCCACGCGCGCCAGCCAGACCGGGCGGTCGGGGAAGGCTTCGTCGAGATCGGCGGCGGTGGGGAAGGCGGCGTCCGGCCAGTCGTTCTGGTCCCAGCCGCGGCCCTGCAGCCAGGCGCCTTCCGGCAGCGTGCGTTCGAAGGCCTTCAGGCGGGCGATGATCTCGGCCTTGTCGGCGGTGCCGGTGAGGTCGGCGCGCAGCAGGGCGAAGCCGAGGTTCATCAGGTGGGCGTGGCCATCGATCAGGCCGGGGATCACCGTGGCCTCGGGCAGCTCGATGCGGCGTGCGTCCGGATAGCGGCGCGCCAGCTCGGCCCGACTGCCGACGGCGAGGATGCGACCCCCGCGATCCCAGGCCATGGCCTCGGCCACCGACTGCCGCGCATCGCCGGTGTGGATGCGCGCCGCCTCCAGCACCGTCACCTCGGCGGCCGACACCGCGCCCGCCAGCACCCCCAACAACAGCACCCAGCTCCACCGGCCCATACCACCCCTCCCCTCGAAAACCGGGGTCAGAGTAACGGGTCTGACCCCGGGGTCGGAGTAAAGGGTCTGACCCCGGGGTGGGAGCGGAAAAGGAAAGGGCCCCGCTGGGGGGCCCTTTCGGAGTTGATGGCCGGGGGAGAGAGAGTGGAGCCCGGCCTTCAGGTCAACGGGGCCTACGAAAAAGCTCGGCCAACGCTGGACGCCCGCGCATCATCCTCCCCCCGCCTGCAATCCCCCCTGAACCCGGCCCCCCTCCGGGCCGGTTCGCCGGTCCGCGTTCATCCAGTCGACAGCTTGCGCGGCGATTCCGGCCGCCTGCCGGCCCAGCAGCGGGCCGACGTGGCTGCCGGGCACGCGCAGCAGGTCGGCGCCCCAGCGCGCCGCCAGGGCCGCGCTGGCGGCGGCCGGCACCTCATCGTCACCTTCCGAGGCGATCACCAGCACCGGGCAGGCCGGCCTGGCCACGGCGCGGCCTGCGCGGGCCTGCGCCAGCACCTGCGCCGATTCGTCGCGCCAGCGCCGCCAGGCCCAGGCCAAGGTGGCCGGCGCGGCATCCGGCAGGGCCTGGCGGGTCCCGGCCAGCGAGGCGCGCCGACCCCAGGGCACGCAGCCGTCCGCCGCGTCCCGGCCCTCGCCGGGCAGGCCCTCGGGCGGCAGCGGGTTCACCAGCACCAGGGCATCGGCCTGCCCCGCCTGCATCATCGCCAGCAGCCCGCCCAGGCTGGCGCCGACGAGAAGCCGCGGCCGCGGCACCGCCCGCAGCCAGTCGCCCACCTGGCCGGCATAGTCGTCCAGCGTGGTGGCCGCCAGGCCCGCCACCCCGGGCTGCAGGTCCGGCGCCAGCACCTCCAGCCCGGCGGCTTCCAGCACCCGCGCCCAGACCACCCACTCCCAGCCACCGCCGCCGGCGCCGTGCACCAGCACGGCGGCGCGCCAGGGCTCAGTCCAGGGCCGCATCCAGGGTAATCGGCAGCGACAGCGCCCTGGAGATCACGCAATTCTCCTTGGCGCTGCCGGCGATGCGGGCGAAGGTCTCGGCATCCAGGCCAGGTACCCTGGCGCGCACGTGCAGGTGCACGCCCACCGCGTGCGGACCGGGCGAGGTTTCCATGGCCACCTCGGCGCGGGTGTCGATGCGCTCGGCGACATGGCCTTCCTGCTCGAGCATGAAGCCCAGCGCCATCGAGAAACAGCCGGCATGCGCCGCCGCCAGCAGTTCCTCCGGGTTGGTGCCCTTCTCGTCGCCGAAGCGGGTACCGAAGGAATAGCGGGTCTGGTCGAACAGGCCGCTCTGCGGCGTGCTCATCCGGCCCTGCCCCTGCTTGAGGGTTCCTTCCCACCAGGCGGTAGCGTGACGCTTGAATCCCATGACGATTCTCCCGGTGTCGGCCCCAGCGGCCGAAGGCCAGTCTACGCCGGTTCCGTCATGGCTCCAGTACAGCCGAGCCTGTAGGATGGCGCGCCATGAAACTCCAGGTTCCCTTCCTGCAATTGCCGGTGAGCTTCGACGCCGAGGCCCTGGCCCGGGAAATCGCCGCCGTCGACGAATCGTTCTGGCGCCCGCACCCCAACAAGCTGCCCGGCAACACGGCGCTCACCCTGGTTTCCACCCACGGTGATCCCGACAACGACGACCTCGCCGGCGACATGCGTCCGACGCCCGTGCTGGCGCAGATGCCGCGCCTGCGCGAGGTGCTGGCGGCGATCGGCGGCACCTGGGGCCGCTCGCGGCTGATGCGCCTGTCCGGCCAGGCCGAAGTCACCGAGCACGTCGACACCAACTACTACTGGCGCGAGCGCATGCGCGTGCACGTGCCGATCACCACCACGCCCGACGTGCGTTTCCAGGCCGGCGGCGCCGAGATCCACATGGCCGCCGGCGAATGCTGGATCTTCGACACCTGGGCCCGGCACCGGGTGATCAACAACGCCGACAGCACCCGCATCCACCTGGTTGCCGACACCGTCGGTGGCGACCGCCTCTGGGAGCTGATCGCCCGCGGCCGCCCGCACAACCGGCAGATCCCCGGCTGGCGCGCCGAGCCGGTGCCGCTGCCCGGCAAGGGCGAGGTGTCGCTCGACTTCGAGTCGGTCAACCTGCCGGTGGTGATGACCCCCTGGGAAATGCGCGACCACTGCGTGTTCCTGCTCAACGAAGTCGTGCCCGGCCCCACCCTGCCGGCCGTGCAGCAGGGACTGCTGAGCCTGACCCGACGCTGGCATGCGCTGTGGTCGGCCTACGGCGAGAAGCGCGAGGGCTGGCCGCGCTACCGCGCCCTGCTCGACAGCAGCCGCGCCGACCTGGTGGCGCGTGGCGCCGGCAACCTCGGCCTGCGCAACGAGGTACCGCTGCTGCACATGCTGGACATGCTGATCTTCCAGGTGGCGCTGGCCGACCGCGGCCTGCCCAGCCAGATCGCCCGCAAGGAAGTGCACGGCGAAGGTGAGGCGCAGGCGGGCGCGCCCGCCGTCCGCAGCGCTGCGCGCCTGGAGCAGCCGGTCTTCATCGTCAGCCCGCCGCGTTCGGGCTCGACCCTGCTGTTCGAAACCCTGCTGGCGGCGCCTGGCGTGCACACCATCGGCGACGAGAGCCACGCGCTGATCGAGGGCATCCCCAGCCTGGCGCCCTCGGCGCACGGCTTCGACTCCAATCGCCTGCTGGCCAGGGACGCCACGCCGGAAGCGGCCGCGGCCCTGCGCCGCCGCTTCCTCGAGGCCGCCCGCGACCGCGACGGCCGCACGCCCGTCGGCGAAGCGGTGCGGCTGCTGGAGAAGACGCCCAAGAACGCCCTGCGCATTCCCTTCCTGAAAGCGGTCTTCCCGGATGCGCGCTTCATCTACCTGCACCGCGACCCGCGCCAGGTACTGGCCAGCATGATCGAGGGCTGGGCTTCGGGGAATTTCGTCATGTATCCGCAATTGCCGGGCTGGCCGGGCCCGGCCTGGTCCTTCCTGCTCACCCCGGGCTGGCGCGGGCTGGCCGGCAAGCCGCTGGCCGACATCGTCGCCGGGCAGTGGGAAAGCGCCACCCGCGTGCTGCTGGACGACCTGGCCACGCTGCCGCGCGAGGACTGGACCAGCGTCGATTACGACCGCTTCGTCGCCGCTCCGCAGGACACCGCCCGCGGCCTGGCGCAGTGGGCCGGCTGGGGCTGGGACCGCGAACTGGGACCGAGCCTGCCGCTGTCGCGCTACACCATGACCGCGCCCGATCCGGACAAATGGCGCAAGCACGCCGCCGAGATCGAGCCGCGCCTGGCCGCCATCGCCGATACCGTACGCCGCGCCGCCGCAGCCGCCGGCCTGTGAATCCCGCCCGAGGTTGACCCGGCCCGGCGCGGGTGGAAGGCTAGTCGACCCCGGCCCCACCGGGCCGGGTCACCGCCATGACCGACGCGCGGTCGCGCAGCGACCGACGGAGGCAGCGCCGCCGCGCCGCCGACCATGACGCCCTGCCACCCAAACCCTGGGAGGAACGGCCTCATGTCCTACAGCACAGCGCAAATCCGCAACGTGGCCCTGGCAGGCCACTCCGGCGCCGGCAAAACCACCCTCTTCGAAGCCCTGTTGCATGCCGGCGGCGCGATCCAGGCGGCAGGCAGCGTCGAACGCGGCAACACGGTGTCCGACTTCGACCCGATGGAGAAGGCGCGAGGCCACTCCCTCAACACCGCCATCGCCAGCACCGACCATGGCGGCATCCACGTCAACCTGATCGACACTCCAGGCTATCCCGATTTCCGCGGCCCCACCCTGTCGGCCTTCTCGGCGGTGGAGGCGGCGGCGATCGTGCTCAATGGCGCCGTCGGCGTCGAGTACGGCACCCGCCGCATGATGGACTACGCCCGCCAGCGCAACCTCTGCCGGGTGCTGGTGGTAAACAAGATGGACGCCGAACCGGCGAAACTCCCGGCCCTGCTCGAGCAGATCCGCGACGCCTTCGGCCCCGAATGCCTGCCCATCAACCTGCCGGCCGACGGCGGCACGCGGGTGGTGGACTGCTTCTTCAACCCGCAGGGCGATTCCGACCTGGGCCCGGTGGCCGAGGCGCACCAGCGCATCATCGACCAGGTGGTCGAAATCAACGAGCAGGTGATGGAACGCTACCTGGAGGTCGGCGAGGAGGGCCTGAGCGGCCAGGCCCTGCACGACGCCTTCGAGCAATGCCTGCGCGAGGGCCACCTGGTGCCGGTGTGCTTTGTCTCGGCGCGTACCGGCGCCGGCGTGAAGGAACTGCTGGAGCTGGCCGAGAAGCTCTTCCCCAGCCCGCTGGAAGGCAACCCGCCGGCCTTCGAGAAGAACGGCCAGCCGATCAGCGCCCGGCCGGATCCGGACGCGCACGTCATCGCCGACGTCTTCAAGATCGTCAACGATCCCTTCGTCGGCAAGCTCAGCGTCTTCCGTGTCTTCCAGGGCACGGTGCGCAAGGACAGCCAGCTGTTCGTCGATGATGGCCGCAAGCCCTTCCGGGTCGGCCACCTGTTCAAGCTGAAGGGCAAGGACCATGTCGAGATCGACCGGGCGATTCCGGGCGACATCGCCGCGGTGGCCAAGGTCGAGGAGATCCACTTCGACGCGGTGCTGCACGACAGCCACGACGAGGACGACATCCGCCTCAAGCCGCTGCAGTTCCCCAGGCCCATGTTCGGCCTGGCCATCGAGGCCGCCACCCGCGGCCAGGAACAGAAGCTGGCCACCGCCCTGCACAAGCTGGCCGAGGAGGACCCGGGCTTCCAGGTCGAGCACGATGCCGAGCTCAACCAGACGGTGATCCGCGGCCTCGGCGAGCTGCACCTGCGGGTGATGCTGGAACGCATCCGCGAGCGCTACGGTGTCGAGGTGGACACGCGGCCACCGCGCATCGCCTACCGCGAGACCATTTCCGCGCCCGCCGAGGGCCACCACCGGCACAAGAAGCAGACCGGCGGCGCCGGCCAGTTCGGCGAGGTCTTCCTGCGGGTGGAACCGCTGCCGCGCGGCGCCGGCTTCGAGTTCGTCGACGCGGTCAAGGGCGGCACCATCCCCGGCCAGTTCATCCCGGCGGTGGAAAA
>DATGPR010000135.1:0-16066 GCA_035304725.1 Arenimonas sp.
CTTGGCGGCGGTCTTCTTCACGGACTTCTTGGCGGCCTTCTTGGCCGGTTTCTTCGCAGCTTTCTTGGTAGCCATGGTCAACTCCTCGTCAGTTGGCTCGGACTGCCCAGTCACAAGTCACAAAGGCACCGCCACGGGATCGGTCCCGTGGCGTACCGCCGCCAGGCACGGGGCCTGACGGACGGATTCGTACCGGCGCGGGGCGGCGCCGGACATAAAAACACCCGGGCCGTGACCGGTCCGGGCGCGGGATTCGAGGCGGTAGTGGTTGGCGGCGGCGATTTTCGCGGAGGGATGTGTGCCCAAGCCCGGCACCGTGATGACCGGGTTGATGTTCTGTTTTGAAGCCCGCGATTTCGGTTCGCTCTTGATCACTCGCTTCCGCGATTGACTTCTGCTGGGCGAAAACTAATCACGGGATTTTCCGATGTCAACAACCTCGCGAGAAATTTTTCAAGCCCCCGCGCCGGGACAACCGCCCCGGGAGTTCGGAACGATGTGCCCGAACAGCGCGCACGATGACGTCGGCAAACTCGCCGCTGCAAAAAAACCTCGGAAAAAACGCCTCCGAATGAAATCGCGACGGAACGCGCGCCACTTCGCGGCGAACGTCGACGACGCCGTTCCGGGGTGCCACCACCCCCTTCGCCGGGGGAGAAAAAAAACCGCCCGGCCACCCCTGCACGCACCCCCGGAACGACCGAATTGCGCGAAATCGGGACCACCGCGACGGCGCGCCGCGACCGCCCGGCGGAGGTAACGAACCGTCACCGGACGCCGGAAACGACACCGGCCGCGCGCGGCGGCCGGTGGTGACATCCTGGTTTTCGCGAAGACGGCTCAGCCGGCTTCTTCCTCCAGCAGGGCGGCGTAGTCGTCCGGCGACAGCAGCTCGGCCAGCTGGCTGGCGTCGCCGACCTCGAGCACGAACAGCCAGCCCTCGCCGTAGGCGTCCTCGTTGATGGTCTCGGGCTTGTCGGCCAGGGCGGCATTGACCTCCACCACCTTGCCGCCGACCGGCGCGTAGACGTCGGAGGCGGCCTTCACCGACTCCACCACCGCCACGGCGGCACCCTGCTCCACCTCGTCGCCGACGTTGGGCAGCTCGACGTAGACCAGGTCGCCCAGCAGCTCCTGGGCATGGTCGGAGATACCCACCCGAACCCGGCCGTCGTCTTCGACGCGGGCCCACTCGTGGGACTTAAGGAACTTCAGGTCGCCGGGGATCTCGCTCATGTCAGGCCTCGAAAAAGGGGGCGGCGGGGTGGGTGGATAGTCTAGCGGGGCGGAGCGGTGCCGGCATCAGGCCAGCACGCCGGGCTGGGCCTGGCCTTCGCGCACGAACGGGTACTTCACCACCCGCACCGGCAGCAGGCGGCCGCGCACGTCGACGCTGACCTGGCCGAGCTCGCCGGCCGGCACCCGGGCCAGGGCGATGGCCTTGCCCAGGGTCGGCGAGAAGGTGCCGGAGGTGATCTCGCCGGCGCCGGCGGCGGTCTGCACGACCTGGCCGTGGCGCAGCACGCCCTTCTCGTCCAGCACCAGGCCGATGGTCTGGCGCGGCACGCCGGCCGCCTTCTGCGCCTCGAGGGCGGCGCGGCCGATGAAGTCGCGGCCTTCGTCCAGGGCGACGGTCCAGCCCAGGCCGGCCTCCCAGGGCGACACGGTCTCGTCCATGTCCTGGCCGTACAGCGCCATGCCCGCTTCCAGGCGCAGGGTGTCGCGCGCGCCCAGGCCGGCCGGCTGCACGCCGGCGGCGAGCAGGCGCTGCCACAGGTCGACCGCCTGCGCTTCCGGCACCATCAGCTCGAAACCGTCCTCGCCGGTGTAGCCGGTGCGGGCGACGAACAGGCCGTCGGCCTCGCAGGCGGCGAAGCGGCCCAGGGCCATGGCGGCCTGCGCGGCCGCCGGCGAGAGCAGGCCCGCCACCTTGGCGCGGGCGTTCGGGCCCTGCACGGCGATGATGGCCAGGTCGCGGCGCTCGCTGACCTCGACCTCGAAGGCTTCGGCCTGCTTGCCGATCCAGGCCAGGTCCTTGTCGCGGGTGGCGGCGTTGACCACCACGCGGAACCAGTCCTCGGCCATGAAGTAGACGATCAGGTCGTCGATCACGCCACCCTGCTCGTTGAGCATGCAGGCGTACAGGGCCTTGCCTGGCGTCTTGAGCTTGTCCACCGAGTTGGCGACCAGGCGGCGCAGGAAGGCGCGGGCGCCGGCACCGCGCATGTCCAGCGGGGTCATGTGCGAGACGTCGAACATGCCGGCGTCGCGGCGCACCTGGTGGTGCTCCTCGATCTGGGACCCGTAGTTGAGCGGCATGTCCCAGCCGCCGAAGTCCACCATGCGGGCGCCGAGGGCGCGGTGGCTGTCGTTGAGGACGGTCTTCTTGCTCATGGCCTGGCCTGCGGTGCGGAGAAAGCGGCCATTATCGCAGGTCCGGCGGGCCGGGCGCCCTGCCGGGGAGCGGCCGCTCCCCGGCATCGTGATGTCTCAGACGGCTTCCACCTTCAGCGCCATGTCGCGCGCGGCGACCACCCGCACGCGGGTGCCGGCCGGCAGGTCGGGACCTTCGGCAGTCCAGAAGGCGTCGCCGATCTTCAGGCGGCCGCGGCCGTTGACGATGGCCTGCTCCAGTTCGAAGACCTGGCCGACCAGCTGCTGCTCGCGCCGGTTCAGCAGCGGCTGGTCGCCGGGCGACAGCCGCGGCCGGAACCAGCGGATGTAGATGCCGACCGAGACGAAGCTCAGCAGCACGAACAGCACGACCTGCCAGGTCACGCTCAGCGGCAGCACCCACAGCAGCAGCCACAGCGCCGCCGCCGCCAGGCCCAGCCAGAGCAGGAAGGCGCCCGGCACGATGGTCTCGGCGGCGATCAGGGCCAGGGCGACGCAGCCCCAGACGATCAGGTCGGTGCGCATGGCCTCAGCCCTCTCCCTTGCCGGCGCCCTTCAGCCCCAGGCTTTCCCTGGCCAGCTCGGCGATGCCGCCCAGGCTGCTGACGATGCCGGTGGATTCCATCGGCATCATCACGAACTTCTGGTTGGGCGCCTGCGCCAGGGCCTTGAAGGCCTCGATGTACTTCTGGGCGACGAAGTAGTTGATGGCCTGCACGCTGCCGCGCGCGATGGCGTTGCTGACCAGCTCGGTGGCGGTGGCCTCGGCCTGGGCCAGGCGCTCGCGCGCCTCCGCCTCGCGGAAGGCGGCCTCGCGCTTGCCCTCGGCCTCGAGGATGGCGGCCTGCTTCTCGCCCTCGGCGCGCAGGATCTCCGCCTGGCGGTGACCCTCGGCCTCGAGGATGTTGGCGCGCTTCTCGCGCTCGGCCTTCATCTGCCGGGCCATGGACTCGACCAGGTCGCGCGGCGGGGCGATGTCCTTGAGCTCGATGCGGTTGACCTTCACGCCCCAGGGATGGGTGGCCTGGTCGACCGCTTCCAGCACCTTGGCATTGATCTCGTCGCGCTTGGACAGCGACTCGTCCAGGTCCATCGAGCCGATGGCGGTACGGATGTTGGTCATCACCAGGTTGAGGATGGCCAACTCCAGCTGCGCCACCTCATAGGCGGCCTTGGCCGCCTCCAGCACCTGGAAATAGACCACGCCGTCCACCTTCACCACGGCGTTGTCGCGGGTGATGACGTCCTGGCTGGGCACGTCCATCACCTGCTCCATCATGTTGATCTTGCGGCCCACTGCCTGGACCACCGGCACCAGCAGGTGCAGACCGGGCGTCAGGGTGTGGGTGTACTTGCCGAAGCGCT
This sequence comes from Arenimonas sp., assembly GCA_035304725.1. Lineage (GTDB taxonomy): Bacteria > Pseudomonadota > Gammaproteobacteria > Xanthomonadales > Xanthomonadaceae > Arenimonas. The sequence continues at coordinate 3,760 of DATGPR010000135.1, forward strand.
CGACCGTCCACTCGTAGCCCTGCGGCACCATCCGCACGGCCTTGAACAGGACGATCACCGCCGCGACCAGCAGGACGATCAGGAAAAACTCCATGGCATGCCTCCCCGGCGCATGTGGCTGGCACCCAGTCTAAGGCGGCAGCGGGTCCGACAGCCATGCGCCGTGCCGCCCCGGGCCGCCGCATGCCCGGTCCGCGCCCGGCGGGGCGGCCGGAGGGCCACCCGCTTGCCCCGGCCGGGCCCCGGGGTCCAAGGTGGCTGCGACCCTTTCCGGCCCCGGTGCATCCATGTCCGGTGTGAGCCAACCCTCGTCCTTCGCCATCGACCTGCCCGACAGCCTGGTCGCCCGCGCCCGCCGCGGCGAGGCCAGCGCCTTCGAGCAGATCTACCGCAAGTTCGAGCGGCCGGTGTTCACGCTGGCGCTGCGGCTGACGGCCGACCGCGAGGAGGCCCAGGAGGTGTTGCAGGACACCATGCTCAAGCTGCTGGACAGGATCGGCGAGTTCCGCGGCGACTCGCCGTTCTGGGGCTGGCTGCGGCAGATCGCGGTGAACGAGACGCTGATGCGCCTGCGCAAGCGCGGCCGGCTGCCGCAGACCGAGGAAGCCGACGAGGCCAGCCTGGAAGCTCACGAAACCCTGCTGCCGCCGGCCGCCGCCGACGCCGCCGTGCTGGCCCGCGCCCTGGCGGCCCTGCCCGACGCCACCCGCAGCGTGCTCTGGCTCTTCCACGCCGAGGGCTACACCCATGAGGAGATCGCCAACCTGATGGGCCGTACCCCCAGCTTCTCCAAATCCCAGCTGGCGCGCGGCACCCGCCGCCTGCGCCAGCAACTCGGCATCGAACAGGAGGCCGTGACCCATGCCTGACATCCGCCTGCCCGAATCCGGACCCCTGGACGTCGGCACGGCCCTGGCGCGGCTGCCGCTGGAATCGCCCGAGCGCAGCGCCTGGCCGCTGCTGGCCGAGCGCCTGGCGGCCCGCGCCGCCAAGCCGCCGCCGCCGCGCTGGCCCTTCGCCCTGGCCGCCGCCGCGGTGCTCGCCCTGGCACTGGTGCTGCCGCTGCTGCAGCAGCCGACCGAGTCAGTGCTGCCGCGGCAACCCGCCGCCAGCGGGCTGGTGCAGGTCGCGCCGGAGGAGCGGCTGCGCGCGCTGATGGCCGAGTCCGCCCGACTCGAATACGCACTCGCCGCCATGCGCGACGACAGCGCCGGCAGTGCCGCCGGCCTGATGCTGGACCTGGATTTCGAGGATCGGCTGCTGGCCCTGGATGGCGCCCTGGCCCGGCCGGACCTGGAAGCCGAACAGCGCCTGCTGCTCTGGCAGCAGCGCGTGAACCTGCTGCGCGACTACACCGGCCTGCAGGGCACCCGACAGTGGCTGGCCGCCGACGGCAACCAGCTCGAAGGCGACGTGGTCGCCGTGTTCTGAACCCGCACGAGGATCGCTGCATGAAACTGCGAATGCTTCCCCTGATGCTGGCCGCCGCGCTGTCGCTGCCGGCGCTGGCGACCGAAACCGGCGACGCGGCCAAGGCCGCGCGAGAGGAACTGGCCCGGGCCCGCGAGGAACTCGCCGAAGCCGCCCGCCGCGTTGCCGAACTGCAGCGGCAACTCATGGAAGAGGGCCAGTTCGAGGGCTACTTCCGCGCCCTGCAGCGCCCGGGCGTGGGCGTGGTGCTGGCCGAGAACGAAGGCAAGGAGGGCGTACGCCTCGCCGCCGTCACCCCGGGCGGACCGGCCGACAAGGCCGGCCTGCGCGGCGGCGACGTGCTGGTCTCGGTGGACGGCCGCAAGGTCGAGGGCAGCGGCGAGGCCGCGGTGGCCTCCGCCCGCAAGCTGCTCGCCGGCCTGGAGAAGGGCCAGAAGCTGCGGCTGGGCTACCGGCGCGACGGCAAGGCCGGCAGCGCCGAGGTGACGGTGGACGACATCGGCCGGCTGGCGCTGCTGCGCGGCGACGAGGCCCGTGCCCATGCCGATGCCCTGGTTCGCGCCATGCCGGTGATCGCGCCGACGGTGGACATGGAGATCGCCCGCCTCGCCGCCGCACCCTGCGCCTCCGAGGACGAGGACTGCCGGATGCCGCAGCTGCTGGAGGCTTTCCGCTGGAACGGCCTGAACCTGGCTACCGTCGACGAAAAGCTTGGCCGCTACTTCGGCACCGACCGCGGCGTGCTGGTGCTCAGCAGCGGCGAGCTGCCGGAGCTGGAGCCGGGCGACGTGATCCGGAAGATCGACGACGAGCCGGTGGAGTCGCCGCGCCAGGCCATGCGCGCCCTGCGCCAGGGCAAGAGCGGCGACAGGGTGACGGTGGAGGTGCTGCGCGACCGCAAGCCGCACCGGGTCGAGGTGACCGTGCCGGAGACACCGGACTTCCGCTGGTTCGCGCCGCCGCCGCCGGCACCCCCGGCGCCACCGGCGCCGCCTGCCCCGCCCAAGCCTCCGAAGCCGCCCAGGGCCGCCGCGGCGCCGCTGCCGCCGGCCCCGCCTGCGCCCCCGGCGCCACCCGGCCTGCCCGAGGCCGACGAGGTGGTGTTCGCCGACGGCGTGATCGGCCGCATCGTCGCCCGCTCGCGGCACGTGGACGACAACGGCAACGTCACCGAGACGCAGACGATCGAGCTGCTGACCAGCGAGTGATCATCGGCTGACCGGTACCGGGCCTGCCAGGGAAGGTGGGCCCTGTTGCTACAATGAAGCCCGCTTTCCCTGTCTTCGGGGAACAGCCCGGCCCCTTCGGGGCGTTGCCGGCCCCGGAGTTTCCGCTTGGACGCATTGCTCGTATCCACCCTCGCGGTGGCCATTGCCGAGATCGGCGACAAGACCCAGCTGCTCGCCCTGGTGCTGGCGGCGCGCTACCGCCGCGCCCTGCCGGTGATCGCCGGCATCCTCGTCGCCACCGTGCTCAATCACGCCGCCGCCGCCTGGGTCGGTGCCTGGGTGGCGGGCTGGCTGGACCCGGCCTGGCTGCGCTGGATCGTGGTCGCCTGCTTCCTCGGCGTGGCGGTCTGGGCGCTGATCCCCGACAAGCTCGACGAGGACGGCACGCCGGCGCCGCCGCGCTTCGGGCCCTTCCTTGCCACCACCATCGCCTTCTTCCTGGTGGAGATCGGCGACAAGACCCAGATCGCCACCGTCGTGCTCTCGGCCCGCTACGAGCCGCTGTGGCAGGTGGTGGCCGGCACCACCCTGGGCATGCTGCTGGCCAACGTGCCGGTGGTGCTGCTGGGCGCGCGCTTTGCCACCCGCCTGCCGCTGAAGGCGGCGCGCTGGGCGGCGGCGGCGCTGTTCGCGGCGCTGGCGCTGTGGGTGGCGATACGCGGCCTGTCGACTTGAGTCGGGCCTGACATCGCGCGGGGCGCCGGCTATGCTCGGCGTCCCGAGAGCAAGGCCACGACCCCCCGCGTGAGCACCCTGAGCGACACCCTGGGCGACCTCGCCGCCGCGCTGCGCGAACGGCCCGACGACATCCTCCTGGAAGTTGCCGCCGGCGGCGAACTGCTGGTGGCGCGGCTGCGCGCGGGCCTGGCGGTGCTGCTGCTGGGCCTGCCCCTGCTCAATCACCTGGCCGGCGGGCCGATGCGGGAAACCCTGGCCGGCCTGGCCGGCGTGGTGCTGGTGCTGGTGCTCAGCCATGTCTGGCTGCGCCTGGCCGGCAGCGAGCGGCGGCGCTCCTGGCTGCCGGCGGTGTCCTCGGCCTTCGACGTCAGCGTGGTCAGCCTGGTGCTGGTGCTGCTGGCCTTCATCAACCCGGTGGCGGCGCTCAACAGCACCGTGGTCTGGTCCTGCTACCTGCTGGCCATCTTCGCCACCGCCCTGCGCCACGACCTGCGGGTGACCCTGATGGCCGGCGCCCTGGCCCTGCTGCAGTCGGCCCTGATCTGGCTGGCGGTGGTGGCGACGGCGGACGGCCCGCTGGTCTCGGCCGCCTACGGCGAGGTCAGCACCGGCACCCAGCTGCAGCGCATCGTCCTGCTGATCGCCGTGACGATCGTGACCACGCTGATCGTGTTCCGCACCCAGCGCCTGACCCGGATTTCCGGCACCGACGGCCTGACCGGCCTGCCCAACCGCACCTACCTCAACACCCGCCTGCCGCACCTGGTGGCGCGGGCGCGGGCCCGGGGCGAGACCCTGAGCTTGGCCCTGATCGACCTGGACAACTTCCGCCACATCAATGCCGAGCTGGGTCACCTGGCCGGCGACCGCGCCCTGCGGCACGCCGTACGGGTGCTGCGCCAGGAGCTGGCCCGCGAGGAGCCGATGATCCGGGCCGGCGGCGAGGAATTCGTGCTGCTGCTGCGCCTGCCGGTGGGCGCCGCCTGGGAGCGGCTGGAGGCCCTGCGGCGCAAGCTGGAATCCGAGCCTTTCGTGCCTGAACGGGGCGCCGAGCCGCGCAAGCTGACCATCAGCGTCGGCCTGGCCAACTGCCCGCAGGACGCCAACGACCTGTCCGGCCTGATGAAACGGGCCGACCTGCGCCTGCGCCTGGCCAAGCGCGCCGGCCGCAACCGGGTGGTGGCCCGGGACGAGGGCTGAGAACGCCGTCCTTGCCGGGGCGGGGGGGCTGCACTACGCTGCCGCCATTTGCCCAGGGGACCTGGCCCGCATGATTTCCAGCATCTTCTTCGGCCTCTTCGGCCTTGCCGTCCTGATCGGCATCGCCTGGCTGTTTTCCGGCAACCGGCGTGCGGTGGACTGGCGGCTGGTGCTCACCGGCGTGGCCCTGCAGATCGGTTTCGCCGCCCTGGTGCTGGTGGTCCCGGGCGGCCGCGAGGTGTTCGACTGGCTGGGCCACGGCTTCGTGAAGATCCTCGCCTTCGTCAACGAGGGCTCGAAGTTCATCTTCGGCGGCCTGATGGACACCGAGACCTACGGCTTCATCTTCGCCTTCCAGGTGCTGCCGACCATCATCTTCTTCGCCTCGCTGATGGGCGTGATGTACCACCTGGGCGTGATGCAGGCGATCGTGCGGGCCATGGCCTGGGCGATCACCAAGGTGATGCGCGTTTCCGGTGCCGAGACCACCAGCGTCTGCGCCAGCGTCTTCATCGGCCAGACCGAGGCGCCGCTGACCGTGCGCCCCTACATCGCCCGCATGACCGAGTCCGAGCTGCTGACCATGATGATCGGCGGCATGGCGCACATCGCCGGCGGCGTGCTGGCGGCCTACGTCGGCATGCTCGGCGGCGGTGACCCGGAGCAGCAGGCCTTCTTCGCCAAGCACCTGCTGGCGGCCTCGATCATGGCGGCGCCGGCCACCCTGGTGATCGCCAAGCTGCTGGTGCCGGAGACCGGCGAGCCGCTGACCCGCGGCACCGTGCGCATGGAAGTGGAGAAGACCACCAGCAACGTCATCGACGCTGCCGCCGCCGGCGCCGCCGATGGCCTGCGCCTGGCCCTGAACATCGGCGCCATGCTGCTGGCCTTCATCGCCCTGATCGCGCTGATCAACTGGCCGCTGACCTGGATCGGCGAGGTGACCGGCCTGCAGTCCCTGCTGGGCAAGCCGACCGACCTGGCCACCCTGTTCGGCTACCTGCTGGCGCCGATCGCCTGGGTGATCGGCGTGCCCTGGCAGGACGCCACCACGGTCGGTTCGCTGATCGGCCAGAAAGTGGTGATCAACGAGTTCGTCGCCTACCTGCAGCTGGCCGACATCGTCAACGGCCGCGTCGACGGCGTCGAGCTGAGCGAGAAGGGCCGGCTGATCGCCACCTACGCGCTCTGCGGCTTCGCCAACTTCAGTTCGATCGCCATCCAGATCGGCGGCATCGGCGGCCTGGCCCCGAACCGGCGCCAGGACCTCGCCCGCTTCGGCCTGCGGGCGGTGCTGGGCGGTTCGCTGGCCACCTTCATGACCGCCACGATCGCCGGTGTGCTGACCAGCCTGGGAGCCTGAAGGCATGGGCGGGCGGGTGCTGGTGGTCGGGTCCTACAACCAGGACCACGTCTGGAGCACCGACGCCCTGCCCGCCCCCGGCGCCACCCGTCTTGGCCGCTACGCCACCGGCCCGGGTGGCAAGGGCTTCAACCAGGCCGTGGCCGCCGCCCGCGCCGGCGCCAGCACCGTCTTCATCGCCGCCCTGGGTGACGACGCCGCGGCGGCGCATGCGCGCAGCCTGGCCACCGCCGACGACATCGACCTGCGCGACCAGGTCTGCCCCGAGCTCGCCACCGGCAGTGCCGGCATCTACGTGGATGCCGGCGGCCGCAACATGATCCTGGTGGCGCCGGGCGCGAACGCAGCGCTGTCGGCCGACTTCGTGCTGGCCCAGCGGGATGCGCTGGAGACCGCCGACGTGCTGCTGGCGCAGCTGGAAGTGCCGCCGGAAGCCGTGCTGGCGGCCCTGCAGGCCGCGCGTGAACGCGGCGTCCTGACCCTGCTCAACCCGGCGCCGGCGAACGCGCCCACCAGTACCGCGCTGCTGCAGGCGGCCGACCTGTTGACCCCGAACGAAACCGAGTTCGCTGCCCTGCTCGCCCGCCACGCCGGCCGCCAGCTCGCGGCTGAGCAACTGGCCACGCTCGGCGAGGACGAACTGCATGCGGCCTGCCGCGAACTGGCGCCACACGCCAGCGTGGTGCTGACCCTGGGCGCCGACGGCGCCTTCGTCTCGCATGGCCGCCGCCGCTACGGCGACAGCCGCGACTGCTACCGCGTGCCCGCCATGCCGGCCCGCACCGTCGACACCACCGGCGCCGGCGATGCCTTCAGCGGTGCGCTCGCCGCCGCCCTCGCCGCCGGCAGCACGCCCTTCGCCGAGGCGCTCGCCTTCGCCAGCCGCTACGCCGCCCGGTCCACCGAACGGCATGGCGCCGCCCTGGCCATGCCGCGGCGGGACGAACTGGCCGACTGAAGCCCCGGTGGGCGCTTAACCGTGCGGTAACACCCCCGCTCCTAGGCTGGCCTGGCGTCCACCACGTCCCCCGGGGAGATGGCCATGGCAGGTACCTTCGCAGTCAGCAAGCGCGGCAACGGCGAGTTCCAGTTCAACCTCAAGGCCGGCAACGGCCAGGTGATCCTCAGCAGCGAGGGCTACAAGGCCAAGGACAGCTGCCTCAACGGCATCGAGTCGGTGCGGAAGAATGCCGGCAGCGAGGCCAGCTTCGAGCGGCTGGACGCCAGGGACGGGCGCAAGTACTTCGTGCTCAAGGCCAGCAACGGCCAGGTCATCGGCCAGAGCCAGATGTATGCCGACGCCGGCGGCCGCGACAACGGCATCCGCTCGGTGATGGAGAACGCGCCCGGCGCCGTGGTGAACGACAGCAGCGGCTGAGCCGGACCGGCCGGCCGCCGGCCGCTACAATGCCGGCCCATGCGTATCGGCCCCTACCTGCTTGACCCGCCGGTGTGGCTGGCCCCGATGGCCGGCGTCACCGACAAGCCCTTCCGGCAACTATGCCGGCGCCTGGGCGCGGGCCTGTGCGTGTCGGAGATGACCACCTCCGACCCGCGCCTGTGGGGCACCCGCAAGTCGCTGCGGCGCATGGACCATGCCGGCGAGCCGGACCCGGTCAGCGTGCAGATCGCCGGCACCGAACCGGCGCGCCTGGCCGAGGCCGCCCGCCACAACGTCGCCCACGGCGCCCACATCATCGACATCAACATGGGCTGCCCGGCCAAGAAGGTCTGCCAGGCCTGGGCCGGCTCGGCGCTGATGCGCGACGAGGCCCTGGTGGCACGCATCCTGGGCGCGGTGGTGGCCGCGGTCGAGGTGCCGGTGACGCTGAAGATCCGCACCGGCTGGGCCGCCGACCGCAAGAACGCGCTGGCCATCGCCCGCATCGCCGAGGCCAGCGGCATCGCCGCACTGGCCATCCACGGCCGCACCCGCGACCAGATGTACACCGGCCAGGCCGAGTACGACACCATCGCCGAGGTGAAGGCGGCGCTGCGCATCCCGGTGATCGCCAACGGCGACATCGATTCGCCGGAGAAGGCCGGGCAGGTGCTGCGCCACACCGGCGCCGACGCGGTGATGATCGGCCGCGCCGCCCAGGGCCGGCCCTGGATCTTCCGCGAGGTGGCGCACTACCTGGCCACCGGTGAATCCCTGCCCGAGCCGGGCCTGGCCGAGGTGCGCGACATCCTGCTGGGCCACCTGCAGGAGCTGCACGCCTTCTACGGCGAGCCGCAGGGCGTGCGCATCGCCCGCAAGCACCTGGGCTGGTACGCCAGGGACCGGCCGGAGAACGCCGCCTTCCGCAGCGTGGTCAACCGCGCCGACAGCGCCGAGGCGCAGCTGCGCCTGACCCGCGACTACTTCGACGCGCTGCTGGCCGGCGTCTCGCCCGGCTTCGCCGCCGCGGCCTGAACCCGGGTCGTCCCGGCCGCGGCCAGGGCCGCCTCGTCCGCCGGACGTTGCCAAATCCGCTCCCACATCTGCGCCAGGCGACGGCGCGCCTCCCAAGGCCAGGCGACCTGGCCGGGCACGATCTCGCGCCAGCCCCCGCCATCGCGCTCGGCCACCACGAATCTGAAGCTGTAGTCCGGCTCGGCACCCATGCGCAGGTCCGACAGCACCAGCCGGCCATCGCGCTGCTCGGCTTTCATGAAGCCGCGGTTGAACCAAAGCAGGCGGCGAACCGCCGGGAACCCCGATGCCTCCTCCAGCGCCCGCGTATCGGATGCGTACTCCCGGAACACCATCGGCCCCTCGTCCGCCACCAGCGAGCGCTCGCCTTCCAGGAACCCGTCCGGCGTCATCACCACCACGCGCCAAAGCAGCGTGTTGAAGGGCATCGGCACCGAGAACCGCGGTGCGTCCTGCAGGCCCATGCCCGCCAGCGTGGTTTCGGCAGCGCGCCCGACCATCGCCTTGGCCACCAGTGACCAGCCCAGGTAGGCCGTGCTCAGCGCCAGTCCGGCCACCAGCGCGGCCTGCGCCGACGGCCGCCAGCCCCGCACCAGCGCCAACACGAAGGCCAGCAGCAGCGGCAGCGTGTACAGCGGGTCGATGATGAACACGCTCGACCACATCGCCGGCGATGGCGGCAGCGGCCACCACAGCTGGGTGCCGTAGACGGTGAAGGCGTCGAGCACCGGGTGCGTCACCAGCGCGAGGGTGATGGCCCAGTACCAGCGCGTCGGCGCCTCCGCCACGCGCCCGCCCCGGCCCCTGAGCCACCCCCACAGCAGCGCCGCCAACGGCACCAGCACCAGCAGCGAATGCGAAGGACCCCGATGCCAGGTCATGTTCGTGACCGGGTCGAGCCCGAGCAGCCACATCGGCACCGAATCGAGGTCCGGCAACGTGCCCAGCGCGGCGCCGGCCGCCACCGCGGCGCGCCGGTGCCGGGCCGGGGCGATGGCGGCGGCGAGCGCGCCGCCCAGGACGATCTGGGAGAGTGAATCCACCGGGCGATCCTAACCGGCCATGCGGTCGCGGTGGCGTGAGGCGCAAGAAGCGGATAGCGACGCCGGCCCCGCCAGCCGAGCATGGGCACCACCATTTCCAGGAGACATGCCATGGACATCCGCATCCGCGGCCTCGACCCGTCCCCCGTACAGGCCCTCTTCCACGCCGATCCGGAGACGCTGGCGGCCCGTCGCGCGGTGGTCCGCATCGCCGACGGCTACCCGGGCTACCCCTGCCGCGCCACGCTCGACGACGCCCAACCGGGCGAGACCGTGCTGCTGCTCCACCACACGCACCAGCCGGCCGACACCCCCTTCCACGCCTCGCACGCCGTTTACTTCAGGCAGGCCGCGACGCGGGCCTGGGACGCGTTGAACGAGGTGCCGCCGGCCCTGGCCCGGCGCACGCTTTCGCTGCGCGCCTTCGACGCCGCGGGCTGGATGGTCGGTTCGAAGCTCACCGCCGGCGTGGACATGCTGGCCGCGGCCCGCGACCTGCTGGCCAACCCGCGCGCCGCCTACCTGCACGCGCATTACGCGGGCCCGGGCTGTTACGCCGCCTGGGTCGGCCGCGCCGACGCGCCGGGCGGGTGACCGGCCGGGCGCGGTGCCCGGCCGGTCGGAAACATCAGCGGGCGGCGACCGCCTCGGCGAAGTCGATCACCAGGGCGACGCGGCGGTTGGCCAGGCCCTGCTCGCCGGTGGCGCCGGCGTGGATCTGCCGGTTGCGGTCCTCGCCATAGCTGACCGCCCGCACCTGCGCGTCCGGCAGCCCCTGGGTGACCAGGTAATCGCGCACCGCATCGGCGCGGCGCTGGCCCAGGCGCTTGTTGTAGGCGGCCGAGCCGGACGGGTCGGTGAAGCCTTCCACGGTCACCACCACGCCGGGGTGGTGGTCGCGGATCACCCGGGCGAAGTCGTCCAGCATGGGCTTGTCGGCATCGCGCAGGGTGGCGTCGTCCACGGCGAAGTGGGCGGTGGTTTCGACCCGCAGGCGGCCCTCGACCTGGGAGATGCGGGCGTCGTACTCGCCGAAGCGCTGTTCCATCAGGGCCTGCAGCTGGTCCAGCCGCTGCTGCTGCTGCTGGTCGGTCGCACGCAGCTCGGCGATCGTGGCATCGAATTCGTCGCGCTTGACGTAACCGGCGCAGCCGGCCAGCCCGAGCACGACCACAGCAACGACAAGGGGACGCAAACTGGGCATCCGGGTTCGCATCAGGGGTTTCCTCCTGGTTGGAACGCCGGACCGGTACGGCAGTGATGCGGGCCCGGCGGGGGGTGAAGGCTGCACACTGCAACCGGACCCTAACTCCATTTGCCGACCGCTGACAAAGCCGGTGGGCGCTGCAGTGCAGCACCGGCCGGGGCGCCAGCGGGCGGGAATCGGGGGAGAATGGCGCCGCCGGGGCCGGTTCCGGCGGCGATCCGGCCAGGAATCGGGCCGCTGCCGGCAGGCTGAATCCGTCTGCAATGACCGGCAGGGCCGGGTGCGGGCGCGGAGTCCCGGGTGTATGATGCGCGCCCCACACATCCTTTCATCTCAATCAAGGGATATAAGCAACGATGTCCAGCTACCTCTTCACTTCCGAGTCGGTCTCCGAGGGCCACCCGGACAAGATGGCCGACCAGATTTCCGATGCGGTGCTGGACGCGATCCTGAGACAGGATCCGAAGGCGCGCGTGGCCTGCGAAACCCTGGTGAAGACCGGCGCCGCCATCGTCGCCGGCGAGATCACCACCGCCGCCTGGGTGGACATCGAGGAGCTGACCCGCAAGGTCATCAACGACATCGGCTACGACAACAGCGACGTCGGCTTCGATGGCCACACCTGCGCCATCATCAACATGATCGGCAAGCAGTCGCCGCACATCGCCCAGGGCGTGGACCGCAGGAAGCCCGAGGAACAGGGCGCCGGCGACCAGGGCCTGATGTTCGGCTATGCCTGCAACGAGGCGCCGGAGTTCATGCCGGCGCCGATCTACTACGCCCACCGGCTGGTGGAGCAGCAGGCCAAGGTGCGCCGCTCGGGCAAGCTCAAGTGGCTGCGCCCGGATGCCAAGAGCCAGGTGACGCTGCGCTATGACGGCAACGACATCGTCGGCCTGGAGGCCGTGGTGCTGTCGACCCAGCACGCGCCGGGCGTGAAGCACAAGGAGATCGTCGAGGGCGTGATGAAGCACATCCTCGAGCCGGTGCTGCCCAAGGCCTGGCTGAAGTCGCTGCCGAAGTCGCGCATCCACATCAACCCGACCGGCAAGTTCGAGATCGGCGGCCCGGTGGGCGACGCCGGCCTGACCGGCCGCAAGATCATCGTCGACACCTACGGCGGCATGGCCCGCCACGGTGGCGGCGCCTTCTCGGGCAAGGACCCGTCGAAGGTGGACCGTTCGGCCGCCTACGCCGCCCGCTACGTCGCCAAGAACGTGGTCGCCGCCGGCCTGGCCGACAAGTGCGAGGTGCAGGTGAGCTACGCCATCGGCGTGGCCGAGCCGACGTCGATCTCGGTGACCACCTTCGGCACCGGCAAGATCAGCGACGAGAAGATCGAGAAGCTGATCCGCAAGCACTTCGACCTGCGCCCCTACGGCATCGTCAAGATGCTGGACCTGCTGCACCCGATCTACCGGCTGACCGCGGCCTACGGCCACTTCGGCCGCAAGCCCAAGGAAATCACCTACACCGACGGCAACGGCAAGAAGCAGACCGCCACCGCCTTCTCGTGGGAGAAGACCGACCGCGCCGAGGCGCTGCGCAAGGCCGCCGGCCTGAAGAAGTAACGCCCCTGCTCCCTCTCCCCTTGTGGGAGAGGGATATAATTCCGCCCGGCCCACTGGGCCCCACCCCGCCGAGGGGCGCTGCAAGCCCGGCCCGCGCAAGGCGGACCCGCCGGGATCAGGCTCGGCCAGGGGTTTCCCGTATCAACGGCGCCCGTTAATGCGCGAACCG
>DATGPR010000136.1:0-14718 GCA_035304725.1 Arenimonas sp.
GGCACCTTCTTCGTCAAGGTCAGCGCCGGCGGCAAGATCATGAACGCGCTGTACCGCGGCCTGGCGGTGTCGGGCGTGCTGGCGGCGGTGGCGTTCTGGTTCATCGCCCACCAGTTGTTCGACGGCGAGATGGCGACCACCCTGTTCTGGTGCGCCCTGATCGGCCTGGGCCTGACCGCGGCGATGGTGGTGATCACCGAGTACTACACCGCCACCGAGTACGCGCCGGTGCAGCAGGTGGCCAAGGCCTCGGAAACCGGCCACGCCACCAATGTCATCGCCGGCCTGGCGGTGAGCATGAAGTCGACGGCGGCGCCGGTGCTGGCCGTGGCCCTGGCGATCTGGGGCTGCTACGAGCTGGCCGGCCTGTACGGCATCGCCATCGCCGCCACCTCGATGCTGTCCATGGCCGGCATGATCGTCGCCCTGGACGCCTACGGCCCGATCACCGACAACGCCGGCGGCATCGCCGAGATGTCCGGCATGGACCCGGAGATCCGCAAGACCACCGACGCCCTGGACGCGGTCGGCAACACCACCAAGGCCGTCACCAAGGGCTATGCGATCGGTTCGGCCGGCCTGGCCGCGCTGGTGCTGTTCGCCGACTACGCGCACAAGCTCAGCGAGAAGACCGCCGCCACCGGCGCCGCGGTCGATTTCTCGATCAACCGGCCCGACGTGCTGATCGGCCTGCTGATCGGCGGCCTGATCCCCTACCTGTTCGGCGCCTACGCCATGCAGGCGGTGGGCCGCGCCGCCAGCGCGGTGGTCGAGGAGGTGCGGCGGCAGTTCCGCGACATCGCCGGCATCATGGAAGGCACCGGCAAGCCGCAGTACGACAAGGCGGTCGACCTGCTGACCCGGGCCGCGATCCGGGAAATGATCATGCCTTCGCTGCTGCCGCTGGCGGTGCCGATCCTGGTCGGCCTGGTGCTGGGCCCGGCGGCGCTGGGCGGCCTGCTGATGGGCACCATCGTCACCGGCCTGTTCGTCGCCATCTCGATGTGCACCGGCGGCGGCGCCTGGGACAACGCCAAGAAGTACATCGAGGAAGGCCACCACGGCGGCAAGGGCAGCGAGGCGCACAAGGCCGCGGTCACCGGCGACACCGTCGGCGATCCGTACAAGGACACCGCCGGCCCGGCCGTCAACCCGCTGATCAAGGTCACCAACATCGTGGCCCTGCTGCTGATTCCGCTGCTGTAAGCGGTTTCACCGGCTGCAAAACGAAGAAGCCCCGGCCTTGCCGGGGCTTTTTCTTTCCGTCCCCCGCGCCAGTGCGGGGCCGGCCGGCACGCCGGTCCGCGGGGCGGGGTCGGCGGGCTCAGTAGTTGAGCTTCTCCGGATGCGCCTCGAAGCGCTGCACCGCCTCCAGCACCTCGCGGCGGGCGGCCTCGGCGCCCTGCCAGCCGTCGAGCTTGACCCACTTGCCCTTCTCCAGGTCCTTGTAGTGCTCGAAGAAGTGGCCGATGCGCTCCAGCCAGTGCTGGCTGACCTGGCCGATGTCGTGGATGTGGGCGTAGCCGGAGAACACCTTCTCGACCGGCACCGCAACCAGTTTCACGTCCTCGCCGGCCTCGTCCTTCATCTTCAGCAGGCCGACCGGACGGCAGCGGATCACCGAGCCCGGCAGCAGCGGCAGCGGCAGGATCACCAGCACGTCGGCCGGGTCGCCGTCGCCGCACAGGGTGTGCGGGACGTAGCCGTAGTTGCAGGGGTAGCGCATGGGCGTGGACAGGATCCGGTCCACGAAGATGGCGCCGGTGGCCTTGTCCACCTCGTACTTGACCGGTTCGGCGTCCTTGGGGATCTCGATGACGACGTTGATCTCGTTCGGCACGTCGCGGCCGGTGGGAACCAGGTCCAGGCCCATGGGGTACTCCTTGGCTTGCTTGCCCGGGGGGAGGGCGTAAGGCGGAAAAGGGGGCGAAAGGATACGGGAAAGCCCTGGAGCCCGCACTCGGATTCCGCCGTCCGGCGGGCTAGGCAGGCGCCCGCCAAAGCTCCAGAATGGCGCCTGTCACCGCCCCGGAGCCCCCGCCATGGCCGATGCCCAGCTCGATCCCAAGGCCCTCGAACTGCTGCGCATGCTCGACCGCGACCGTCCCGGCGCCTTCAGCGAGTTCGTGCGCATGTTCGTGCACGAGGCGCCGGAACTGGTGAAGAAGATGGAGCAGGCGCACCTGGCCGGCGACTCCGACGCCCTCGGCAAGTCGGCCCACTACCTGCGCTCGGCCGCCCTGGCCATGGGCGCCACCGGCCTGGTCGACGTCTGCCACAGCCTCGAGCACCTGGACGCCGCGCAGCTGGCCGGCCCGGACATGGAAACCCGCTTCAACGAGCTGCGCCGGCGCACCCGCGACGCCCTGATCCTGCTGCTGCAGGAAGTGCCGCAGATCTGAGCGCCCCGGCCAGGGCGGGAGCTTTCCGCCCGGGTATGGGAGAATGCCCGCCGAAGCGGGGGTGCCCGGGCGCGGCCTGGGCTGAGACAGACCCTTCGAACCTGATCCGGCTCGCACCGGCGTAGGGAAGCTTCGCGGTGCCGGCCATGCCGGCGCCCCGGCGCCGCCGCTTCATGCCCGCCCCCGTCGGGGCCAGGAGGATGAAGCCGATGAATGCCGTTCCCGCCGACCTGCTGCGCCAGGCCCAGCAACTGTCCGAAGAAGTCACCCGCCCGATTCCCGGCTCACGCAAGGTGCATGTCGAGGGCTCGCGCCCGGACCTGCGCGTGCCGATGCGCGAAATCACCCTGGCGCCGACCCCGCGCATGCACGGCCCGGCCGAGGCCAATGCGCCCTTCACCGTCTACGACACCTCCGGGCCCTACACCGACCCGGAGGCCAGGATCGACCTGGCCGCCGGCCTGCCGGCCCTGCGCGCCGGCTGGATCGCCGAGCGCGGCGACAGCGAGGCCCTGCCCGGCCTGAGTTCGGCCTTTGGCCGCGCCCGCGCCGCCGACCCCCGGCTGGAGGCGATCCGCTTCCCGAGCCCGCGCGCGCCGCGCCGGGCCCGTGCCGGCGCCAACCTCACCCAGATGCACTACGCCCGCCGCGGCATCGTCACGCCGGAGATGGAGTTCATCGCCATCCGCGAGAACCAGCGCCTGGACGCCCTCCGCGAGGCGCACCTGCTGAGCCAGCACCCCGGCGAAAGCTTCGGCGCCAGCCTGCCGGCCCGCATCACCCCGGCCTTCGTCCGCGACGAGGTCGCCCGCGGCCGCGCCATCATCCCCTGCAACGTCAACCACCCGGAAAGCGAGCCGATGATCATCGGCCGCAACTTCCTGACCAAGGTCAACGCCAACATCGGCAACTCGGCGGTCTCCTCCGGCATCGCCGAGGAGGTCGAGAAGCTGGTCTGGGCGATCCGCTGGGGTGCCGACACGGTGATGGACCTGTCCACCGGCAAGCACATCCACGAAACGCGCGAGTGGATCGTCCGCAACTCGCCGGTGCCGATCGGCACGGTGCCGATCTACCAGGCGCTGGAGAAGGTCGACGGCATCGCCGAGGACCTGAACTGGGAGGTCTTCCGCGACACCCTGATCGAACAGGCCGAACAGGGCGTGGACTACTTCACCATCCACGCCGGCGTGCTGCTGCGCTATGTGCCGCTGACCGCCAGGCGCGTCACCGGCATCGTCAGCCGTGGCGGCTCGATCATGGCCAAGTGGTGCCTGGCCCACCACAAGGAGAACTTCCTCTACACCCATTTCGAGGAGATCTGCGAAATCATGAAGGCCTACGACGTGGCCTTCTCCCTCGGCGACGGCCTGCGCCCGGGCAGCATCGCCGACGCCAACGACGCCGCCCAGTTCGGCGAACTCGAGACCCTGGGCGAACTCACGAAGATCGCCTGGAAACACGACGTGCAGACCATGATCGAAGGCCCCGGCCACGTGCCGATGCAGCTGATCAAGGAGAACATGGACAAGCAGCTGCGCGAGTGCGGCGAAGCGCCGTTCTACACACTCGGCCCGCTGACCACCGACATCGCCCCCGGCTACGACCACATCACCAGCGCCATCGGCGCCGCCATGATCGGCTGGTTCGGCACCGCCATGCTCTGCTATGTCACGCCCAAGGAGCACCTGGGCCTGCCCAACCGCGAGGACGTGCGCGAGGGCCTGATGGCCTACCGCATCGCCGCCCATGCCGCCGACCTGGCCAAGGGCCACCCCGGCGCCCAGGCGCGCGACAACGCCCTGAGCAAGGCCCGCTTCGAGTTCCGCTGGGAGGACCAGTTCAACCTCGGCCTGGACCCGGAACGGGCCCGCGGGTACCACGACGAGACGCTGCCCAAGGAAGCGCACAAGGTCGCCCACTTCTGCTCCATGTGCGGGCCGAAGTTCTGCTCGATGAAGATCACCCAGGACGTGCGCGAGTACGCGGCCCGGGAGGGCGTGGCCGAAGAGGCCGAGGCGCTGGAACGGGGCATGGCGGAAAAGGCGGCGGAGTTCCGCGCCCGCGGCAGCCAGGTTTACCGTCCTGAATGATCGGAAACGGCGCGGGGCGGACCGTGTTCCGCCCCCTGCGCCTGCGTGCTAGCTTCGAAACGGTCCATCCCTGGAGCCTGTCGTCATGCGCATGTCCTTCCTCCTCCGTGCCGTCGCGCCCCTGCTGTTGCTGCTGCTGGCCGCCTGTGCCACCGGCCCGCAGGTCAGCTCCACCGAGTCGGCCAATGCCGAGTTCCACCGCTACCGCAGCTTCGCCTTCTACGAGCCGCTGGCCATGGAACGCGGCGGCTACGCCACCCCCGCCAGCGAGCGGGCCCGGGCCGTGGCCCGGCGCGAGATGGAGGCACGCGGCTACCGCTACGACCCGGAAGCACCCGACCTGTGGCTGAACATCAATGCCTACCTGGTCGAGCGCACCAATGTCTCGAGCATGCCGACCATCGACTGGGCCTACTACTACAGCTACCGGCACGGCTACGTGGCGGTGCCCTTCCACACCGAGCGGACCCTGGTCAGCGAATACCGCGAGGGCACCATGAACGTGGACCTGGTGGACGTGCAGCGCAACCGCCTGGTCTGGGAAGGCGTGGCCACCGGCCGGGCGCCGCGCTCGCAGGCCGACCGCCTGGCCCGCATCGACGAGACGATGGCGCTGATCTTCCGGCAGTTCCCCTACGGCGCACCCTGAACCGCCGGCGGGCACGCGCCGCCGCGGCAGCCCCGACCGGCCCGCTCCTTCCCCGGAGCGGGCCGGTCCGTTACCCGTTCCGCACCCGGAACCAGGTCGCGTACAGGGCCGGCAGGAACAGCAGGGTCAGCACCGTCGCCACCATCAGGCCGCCCATGATGGCCACCGCCATCGGCCCGAAGAAGTCGCTGCGCGCCAGCGGGATCATCGCCAGGATCGCCGTCAGCGCGGTCAGCACGATCGGCCGGAACCGGCGCACGGTGGCCTCGACGATGGCCTGGCGCGGCGGGCTGCCGGCACGGATGTCCTGCTCGATCTGGTCCACCAGGATCACCGCGTTGCGCATGATCATGCCGCTCAGGGCGATCGTGCCGAGCATGGCCACGAAGCCGAACGGCACCCGGAACACCAGCAGGAACAGCACCACGCCGATCAGGCCCAGCGGCGCCGTCAGCAGCACCATCAGCGCCCGCGGGAAGCTGCGCAGTTGCAGCATCAGCAGGGTCAGCACCACACCCAGCAGCAACGGCACGCCGGCGGCCACCGATTTCGAGCCGCGGCCGGAGTCCTCGACGGTGCCGCCGGTTTCCAGCAGGTAGCCGTCCGGGAGCTGGGCGCGCACGTCCTCCAGGTGCGGCAGGATCTGCGCCGCCACGGTCGGCGGCGTGATGTCGCCGTAGATGTCGGCGCGCACGGTCACGGTCGGCAGCCGGTTGCGCCGCCAGACGATGCCTTCCTCGAAGCCGTACTCGAGCGTGGCCACCTGCGACAGCGGCACGCTGCCGCCGTGGGCGGTGGGCACGGCCAGACTGCCCAGCAGGGACAGCCGCTCGCGCTCCTCGGCCGGGCCGCGCAGCAGGATCTCGATCAGCTCGTTGCCCTCGCGGTAGGTGCTGACCTCGGTGCCGGACAGGGAACCGCGCAGGAAGGCGGCCAGGTGCGCCGAGCTCACGCCCAGCACCCGCGCCCGCTCCTGGTCCAGGCGCAGGCGCACCACCTTGCTCGGCTCGTCCCAGTCCAGGTTGACGTTGGCGACGTGCGGATTGGCCCGCACCCGCTCGGCCACCAGCTGCGCCAGCCGGCGCACTTCCAGGATGTGTTCGCCGGAGACGCGGAACTGGATCGGGAAGCCGACCGGCGGGCCGTTCTCCAGCCGCGCCACCCGCGCCTGCAGGTCGCTGAACTCGGTTTCGAACAGCTCGATCAGCCAGCGGCGCACCTGCTCGCGCGACTCGATGTCGGGCATCAGCAGCACGAACTGGGCGAAGTTGGCCTGCGGCAGCTTCTGGTCCAGGGGCAGGTAGAAGCGCGGCGAACCGCTGCCGACGTAGGCGACGTAGTTCTCGATGTCCTCGCGCTCGGCCAGCTTCTCCTCGAGCCGGCGCGCGGCGGCCTCGGTGGCGCGCAGCGAGGCGCCCTCGGCCAGTTCCAGGTCCACCATCAGCTCCAGCCGGGTCGAATCCGGGAAGAACTGCTGCGGCACGAAGCGGAACAGGCCCAGCGAGGCGACGAAGGCCAGGGCGGTGACCACGATCACCGTCTTGCGCCAGCGCAGGCAGACCTCCAGCCAGCCGCGGAAGCGGCGGTAGAAGCGGGTGTCGTAGGGATCGTGGGCGGCGCCGCCATCGTCATGCGGGCGCGGATCCGGCAGCAGCTTGTCGCCCAGGTAGGGAATGAACACCACCGCGGCGATCCAGCTCAGCAGCAGCGCGATCACCACCACCTGGAACAGCGAACGGGTGTATTCGCCGGTGCTGGAAGCGGCGGTGGCGATCGGCAGGAAGCCGGCCGCGGTCACCAGGGTGCCGGTCAGCATCGGGAAGGCGGTCGAGGTCCAGGCGAAGGCGGCCGCGCGCAGGCGGTCCAGACCCTGCTCCATCTTCACCGCCATCATCTCCACGGCGATGATGGCGTCGTCCACCAGCAGGCCCAGGGCCAGCACCAGCGCGCCCAGCGAGATCTTGTGCAGGCCGATGCCGAAGTAGTGCATGGCCGCGAAGGTCATGGCCAGCACCAGCGGGATCGACAGCGCCACCACCAGGCCGGTGCGGAAGCCCAGCGAGAAGAAGCTGACCAGCAGCACGATCACCACCGCCTCGGTCAGCACCCGCACGAAGTCGTTGACCGAGGCGCGCACCGCCCGCGGCTGGTCGGAAACCTTCTCCAGCTTCATGCCGACCGGCAGCGTCTCCTGCAGGCGGGCGAACTCGGCGTCCAGGCGCTCGCCCAGGCGCAGGATGTCGCCGCCGTCGCGCATGGAGACGGCGATGCCGATGGCGTCGCGGCCCATGAAGCGCATGCGCGGCTCCGGCGGATCGGCGAAACCGCGCTTGACCTCGGCGACGTCACCCAGGCGGAAACTGCGGTCACCGACCCGGATCGGGAAGTCGCGCAGGGCCTGCACGCTGTCGAAGGGGCCGTCCACCCGCAGCTGCACCCGGTCGGTGGCCGTCTCGAAGAAGCTGGCCGGCGCCACCGCGTTCTGCTCGTCGATGGCCCGCTGCACGGCCTCCAGCGGCACGCCGAGCGTGGCCAGCTTGGTGTTGGACAGTTCGATCCAGATCTTCTCGTCCTGCAGGCCGACCAGTTCGATCTTGCCCACGTCCGGCACCCGCAGCAGCTCGAGCTCCAGCCGCTCGGCGTAGTCCTTCATGGTGGCGTAGTCGAAGCCGTCGCCGGTGAGGGCGTAGATGTTGCCGAAGACGTCGCCGAACTCGTCGTTGAAATACGGACCGACCACGCCGGCGGGCAGGGTCTGGCGGATGTCGCCGACCTTCTTGCGCACGTCGTACCAGAGCTGCGGCAGGTCGCGCGAGACCATGGAATCGCGCGCCATCAGCATCACCAGTGACTCGCCCGGACGCGAATAGCTGCGCACGAACTCGTAGCGGCCGGTCTCCATCACTTCCTTCTCGATCCGGTCGGTGACCTGCAGGGCCACCTCCTCGGCGGTGGCGCCCGGCCAGAAGGTGCGCACGACCATGATCTTGAAGGTGAAGGGCGGATCCTCGGACTGGCCCAGGCGCTGGTAGCTGAAGATGCCCAGCACGCCCAGCAGGATCATCGCGTAGAGCACCAGCGAGCGGTTGCGCAGCGCCCAGGCGGAGAGGTTGAAGCCGGTCATGGGCGCGTCCTCAGTCGCCGCTGGCGGCATTGGCCGGCGCGATCATCGGCCGGTTCTGCCGATCCACCGGCCGCACCTTCTGTCCTTCCTGCAGCAGGTGCACGCCGGCGGCGACGACCCAGTCGCCGGCCTGCAGGCCTTCCAGCACCGGCACCGCGTCCTCGCCATAGGCGCCGATCCGCACCGTCCGCAGCGAGACCGTGCCGTCGGCCGGATCCACCACCCACACCGCCGGCAGGTTCTGCCCGTTGCGGTACAGGGCCGACAGCGGCACGTACAGCGCCGAGCGGCCGTTGCCCGGCGCGTGCACGCGGGCGCTCTGGCCCAGCTCCACCGGCGCGCTGCCCGGATCGAAGGACACGCGCGCGGCGAAGGTGCGCGCCTGCGGGTCGGCCGCCGGCGACACCTCGCGCAGCACGCCCGGGAAGTGCTTGCCCGGCAGCGACCACAGCTCGACCACCAGCTCGCGTCCGGGCGCGAAGCCGGAGGCGACCTGCTCGGGCAGGCTGATCGCCACTTCCTTCTCGCCGTCCTGGGCCAGCACGTAGATGGCCTGGCCGGCCGCCACCACCTGACCGGCCTCGGCCAGGCGCTGGGTGATCACGCCATCGGCCGGGGCCAGCAGCCTGGCGTAGTCGGCCTGGTTGCCGGAGACGGCGGCCTGGGCCCGGGCCTGGCGCACGCGGGCCAGGGCGGCGTCGTACTGCGCCTGGCGGGTGTCCAGCAGCGAGCGGCTGACCAGTTGCTGTTCGAACAGGCGCTGGTGCCGCTCGAGTTCGGCTTTCGCCAGGGCCAGGTCGGCCTCGGCCGAAGCCAGGGCGGCCTGGGCGGCCTCCCGCTGCAGGGCGACGTCGGCAGCGTCCAGCTCGGCCAGGAGCTGGCCGGCCTTCACCCGGTCGCCGACCTCGGCCAGGCGCCGGGACAGCTTGCCGCCGATGCGGAAGGACAGCACCGGCTCGTGCCGGGCCCGGACCTCGCCGGCGAAGCTGGCCAGCTCGCCCTCGCCGGGACGGGCCTCGACGACCAGGGCCGGCCGGGCCGGGGCGGCCTCGTCACCATTGCCGGAGCAGGCTGCCAGGGCCAGCAGGCCAGGCAGGACAAAAGCACGGAAAACCAGGGGTTTGGCGCGCATCGGGGCAGGAGTCAATTATTGAACTGCCGGTATGCTAACTTTACTCAACCGGAGAGTTCAATAATAATGTCGGCCATGTCCCGACCCGCCCGAAACCCCACCCCGCCCGGCCGTCCCAAGGACCTCGAGAAGCGCGCCGCCATCCTGGATGCCGCCAAGACCCTGTTCCCCGAACGCGGTTACGAGGGCACCAGCATGGACGCCATCGCCCAGGCGGCGGGGGTGTCCAAGCTCACCGTCTACAGCCACTTCCAGGACAAGGACACCCTGTTCGTGGAAGCGGTCAAGGCCAAGTGCGAGGAGCTGCTGCCGCAGGACCTGTTCGTCAAGCACAGCGACGAGGCCTGGGAGCGGCAGCTGGAGCGGGTGGTCCAGGCCTTCTTCCGGCTGATCAACAGCGAGGAGGCCATCGCGGTGGCGCGGGTGCTGGCCCGGCAGATGTCCGAGGACTCCCACCTGCCGCGGCTGTTCTGGGAAGCCGGCCCCAAGCGCACCCAGGAGACCCTGGCGGCCTTCCTGCGCGCCGGCGTCGGGTGCGGCGTGGTGGACATCCCCGACTGCGAGCTGGCCGCCTCCCAGCTCTGCTCCCTGATCAAGGGCGAATACCACGCCCGGCTGATGTGCGGCTGCACCGATCGGCCGGACCCGGAGCAGGAGCGCCGGCACATCCGGGCCACCGTCGACATGTTCCTGCGCGCCTACGGCCGGCGGGAGGCCGGCGGCCGTGGCTGAATGCAAGCCTTTTCCGTCACTTGTCCCGGTGACTAATGGCACTACGGGCGCTTCCGGGCCGGCCAGCATCCTGCCCCCGCGCCTGATGGCGCCGCTTGGGTCAACCGGTTCTCCGCTTTCCCGTTCACGGCTTCGGGCGGTTCTCGCCTTCCGCCGGGACCGGGCCGGGGCGTAGAATCACGCCCCTTGCGATTCAAGGATTTGGCAGAGATGTCCATCGATTTCCAGCAGGCCCGATTCGCCATGGTCGAACAGCAGGTGCGTCCCTGGGACGTGCTCGACCCGCGCGTGCTCGAGACCCTGATGACCGTGCCGCGCGAGGACTACGTGCCGGCGCGCCACCGCAAGCTGGCCTTCGCCGACCTGGCGCTGCCGCTGGAGCATGGCGAGTCCATGATGAAGCCGGTGGTCGAGGGCCGCATGCTGCAGGCCCTGGCGCTGCAGCCGGAGGACCAGGTGCTGGAGATCGGCACCGGCTCCGGCTTCATCACCGCCTGCCTGGCGCGGCTGAGCCATGAGGTCACCAGCCTGGACATCCATGCCGATTTCACCGAGCGCGCCCGCGCCCGCCTGCAGGCCGACGGCTACGTCAATGTCCGCCTGGAAACCGCCGACGCCCTGAGCTGGCAGCCGGGCCGGCAGTTCGACGCCATCGCCGTCACCGCCGCCGTGGCCGAGAACCCGGAGCGCTTCGTCGAGTGGCTGCGTCCCGGCGGCCGCCTGTTCGTCGTGCACGGCCTCTCGCCGGTGCAGGAAGCCCTGCTGCTGACCCGCGAGGGTGAGGGCCTGCTGCGCGAGAGCCTGTTCGAAACCGACATCCCCTATCTGCGCGGCGCCGAACCGGCGCCGCGCTTCGTCCTCTGAAGACACAGGACTCCATTCCATGCGCCTGAGCCTCCGCCCCCTGAGTTTCGCCATCCTGCTGGCCGGCATCGCCGGCTCGGCCCACGCCGCCGACCTGATGCAGGCCTATGAACTGGCCCGCCAGAGCGACCCGCAGCTGTCGGCCGCCGAATCCCGCAGCCTGGCCCAGGGCGAGGGCGTGGTGCAGAGCCGCGCCGCCCTGCTGCCGCAGCTCGACGGTGAGGTCAGCTGGAGCCGCACCGAGACCGACACCTCCGGATCGCAGGCCTTCGGCACCGTCGTGCAGCCGCCCTCCGAGTCCACCGGCGAGACCACCTCGCGCGGCTGGGGCGTGTCCCTGCGCCAGAGCCTCTACGACCACGGCAACTACACCCGCCTGAGCGCCGCCAAGGCGCGCGCGGCGCAGTCCGAGGCCGAGTACAAGGCCGCCCAGGACGCGCTGATCGTCCGCGTCGCCGAGGCCTACTTCAACGTGCTGACCGCGATCGAGACCCTGGCCTCCTCGCGCGCCGAGGAGCGCTCGGTGAAGCGTCAGCTCGACCAGGCCGAGAAGCGCCTGGAGGTCGGCCTGGCTCCGATCACCGACGTGCACGAGGCCCGCGCCCGCTACGACACCGCCCGCGCCAACACCATCGCCGCGGCCAATGCCCTGGACGATGCCCGCGAGGCCCTGGCCGAGATCACCGGCCAGCCGATGGGCGGCCTGCAGGGCCTGCCGGCCGATTACAAGCCGGCCGACCCGAGCGACCTGCTCTCGCAGGACTGGGTCGCCGTGGCCATGGAGAACAACCCCAGCCTGCTGGCCCGCGAGCTGGCCCTGACCGCCGCCGAGAAGGACGTCGCCACCGCCCGCACCGGCCACCTGCCGAGCCTGGGCCTGACCGCCAGCTACACCGACGGCAACAGCTACGGCTTCTCCCGCGAGATCTTCCCGGCGCCGGACTACTCGTCCTTCCGCAACGACAGCGAGCGCACCACGGTCGGTGTCACCCTGAGCGTGCCGCTGTTCGCCGGCGGCGCCACCCAGTCGGGCGTGCGCCAGGCCCTGCACCTGCGCGACGCCGTCGCCGACGACCTGGAAGCCGAGCGCCGCGCGGTGGTGCGCAGCACCCGCAACGCGGTGCGTTCGCTGGCTGCCGGCGCGGCCGAGGTCGAGGCCCGTCGCCAGTCGGTGATCTCCGCGCAGGCCGCCTACGAGGCCAGCGAGGCCGGCCTGGAAGTCGGCACCCGCACCATCGTCGACGTGCTGATCAGCCAGCAGGCCCTGTATCAGGCCCAGCGCGAGTACGCCCAGTCGCGGCACGCCTTCCTGGTCAACACCCTGCGCCTGAAGCAGGCCGTCGGCACCATCTCGCTTGAGGACCTGCAGGCGGTGAACCGCGTGCTGGTGGCCGACGCCGAGGCCGTCCTCGACGCCGACGACAGCGCCTACTGATGCCGGAAGGACCCGCGCCGCTCAGTGCGCGCGCGGGTCCAGCATGATTCCGACCAGGTCCAGGGTGCGCGCCAGCGCACCGGACAGTGACTGCATCTCCTGACGCGCCGCCTGGCCCATGGCCTGGCGGCGCGTTTCGTTTTCCAGCAGCGACAGCAGCGCCGCCGTCACCTGCCCGGCATCGTCCGCCTGAATCAGGCCCTCTGCCGACTTCAGCCGGCGGGTCGGCTCGGCGAAGTTGAAGGTGTGCGGACCGACCACCGCGGGCACGCCCAGCGCCGCCGGCTCCAGCACGTTGTGCCCGCCGATCTCGCAGAGGCTGCCGCCGACGAAGGCAACGTCGGCGGCGGCATAGAAGGCCAGCAGCTCGCCGATCGAATTGATCACGAACGCCTGCTGCTGCGGGCCGGGCAGGCCGTCGGGCTGGCGCGCGCCGACATCCCAGCCTTCGGCACGCGCCTGCGCCAGCACCGGCGCGAAGCGTTCCGGATGCCGCGGCGCCCACAGCAACAGGGCGTCGGGATGCCGTTCCAGCACCTGCGCGTGCATGCGCAGCACCGCCTCTTCCTCCGGCGGATGGGTGCTGGCGGCGATCCAGACCGGCCGCCGTTCGCCCCAGCCCTGGCGCCAGCGCGCCGCCTGCTCCGGCAGGCCCTGGGGCAGGTTGAGGTCGTACTTGAGGTTGCCGGTGACCACGACCCGGCCGGGGTCGGCGCCCAGGCGCATCAGCCGCTCGGCATCGGCGCGCGACTGTGCCGCCACCAGGCTCGCCGCCTCCAGGGCGATGCGCACCAGCGGCCGGATCGCCATGTAGCCGCGCAGCGAGCGCGGCGACAGGCGCGCATTCACCATCATCAGCGGAATGCCGCGGCGGCCGCATTCGACATAGAGGTTGGGCCAGATCTCGGTCTCGACGATCACCGCCAGCGCCGGCCGCGCCCGGTCGAGGAAACGCCGCACCATGTGGCCCAGGTCGTAGGGCAGGTAGACGTGGGTGACGCGATCGCCCCACAGCGCCTGCACCCGCTCCGAGCCGGTCGGGGTGATGGTGGTGACCAGCACCGGCCGGTCCGGATGCCGCGCCAGCAGGCCGTCCACCAGCGGCCGCGCCGCCAGCACCTCGCCAACCGAGACGGCGTGCACCCAGATCGAATCCTTCAGGTCCAGCCGGTCGCCCAGCCAGGCGTAACGCTCCGACCAGCGCTGCAGGTAGGCGCGCTGGCGCATTCCGCGCCAGACGAGGTGGTAGAGGGTGACGGGGAAGACGAGATGCAGGACCAGGGAATAAAGGCCCAGCACCAGCCGCTGCCCGAGGGAAAGTCGCATCGCGCAAGGATAGCCGCTCGGCGCGGCGGCGGGCGCGGCTAGAATGAACGGCCCATGGCCGAACCCGCCGACAGACCACCCCTTTCCCCCCGCCACTGGCCGGTCTGGCTGGCGATCGCCTTCGGCTGGACCCTGGCGCGCTGGCCCTGGCGGCTGCAGCGTGCGGTCGGCCCCTGGCTGGGCCGCCTGCTGGCCCGGCTGCTGCGCTCGCGGCGGCGGGTGGTGGCCACCAATCTGGCCCTGTGTTTCCCGGAGCTGGACGAGGCGGCGCGGGAGCGCCTGCTGCGGGCCAACTTCGAAGCCCTGGGCATCGGCGTGTTCGAGTTCCTGCGCGCCTGGTGGGGGCCGCTGTCGCCAGTGGACCGCGGCCTGGAGCTGAGCGGCCTGGAACACCTGGAAGCGGCCCATGCCGGTGGCCGCGGCGTGATCCTGGTCTCGGCCCACTTCATCACCCTGGAAGCCAGCCTGCGCCTGCTCTGCGGCCATGTCGCCCTGGCGGCCATGTACCGGCCGCACGAGCAGCCGGCGATGGAATGGGCGGTCAAGCACGGCCGGCTGCGGCACGCGGTGGCCATGTTCGCCCGCGACGAGCTGCGCCCGGCCGTGCGTCACCTCAAGCAGGGCGGCCTGCTCTGGTTCGCGCCGGACCAGGAAACGCGACGCGGCGACAGCGTCTTCGTGCCCTTCTTCGGCCAGCCGGCCTGGAGCCTGACCTCCACCCACCAGCTGGCCCGGCTCAGCGGCGCCGCGGTGCTGCCGCTGTTCCACGAGCGCCTGGACGACGGCCGCTACCGCATCGAGATCCTGCCGCCGCTGCAGGACTTCCCCACCCGCGATGCCACCGCCGACACCGCCCGGGTGATGGCGACGCTGGAACAGCTGATCCGCCGCCGGCCCGAGCAGTACTTCTGGCTGCACCAGCGCTTCAAGCGGCAGCCGGACGGCACCCGGCGCAGGTACT
>DATGPR010000137.1:0-16117 GCA_035304725.1 Arenimonas sp.
CAGTTCGTGATCACCCGCGAGGACAAGGTCCAGAACGTGGTGAACACCGAATCCATCGGCACCGGCATCCGGGTGATCGCCAACGGCGCCTGGGGCTTCGCCGCCACCCGCGACCTCAGCCCGCAGGGCGTGGCCGCCGCGGCCCGGCAGGCGGTCGCCATCGCCAAGGCCAACAGCCGCCTGCAGGACAAGCCGGTGCAGCTTGCCCCGGTCAAGGGCGTCGGCGAGGTCAGCTGGCGCACGCCGATCCGCAAGAACGCCATGGAAGTGCCGGTCAAGGAGAAGGTCGAGCTGCTGCTGGGCGTGAACGCCGAAGCGCAGAAGGCCGGCGCCGACTTCGTCAACTCGATCCTGTTCCTGGTCAACGAGCAGAAGTACTTCGCCTCCACCGACGGCAGCTACATCGACCAGGACGTGCATCGGATCTGGGCGCCGTTCACCGTCACCGCCGTCAACAAGGAAACCGGCAAGTTCCGCACCCGCAACGGCCTCTCGGCGCCGATGGGCATGGGCTGGGAGTACCTGGAGGGCGACCCGGCGCAGAAGTTCGTCATGCCCAACGGCGTGGTCTGCTATGGCCGTTCCTACGACATGGTCGAGGACGCCCGCTTCGCCGCCGAGCAGGCCCGCGAGAAGCTGAGCGCGCCCTCGGTCGAGCCGGGCAAGTACGATCTGGTGCTCGATCCCTCGCACCTGTGGCTGACCATCCACGAGAGCGTCGGCCACCCGCTGGAACTGGACCGCGTGCTCGGCTACGAGGCCAACTACGCCGGCACCAGCTTCGCCACCCTGGACAAGCGCGAGTCCGGCTTCCGCTACGGCAGCGAGCGGGTCAATTTCTTCGCCGACAAGGTCCAGGAAGGCAGCCTGGGCGCCGTCGGCTACGACGACGAGGGCGTCAAGACCAAGCGCTGGGACCTTGTGAAGGACGGCATCCTGGTCAACTACCAGGCCATCCGCGACCAGGCGCACATCATCGGCGAGAAGGAATCGCATGGCTGCTGCTACGCCGATTCCTGGGCCAGCGTGCAGTTCCAGCGCATGGCCAACGTCTCGCTGGCGCCGGGCAAGGACAAGCTCAGCGTCGCCGACATGATCAAGGACGTCGAGAACGGCATCTACATCATCGGCGACGGCTCGTTCTCGATCGACCAGCAGCGCTACAACGCCCAGTTCGGCGGCCAGCTGTTCTACGAGATCAAGAACGGCAAGATCACCCGCATGCTCGAGGACGTCGCCTACCAGATCCGCACGCCGGAGTTCTGGGGTGCCTGTGCGGCGATCTGCGACGAGTCCGACTACCGGCTCAGCGGCAGTTTCTTCGACGGCAAGGGTCAGCCCCCGCAGATTTCCGCCGTATCGCACGGGTCGGCCACGGCCCGCTTCAATGGCGTCAATGTCATCAACACCGCCCGCAACATCGGCTGACCGGTCCAGGAGCCACAGACCATGAGCATTCTCACCGAAGAACAGGCCAAGGCCATCCTCGACAAGGTCCTCGCGCTCTCGCAGGCCGACGAGTGCACCGCCACCCTTTCCGGCTCGGTGCAGGGCAACATCCGCTTCGCCCTCAACCAGGTCTCCACCAGCGGCATCGTCTCCAACGCCCAGCTGATCGTGCAGTCGGCCTTCGGCAAGCGCGAGGGCATCACCACCATCAACACCTTCGACGACGAGTCGCTGGAGCGGGTGGTGCGCCGCTCGGAGGAGCTGGCACGGCTGGCACCGGAGAACCCGGAGTACATGCCGGCGCTGGACAAGCAGACCTACCGGCCCAGCCCCACCTTCGTCCAGGCCACCGCCGACGTCACCCCGGAGCAGCGCGCCCAGGTGGCCGCCGCGTCGATCGCCCCGTGCAAGGACGCCAACCTGATCGCCGCCGGCTTCCTGCAGGACGACCAGAGCTTCTTTGCCTTCGCCAACTCCAAGGGCAACTTCGGCTACCAGCGCAGCACCAACGTCGAGTACACCTGCACCGTCCGCACCGAGGACGGCCGCGGCTCCGGCTGGGTCGGCTACAACAGCGGTGACTTCCGCCAGTTCAAGCCGGACGACGAGATCCAGGTGGCGATCCAGAAGGCGCGCGACTCGGCCGAGGCCAAGGCGCTGGAGCCGGGCAAGTACACCGTGATCCTGGAACCGGCCGCGGCGGCCGGCCTGATCGGCTTCATGATGTTCTTCTTCGACGCCCGCCAGGCCGACGAGGGCCGCAGCTTCCTCAGCAAGAAGGGCGGCGGCACCCGCCTGGGCGAGCAGCTGTACGACCCGCGGGTGAACATCTACGCCGATCCCTGGCATCCGGAGGCGGCGGTGCTGCCCTGGGACGGCGAGGGCCTGCCGCGCGAGGCGCACCCGATCATCAAGGATGGCAAGGTCGAGTACCTGCAGTACTCGCGCTACTGGGCGCAGAAGCAGGGCAAGCGCGCCATCGGCCAGCCCGGCAACCTGATCATGGCCGGCGGCGACAAGAGCACCGCCGACCTGGTCCGCAGCACCGAGCGCGGCATCCTGGTCACCCGCACCTGGTACATCCGCATGGTGGACCCGCAGACGGTGCTGCTGACCGGCCTGACCCGCGACGGCACCTTCTACATCGAGAACGGCGAGATCAAGTACCCGGTGAAGAACTTCCGCTTCAACGAGTCGCCGGTGATCATGCTCAACAACATCGAGGAGCTGGGCCGGCCGGTGCGCGTGCCCGGTGACGAGGTGCCGCTGGTGATGCTGATCCCGCCGATGAAGCTGCGCGACTTCACCTTCACCTCGCTTTCCGACGCGGTGTGAGGTATCGGTGGCGCCGCTGCATCGCCGTCGTTTCCTCGGCCTGCTCGGCGCCACCCTGGCCGCGGCGGCGGCGCGTCCCCTGCGCGCCGCCGGCGGCGATTACGACTTCTGGTTCACCCGCCTGATGTACGAGTCCGGCGACTGGGACGTGGACCAGCGCATGCCGGCCAACCTGATCACCTCGCTGATCGACTACACCGGCCTGCGGGTGGACCCGAAGGAACACGTGCTGGCGCTGTCCGACCCGCGGGTGCTGCAGGCGCCGTTCTGCTACCTGGCCGGGCACAAGCTGGTCGAGTTCAATCCCGGGGAGCGGCGCCACTTCGAGCGCTACGTCCGCAACGGCGGCTTCGTCCTGGTGGACGACTGCAACCACGACATCGACGGCCTGTTCGCCCGTTCCTTCGAGGCGGAGATGGCGGCGATCTTCGGCCGCGACGCCCTGCGCAAGCTGCCGGGCAACCACCCCATCTATTCCAGCTTCTTCCGTTTCGACGGCCCGCCGGCCACCAGCTTCGAGCTCAACGGCTGGGGCGATGACCTGGTGCACGACTACCTCAAGGGCATCAGCATCAACGGCCGCCTCGGCGTGCTCTACAGCAACAAGGACTATGGTTGCGAGTGGGACTATGACTGGCGCAACAAGCGCTGGCTGGCCGAGGACAACACGAAGTTCGCCGTCAACATCGTCATCTACGCCCTGACCAGCTAGGACCCCATGAACGATTCCGTCACCCCGGCCGCCCTGCAGTCGCAACTCTCCCGCCTGGCGCCGCTGCGCGAGGCCATCGGCCGCGCCGTCGTCGGCCAGGAACAGGTGGTCGAGCAGCTGCTGATCGCCCTGCTGGCCGGCGGCCACTGCCTGCTCGAGGGCGTGCCCGGCCTGGGCAAGACCCTGCTGGTGCGGACCCTGGGCCAGGCCCTGGACCTGCGCTTCCGCCGCGTCCAGTTCACCCCGGACCTGATGCCCAGCGACATCCTCGGCACCGAGATCCTCGAGGAGGACCACGGCACCGGCCACCGCCACTTCAAGTTCCAGCCCGGCCCGGTGTTCACCAACCTGCTGCTGGCCGACGAGCTCAACCGCACGCCGCCCAAGACCCAGGCGGCGCTGCTGGAGGCGATGCAGGAACGCACGGTCAGCTATGCCGGCGTCACCCACGACCTGCCGCAGCCCTTCTTCGTGCTGGCCACCCAGAACCCGCTGGAACAGGCCGGCACCTACCCGCTGCCGGAGGCGCAGCTGGACCGTTTCCTGCTGCACGTGAAGGTGGACTACCCCAGCGAGGCCGAGGAGCGCGACATCATCGCCCAGACCACCGGCAGCCATCACGCCGAGGTGCCGCGGGTGATGGGTGGCGAGGACGTGCTGGCGCTGCAGGCGCGGGTACGCGAGGTGCACCTGGGTGCCGAGCTGCTGGCCGGCATCACCCGTCTGGTGCGCGCCACCCGCCCGGGCGAGGACGCGCCTGCAGAGATAAATGCCTGGGTGCGCTGGGGCGCCGGCCCGCGCGCCGGCCAGGCCCTGGTGCTGGCGGCCAAGGCGCGGGCGCTGCTGCACGGCCGCTTCGCCGCCACCCGCGAGGATGTACTGGCGCTTGCCGCGCCGGTGCTGCGGCACCGCCTGCTGCTGTCCTTCACCGCCGAGGCCGAACAGCGCAGCGCTGACGATGTGGTCGCCGCCCTGCTGCGCGCCGTTCCCCTGACCGCGGACTGAGGCCTGCCATGGGCGGGCCGGATTTCATTCCCGCGGCCCTGCGCGCCCGCCTGCGCGGGCTGCGCCTGGGCGGCCGTCGCGCCGCCGGCGGCGAGGGCTTCGGCCAGCACCGCAGCCGCAGCCGCGGCGCCGGCCTGGAGTTCGCCCAGTACCGTCCCTACGAACCCGGCGACGAGCTGCGCCAGGTGGACTGGAAGCTGTACGCCCGCTCCGACCGCTTCTTCGTGCGCGAGGCCGAGCGCGACAGCCCGCTCACCGCCTGGGTGGTGCTGGATGCCAGCGCCTCCATGGGCCAGGCCGAACCCGGCAGCGGCAGCCGCCTCGACGCCGCCCGCACGCTGGCTGCCTGCGTGTTCGAACTGGCCCTGCGTCAGGGCGACCGCTTCGGCCTGGCGGTGATCGGCGGCAAGGGCCTGCAACTGGTGCCGGCCGGCAGCGGCCCGCGCCAGCGCGACCGTTGCCTGCTGGCCCTGGCCGGCCTCTCCGCCGAAGGCGGCTGGCCCGACGAAGCCGGCCTGCGCCCGCTCTGGGAACGCATCGCCGCCGGCCACCTGGTGCTGCTGCTCTCGGATGATTTCGACGAGGCCGCCGCCACCCTGATGGAGAAGCTGTCGGCAGCGCGACGGGAAGTGCTGAACATCCAGCTGCTGACCAGCGAGGAGCGCGACTTCCCCTTCCGCGGCGGCCACCGCTTCATCGAACCCGAGAGCGGGCGCGAGCTGAGCAGTGACGGCGC
The DNA here is from genome assembly GCA_035304725.1 of Arenimonas sp. Lineage (GTDB taxonomy): Bacteria > Pseudomonadota > Gammaproteobacteria > Xanthomonadales > Xanthomonadaceae > Arenimonas. The sequence continues at coordinate 5,238 of DATGPR010000137.1, forward strand.
CGCCGCCCGCGATGACTTCCTGCGCCGCTTCGGCGAGGCCCGCCAGGCCCTGCATGTGCGCCTGGCCGCCGCCGGCGTGCGCCGCGTCGAACACGTGCTGGACCGGCCGCTGGACGAGCCGCTGCGTACCCTGTTCGCCGCCCAGCCGGCGGAGCGCGCATGATCGCCGGCTTCGCCACGCCGCTGGCGCTCTGGGCCCTGGCCGCGCTGGCCCTGCCGCTGCTGCTGCACCTGGCGCGGCGCGAACGGCAGCAGCGCACCGTCTTCGCCGCCCTGGCCTGGCTGCTGCCGCGGCAGCGGCCGCGTCGCCGCCTGCGCCTGCAGGAGTGGCTGCTGCTGATCCTGCGCATGGGCCTGCTGGCAGTGCTGGCCCTGCTGCTGGCGCAGCCGCTGCGCGCGCCGGAGGCGCCCCTGGCCTGGGAGCTCGTGCATCCCGCCCTGCCCGCACCAGAGGGCGAAGTGCCCGAAGGCGTGCAGCGCCGCTGGCTGGCGCCCGGTTTCCCGCCCACCAGCACGCCAGCGCCTTCCGCCGAGGCGCTGCCGCTGGCCAGCCTGCTGCGCGAAGCCGATGCCGCCCTGCCGGCGCAGACGAAGCTCACGGTGCGCTTGCCGCGTCTGCTGACCGGCCTGGATGCACAGGCACTGCAGCTGTCGCGTGCGCCCGAATGGCAGGTGGTGGATGCCGCCATCGCGAACGCGGCCCCGGCGCCAGCACCCGCGCATGACCTCGCCCTGCGCGGCGACGCCGACGCACCATCGCGGCGCTGGCTGCGCGCCCTGCACGCCGCCTGGCAGGCAGAAGCTTCGAATGCCGTCGCACTCGATGAAGGCGAGGCCTTGCCGGCCACGGATCGCCTGACCGCCTGGACCGGCACGGAACCCGTGCCCGCGGCCCTGCTCGACTGGACCGCGCGCGGCGGCGAACTGTTGCAGGACGCCGAAGCCGACTGGCCCCTGCCCTCGCCGCCCGTGGACCTGCCCGGCGGCTGGCTGCGCGGCCTGGCGCATGGCCAGGGCCGTGTCCTGCAGTGGCGCGCGCCACTGCAGCCCGAGCATCGCCCCGAACTGCTTGAACCCGATTTCCCCCGCCGCCTGCGCGCGCAACTGTGGCCGCCGCCGGCGCCGACCCTGGCCGATGCCGAAGCGGTCGAACCCGCGCGCGTCACCGCCGACTACCCGACGACGCCGGTGCCCTGGACGACTCCCCTGCTCTGGCTGGCCCTGGCCCTGTTCGCGCTGGAACGCTGGCTGGCGACGCGGCCCGGCCGGGAGGCGGCAGCATGATGCCGGTGCTGGCCCGCGCGCTCGCCGCTGCCCGCCGTCGCGCGGCGATGGCCTGGCTGCTGGGCGGCCTGCCGCCGGTGGCCTTGCTGGCCTGGCTGGGCCTGCGCCTGCACGGGCCGCGTGGCGCCTTGCTGGCACTGGCGGTGCTGCTGCCGCTGCTCGCCTTCCTGGCCTGGCGGGCCTGGCGCCGTCGCGACCTCGCCTGGTGCGCGCGCCAGCTCGACCGTCGCCGCGACATGGAGGACAGCGCCGACCTGCTGCTGCTTCCGCCGGCGCAGCCCAGCCCGCTGCAGACGCTGCAGGCCGAGCGCCTGGCAGAACGCCTGCGGGCAGTACCGCCGGAACTGCGCGAGCCCTGGCCCTGGCGGGCGCTGCTGCTCAGCGCGCTCGGTTCGCTGGCCTGCGCGCTGCTCGTGCAGTTCTGGCCCGCCTCCGGCGCCGCGCCCATCGCCAGCGCCGAACCCGACACGAAAGCAGCCGACGCCGCACCGACGGCCCTGGTGCTCAGCGAAGCCGAACTGCAGGTCACGCCGCCGGCCTACACCGGCATCACCGCGGACACGGCGCCGGACCTTTCGCGTCGCGTACCCGCCGGCAGCCGGCTGGCCTGGCGCCTGAGGCTGCAGCCGCAGCCGGAATCATTGCGCCTGCGCTGGCACGACGGCCGCGAACTGGAACTGCGCCGCGAAGACGACGTCTGGCTGGGCGACACCACCGCCGAGCGCTCCGGCCTCTACCGCCTGGTGGCCGAACACCCGCTGCCGCTGGCCGAGGATCGCCTGCACCGCATCGATGTCGTCGCCGACCGGCCGCCGGAGATCCGCGCCATCGCCCCCGAGCGCACGCTCAGCCTGCGCGAGGACGGCCAGCGGCACTGGCAGCTCGCCTTCGAGGCCAGCGACGACTACGGCCTCGGCCCGGCCCGCCTGCACATCACCCTGGCCCAGGGCAGCGGCGAGCAGGTGACGGTGAGCGAACGCCGGATCGCCCTGCGCGGCGAAGGCGATGCGCGCACGCAGCGCTACACGCACCGCCTGGACCTGGCCGCGCTCGGCCTGGCCCAGGGCGACGACCTGATCGTGCGCCTGGAAGTGGCCGACAACCGCCAGCCCGCGCCGCAGTGGAGCCGCAGCGCCAGCTTCATCCTGCGCTGGCCGCCACCGCCCGCCGCCGAGGCCACCGGCATGGAAGGCCTGGTGCAGCGGGCGCTGCCGGCCTATTTCCGCAGCCAGCGCCAGATCATCATCGACACCGAGGCGCTGATCGCCGAGCGCGGCCGTCTCGAGCGCGACAGCTTCATCGCCCGCTCGGACGCCATCGGCGTCGACCAGCGCCTGCTGCGCCTGCGCTACGGCCAGTTCATGGGTGAGGAGGACGAGGGCTGGAACGAAGGCGCTGCCGCTGAAAGCGAGCAGCAGCACCACGAGGACGACGGCCACGACCACGGCGGCCAGGCGCCGATGGGCGGCGCCGTCAGCGCGCTGGAGGAGTTCGGCCACACCCACGACGACGCCGAGGCCGCCACCCTGCTGGATCCGGAAACCCGCGCCCTGCTCCGCCAGGCCCTGAACGCGATGTGGGCCTCGGAAGGCGAGCTCCGCCGCGGCCAGCCCGAGCAGGCGCTGCCGCATGCCTACCGCGCCCTGGATTTCATCAAGCAGGTGCAGCAGGCCAGCCGCATCTACCTGGCCCGGGTCGGCCTGCAACTGCCACCGGTGGATGAATCGCGCCGGCTCACCGGCAAGCGCGAGGGCATCGCCAGCCGCCGCCACGCGCTGGCGCCGGCGCAGCTGGACACCGGTCCGGCGTTGCCGCTGTGGCAGGCCCTGGACGGCGGCGATCCGGCGCAGCCGCTGGAAGACTTTGCCCGCTGGCTGGCCGCGCGCGGCGGCGACGACGCGGAAACCCTGGACCTGGTGGAAGCCGTCGAGCTGCTGCGCGCCGATCCGCACTGCGGCGACTGCCGCGAGCGCCTGCGCGCCCGCCTCTGGCCGCTGCTGCCGGCACCGGCGCCGGCGGCGCCGGCAAGGCCGGCGGTGGATGCGGCCGGCGAGGCCTGGCTGCGCGCGCTGACGGAGGAAGACAGGCCATGAGCCAGCCCGAGCTGTTCGCGCTGATCCTGGCCGCCCTGGCGCTGTGGGCGATGGTCGCCAGCCTGCTGCGCGGCCGGCGCGCCGGTTGGAGCCGTGGCCGCATCGCCGCGGTGCTGCTGTTGCAGCCCTTGCTGGCGCTGCTGTTCTGGCTGGCGCTGTGGCCGCCGGCGCGCGAAGGCGAACAGCCGCGGCTGGTGGTGCTGACGGCCGGCGCCGACGCGCAGGCGCCGATGCTGGCGCCGGACGAGCGCCTGTTCGCCTTGCCGGACGCGCCGCATCCGCCCGGCGCGACGCCCGTACCCGACCTGGCCAGCCTGCTGCGCGCGCATCCCGGGGCGCGAGGGCTGCGCGTGCTCGGCCAGGGCCTGGCTGCGCACGATCGCGAAGCCGCGCAGGGCTGGCCGCTGCAGTTCGAACCGGCGGCCGCGCCGACCGGCCTGGTCGCGCTGGACTGGCCGCTGCAAGTGCCGGCCGGCGCGCCGCTGCTGGTCGAAGGCCGCGTCGCCGGCCTCGGGGATGCGCGCCTGGAACTGCGCGACCCGGCCGGCGAACGCGTGGACAGCACCCTCGCCGGCGAAGACGGCCGCTTCCGCCTGCAGGCCTGGACCGGCCTGCCCGGTCGCATCACCTACGAACTGCAGCTGCTGGACGCCGCCGACGAACCGCTGGCGCGGGTGCCGCTGCCCTTGCAGGTGCAGTCCGGCCACGCACACCGCCTCTGGCTGCGCGCCGGCGCGCCGAACGCCGAGCTGAAATACCTGGGCCGCTGGGCGCTCGACGCCGGCCTGGCGCTGCACGCCGAGTTCGCGCTGGGCGCCGGCATCCGCGTCGGCGACCGCACGCGCCCGGTCACTGCCGCCGAACTGGCGCAGACCGACCTGCTGATCCTGGACGAGCGCAGCTGGCGCGAACTCGGCCCGGCCGGCCGCGCCGCCGTCGATGAAGCCGTGCGCGAGGGTCTGGGCCTGCTGCTGCGCATCTCCGGACCGCTGGACGCGGCCACGCGCCGCGACCTGGCCGAACGCGGCTTCCGCCTCGAGGCCGACGCCGGGCCGCGCCAGGTCGACCTGCCCGCCGCGCTGACGCCGCGCTCGCGTGGCGAGGATGTGGTGCCGCGGCTGTCGCGCTGGCCGGGCCGGCTGTCGGCGCCCGGCGGCGCGGTGCTGCTCGCCGATGCCCGGGGCCAGCCGCTGGCGGCCTGGCAGGCGCGCGGGCGCGGCCGTTTCGGCGTCTGGCTGTTGAACGACAGCTACCGCTGGCACCTGGCCGGCTTCCCGCAGGCGCACGGCCATCTCTGGGCGCGCGCCGTGGCCACGCTGGCGCGTCCGCAGGCCGTGGCCGCCACCCCGCTGCCGGCACGCGGCCGCGTGGGCGAGCGCGCCGTCCTGTGCGGCCTGGGCGGCAGTGCGGAGCTGCAGGCTCCCTCCGGCACCCGCCTGCCGCTGCTGCCCGATCCGGCTACCGGCACGGCCGCCTGCGCCGCCGCCTGGCCACGCGAGGCCGGCTGGCACCACATCCACGATGACGAGCGCCTCATCCCCTGGTGGGTGATGCCGGCCGGGACCCTGCCCGGGCTGCAGGCGCAGGAGCGCCGTGACGCCACCCTGGCCCTGGCGGCGCAGGCGCCAATGGAACGCGAAGGCAGCGCGCCTGCGGTTCCCGGTCCACGCTGGCCCTGGTGGGCCGCCTGGCTGGTGCTGGCGGCCCTGGCCTGGGCGCTGGAACGGCCGCGTCCGCGCGCGGCCTGATCAGCCGCCCTTCGCCGCCCGCCGCGCCTCGTCCTGGGCGGTGAGCTCGGCCGCCAGCTCCGGCGACACGCCCGGGATGCGGTGCCAGTCGATCTCGTCGATCTGCTCCGGCGGCAGGAAGCGCTCGGCGTATTCCAGGTAGACCCGCTCGCGCAGGAAGACGTCGAACAGGTCGGGATCGACGTGGTTGTCCAGCTTCATGCGGCCGAGGATGGTCAGCGACTCGCTCAGGGTCTTGCCGGTCTTGTAGGGCCGGTCAGCGGCGGTCAGCGCCTCGAAGACGTCGGCGATGCCCATCACCCGCGCCTGGATGCTCATCTGCTCGCGGGTCAGGCCGCGCGGGTATCCCTTGCCGTCCATGCGCTCGTGGTGGCCGCCGGCAAACTCCGGCACCCGGCGCAGGTGCGGCGGCCAGGGCAGCGCCTCGAGCATGCGGATGGTCATGACGATGTGGTGGTTGATGATCTCGCGCTCGGCCTGGGTCAGGGTGCCGCGGCGGATGCACAGGTTCTCCAGCTCGTCGGCGCTGAGGAAGGGCTGCTCCTGGCCATCCGGGCCGCGCCAGCGCATGGCGCCGATGCGCTGGATGTTGGCGACGCGGGCATCGTCCATGAACTCGCCACCGATATTGGCCTGGCGCACCGCCTCGCGGTCGGCGTCGAGCCGGGCCAGGCGGTCGCGGTAGGCCTCCTCGTCGATCTCGCCCTTGAGCAGGGCGATCTCGGCATCGCGCCTGAGCACCTCGAAGCGGGTGTCGATCAGCTCGATGCGGTCGAACAGGGTCTGCAGCTTGGTGGCCTTGTCCACCACATGCACCGGCGTGGTGATCTTGCCGCAGTCGTGCAGCAGGCCGGCGATCTTCAGCTCGTAGCGGTCGGCCTCGTCCATCCGGAACCCGGCCAGCGGGCCGACGCCGGTGCGGTGCGCGGCCTCGGCCAGCAGGTTGGTCAGCACCGGCACGCGCTCGCAGTGGCCGCCGGTGTAGGGCGACTTCTCGTCGATGGCGGTGTTGATCAGGTTGATCAGGGCCTCGAACAGGTTCTCCAGCTGGTCGATCAGCCGGCGGTTGTTCAGGGCGATCGCCGCCTGCGAGGCCAGCGATTCCACCAGGCGCTGGTCGGCGTCGGTGAAGGGCACGGTATTGCCGGCGGCGTCCTTGGCATTGATCAGCTGCAGCACGCCGATCACCCGGCCGTCGTGGTCCTTCATCGGCACGGTCAGGAAGGACTGCGAGCGGTAGCCGGTCTTCGCATCGAAGGCACGGGTGCCGCTGAAGTCGTAGCCCTCGGCGTCGTAGGCGTCGGGGATGTTGACGGTCTCGCCGGTCAGGGCCGCGTGCACCACCACCATGTTGTGGTTGCCGCTGCCGTCCGGTCCGTACATGGGGATGGGCGGGAAATCGATCGGCTCGCCGTGCCGGCCACCCTTGAAGAAGCCCAGGCTGTGGTTGCGCAGCACCTCGAAGTGCAGCTGCTCGCCCTCGACCCGGTACAGGGTGCCGCCGTCGGCCCGGGCGAACTCGCGGGCGGTCTCCAGGATGCGTTCCAGCAGGGTCGGCAGGTCGCGCTCGTGCGAGAGGGCGATGCCGATGGCGTTGAGGGTTTCCAGTCGGGCAAGGATGTCGTCGGCGCTTTGCATGGCGGCAACCCGGGTCGCGGATGCGGGAAACATGAGGCCAAAGCCCGGTTGACGCAAACCGGGCCGGAAATCGGCCGCGGCCGCTCCCCGCCGCGCGGCGCGTTGGCCTGGTCGAGCGCGATGTTCAGCAAGCGTTTGGAAGCGCGACCGGAACCACGTCACGGTCCTGCGCGAAACCGTGAACCGTATCCCGTCCGCAACGTGAGCATTGCCGCGAAAGCCCTTGAAGCGTGAGGGAATTCCCACAACGCGCAAGTGTGAGCGCGTGCGCATACAGCAAGGACGCCGCTGCCTACAGTGCAGTCGAAGGTCATGAACAGCCATGACCGAGCAGCGGGAGAAAGGCCATGAAAGCCCTCAAGCACATCCGCAAGCCCCTCGCCCTCCTGGCCGGCATGGCCCTGGTCGTGGCACTGGCGCCGGCGGCCATGGCCCAGGACGAGATCGCGGTAGCCGCCCCCGGTGGCGCCGTGGCCGCCAAGGCCCAGCTCGCCTTCCGCGTGGTGATCCGCGACGTGGTCCACGTCGAGGACGGCCGCTGGGAGGACGCCGGCGAAGGCCGCGCCGCCCACCTGCCCCGGTTCCAGCTCCGCCAGGACGAGGTCGATGGACGACCTGTCCTGACGGTTGCCCAACCCTGATCCCCTAGGTCAGGTTTCCTCGAGCGGACGGCCCTCGCGGGCCGTCCGTCTTTTTTTCAGACCGGCGTCGGGTTGCGGTAGGCGAAGGCGCGCTGGTGCCAGTAGGGATAGGCCTTGGGCCGCTCGCTGGCGGCATCCAGCCTGGCCACCTGCTCGGGGGTGAGGTTCCAGCCGACGGCGCCGAGGTTCTGCCGCAGCTGTTCCTCGTTGCGGGCGCCGATGATCACGGTGCTGACCGTCGGCCGCTGCAGCAGCCAGTTGAGCGCCACCTGCGGCACGGACTTGCCGGTCTCGGCAGCGATCTCGTCCAGGGCGTCGACCACCTTGTAGAGGTATTCCTCGTCCACCGGCGGACCGCCCTCGACCACGCGCTGCGACTGCAGGCGGCTGGATTCGGGCAGCGGCTGGCCACGGCGGATCTTGCCGGTCAGGCGGCCCCAGCCCAGCGGGCTCCAGACCACGGTGCCGATGCCCTGGTCCGCCGCCAGCGGCATCAGCTCCCACTCGTAGTCGCGGCCGATCAGCGAGTAATAGGCCTGGTGGGCGACGTAGCGGGTCCAGCCGTAACGGTCGGCCGTGGCCAGGGCCTTCATCAGGTGCCAGCCGCTGAAGTTGGAGACGCCGAGATAGCGGATCTTGCCGTCCCGGACCAGGGTATCCAGGGTGGACAGCACTTCCTCCTGCGGCGTGCGGGCGTCGAAGCCGTGCAGCTGGAACAGGTCGATGTAGTCGGTGCCCAGCCGGCGCAGCGAGCCCTCGACCGAGCGCAGCAGGTGGTAGCGCGAGGAGCCGACCTCGTTCTCGCCCTCGCCGAAGCGGAAGGTGGCCTTGGTGGAGATGATCAGCTTGTCGCGCGGCCGGCCCTTGATGGCCTCGCCCAGCACCGACTCGGCGCCGCCGCTGGAATAGATGTCGGCACTGTCGAACATGCAGACGCCGTGCTCCAGGCAGATGTCGACCAGCCGCCGCGCCTCGGCGACGTCGGTCTGACCCCAGTGCCTGAAGAACTCGCTGGTGCCGGCGAAGGTACCGGTGCCCAGCGCCAGTACCGGAACGCGAAAGCCTGACCTGCCCAGGTAGCGATGTTCCATGGCGGTTTCCTGTGTGGTTGCGGAAGACGGCCCATTGCAGCGCCGCCGCCCCGTCCGGCACAAGCGCCGGCGGGAAACACTGTGTTGGCGCATCCCGCGACCGGCTGCACACGGGCGGCGCGGCGGCGGCGGAAACAAACGGGGCGGGCAGCTTGCGCCACCCGCCCCGCGTGTTCCGATAGCGCGGCGCGAGGCCGCGAAAACCGGCGTCTTACTTGGACGCAGCGTCCTTGAGCTTCTTCAGCGCGCGGACCTTCACCTTGACGGTGGCCGGCTTGGCGGCGAACCACTGCTCTTCCTTGGTGAACGGGTTGATGCCCTTGCGGCGCGGCTTGGCCGGCACATTCACCACGTTGATCTTCAGCAGGCCCGGCAGCACGAAGGCGCCAGCGCCCTTCTTGCTCACGGAGGCGTGGGCGACGGCCTCGAGGCCGGCGAACACGGCGCGCACGTCCTTGGCGGCAACGCCGGTGGTCTCGGCGATCTGGGCGACCAGGCCCGACTTGCTGAGCACTTCCTTGATCGGCTTGACCGCGACCGGCTTCTTGGCGGCGGCCTTCTTGGCGGCCTTCGGGGCAGCCTTCTTCTTCGCAGCTTTCTTGGTAGCCATTTTCTGTGGTTCCCGTCAGTGGGTTTTATCGGTTGGTTGGGGTGCCTGGGTACGCCCCCGGCACGGCGAATGTAGGGCAAGTCCGTCGCGCCGCCAAGTCCGAAACCGCAAAAATTTCCGGGGGAAACGGCTGTCCGGAGTCGCCATGGGCACGCACGTAATGTCCGGGCCATCCCGGACAGCCCCGGTCGACACCTCCGGGACGGGTCCCCGGCAGCCGCCGCCGGCGAGGTCGAACCCGCGGCCGCGACGGCTGGGACAAGAGAGAACGGACGCATAGAATGCGGCGCAAACCCGTCACCGGAAACGAAAACATGAGCGACACCCCGCCCGACCGCCTGTCCGTCAACCCGCGCAGCCCCCACTTCGACGCGGCCGCGCTCGACCGCGGTGTCGGCGTGCGCTTCAACGGCGTCGAGCGCAACAACGTCGAGGAATACTGCGTCAGCGAGGGCTGGGTGCGGCTGCCGGTGGGCAAGGCCCTGGACCGGCACGGCAACCCGATGACGCTCAAGCACCAGGGCAAGGTCGAGGTCTGGTACCTGACCGAGGCCCCGGCCGAGGACCAGGACGCCGGCTGAGCGGCGCCACCTTCCGCGCCTGACGGCCGGTCTCAGCCGGCCCTGGCGCGGCTGCGCACGTAACCCGCCCGCACCCGGTTGCGGCCGCTGGCCTTGGCCATGTACAGGCCGCGGTCGGCGGCCGAGATCAGCATGTGCGGATTCAGGCCCGGCGCCGGCACCACCGCCGCCACGCCGATGCTCACGGTCACGTGTCGCGCCACCGGCGAGGCCGGATGCGCCAGGGCCCGCGCCAGCACCCGTCGGCGCAGTTCCTCGGCCACCGTCCGCGCCTGCTCCAGGTCGTGCCGGGGCAGCAGCAGGGCCATTTCCTCGCCACCGTAGCGGGCGGCGATGCCGCGGCTGCGTTCGGCCACGTCGGCGCAGACCTGGGCCAGCTCACGCAGGCATTCGTCGCCGTGCTGGTGGCCCAGGCTGTCGTTGAGTTCCTTGAAGCAGTCGGCGTCGACCAGCAACAGGGCCAGCGACCGCGCCTCGCTGCCCATGCAGTTCCAGTCCTCGGCCAGGCGCTGGTCGAAGCTGCGGCGGTTGGCGATGCCGGTCAGGCCGTCGCGCATCGAGGATTCGCGCAGGGCACGGTTGGCCAGCTCCAGTTCGTGCACCACCCGCGCCAGATGGATGGCACCGGCGACCTGCGCCGCCACCGCGTCGAAGACCAGGCAGGCCTGCGGAGTGAAGAAGTCGCGCTCGGTGCTTTCCAGGTTCAGCACGCCGAGCAGGCGGCCGCGATGGCGGATCGGCACCAGGTATTCCGAACGCACCGAGTCGTGCCCGGTCACGTAATCGGGATCCTCGTCGACGTCGGTGAGCAGCTGCGCGCGGCCGGTGCGGATGCAGCGGCCGGCGGCACCCTTGGTGATCGGCCAGGGCTCGCTGCCCGGCGAACCGGCCGGTGTATCCAGCTCCAGCGTGCCCGACCACACCTCGTGCACGAAATGCGTGCCCTCCTCGTCCAGCAGGATGATGCTGGCCAGGGCGACGGGCAGCCGGCTGGTGAGGCAATCGACGATGCCTTGCAGCACCTCGTCGCGGCCTTCGCCCTGCAGGGCGGCGCGCGAGACCTGGGCAAGGATCTCGGTGAGCATGGCACGCCGGCCGGCGGCGTCGCGCTCGGCCCAGCTCGGGCCATCCACCAGCCAGCCTGCCGGATTTGATTGGACGGCCTGGGGGGACAAGGGCAGTCCTCGAAGGGGG
>DATGPR010000138.1:0-2818 GCA_035304725.1 Arenimonas sp.
GCGCTTGATGCGGCGGCCGCCGGATTCGCTCATGCCGCGCCAGTTGCGGAAGCTCTCGCTGACCAGGCGGTAGGTGGGAATGGTGGTGATGGTCTTGTCCCAGTTCTGCACCTTCACCGTGTGCAGGGCGATGTCCACCACATCGCCGTCGGCGCCGAGCTGCGGCATCTCGATCCAGTCGCCGACCCGCACCATGTCGTTGCTGCTCAGCTGCACGCTGGCCACCAGCGACAGCAGGGTGTCCTTGAACACCAGCATCAGCACCGCCGCCATCGCGCCCAGGCCGGACAGCAGCAGCACCGGCGAGCGCTCGACCAGGGTGGCCACCACCAGCACGCCGGCGACCACCACCAGGACGATGCGCGCGACTTCCAGGTAACCCTTGATCGGGCGGGCGCGGGCACGATCGGGGTCACGCTCCCAGTACAGGTCGTGCAGCACCGACAGCATCGCGCTCAGGCCGCGGGCGACGGCGACCACCACCCAGGCGGCGGCGACGTTGCGCAGCACCGTGGCCACGCCCGCCGGCAGGTCCGGCACCAGCGGCACGCCGAGCACGATCACCAGGGCCGGCACCGCCCGCGCCAGCTTGCGCACCACGCCGTGGCGGATCAGGGCGTCGTCCCAGCGCACGGGCGAGGCTTCCACCAGCCGGTGCGCCACCCGCAGCAACACGCGCCGGGTCAACCGGTCCGCCAGCCAGGCCGTGCCCAGCAACACGACCAGGCCGGAGACCAGCGGATACAGGGGTTGCGCCGAGATCGCGGCGCCGAGATCACTGAGCCATTGCATGGCCACAGGCTACCGGCACGACAGGGCGAGGCCAACCGTGGCGCACCAGGTGGTCGCGGGGGGATCCGCTTTCAGGTGCCGCGGTTCTTTCCGACGAAGGGCCGGTAGATCCCGCGGATGGCGGCCATGTCGGCGTCCAGGTCCTCGCCGGGCTGGAACACCGTCACCAGCTCGATGCTGCGCTCGGGATAGTGGAAGGCGGCGCAGAGCACCGGCACGCCGGCGCCGCGGGCGATCTTCCAGAAACCGGGCTTCCAGCGCTCCACCCGCTTGCGGGTGCCTTCCGGTGCCAGCAGGAACCACAGGCGTTCGGCCTCGCGCAGGCGGGCGATGCTCTGTTCGACGATGCCGCCGGGCTGTTGCCGGTCCACCGGAATGCCGCCGAGCCGGCGCAGCAGCCAGCCCAGCGGACCGCGGAACAGTTCGGCCTTGGCCATGAAGCTGATGTCCAGACCCAGGGCCAGCTTGGCCGCCAGGCCCCAGACCGCGTCCCAGCCCGAGGAATGCGGGGCGACGATGATGACCAGGTGCCTGAGGTCCGGGAACTCGCCACGCACCCGCCAGCCGCCCAGGCGCAGCAGGCTGCGGCCGAACCAGCGGCCGAAGGCGTGGCCGGTGCGCGGCGCCCCCGGCGGCAGGTCCGGCAGCATGCGGGTGTCGCTCATTCGCGCTCCCAGGCCGAAGCGCTGCGCTGGCGCTTGATGCCGGCGCGCTGGCGCTTGCTGCCCAGCCGCCGTTCCTTGGACGCGCGCGTCGGCTTGGTGGCCACGCGCGGCTTCGGCGCCTTCGTCGCCGCCTCCAGCAACGCGGCCAGGCGGGCGCGGGCGTCCTCGCGGTTGCGCTCCTGGGTGCGGAAGCGCTGGGCGCTGATCACCAGCACGCCTTCGGCGGTCAGCCGGCGGTCGCGGCGGGCCAGCAGGCGCTCGCGCACCGCCGGCGGCAACGACGGCGAGCCGGCCACGTCGAAACGCAGCTCCACCGCCGTGGAGACCTTGTTGACGTTCTGCCCGCCGGGGCCGCCGGCGCGCACGAAACGCTCGACGAGCTCCTGTTCGGGGATGGCCAGGCTGGGGGTCACTTGCAGCATGGGCGGATTCTAATCCAGCTACAATCGCGCGCCCTTGACCGTCGCCTTGCCGCGCCCCCACCCCGCCAGCCCATGTCCGGCCTGAACCCGCAACAACGCGCCGCCGTCGAATACCTGGGCGGCCCCCTGCTCGTGCTGGCCGGCGCCGGCAGCGGCAAGACGCGCGTCATCACCGAGAAGATCGCCCACCTGATCGCCGGGCGGCACTGCGAGGCCCGGCACATCGCCGCCATCACCTTCACCAACAAGGCGGCCCGGGAAATGCGCGAGCGCGTGGCCCGACGCATCAAGGGTGATGCCGCCGAGGGGCTGACGGTCACCACCTTCCATTCCCTGGGCCTGCGCTTCCTGCAGATCGAGCATGCCCGGGCCGGGCTGCGCCGCGGCTTCTCCATCTTCGATGCCGACGACCAGATGGCCATCATCAAGGACCTGGCGCCGTCGGGCCTGAAGAACGATGCCCTCTACGCCCTGCAGAACCTGATCAGCGCCGCCAAGAACAATGGCCTGACGCCGGAGCAGGCGGCGGAGCTGGCGCGCAGCCCGCGCGAACGTGAGGCCGCCTCCATCTACGCCCGCTACCAGGCGCGGCTGCAGGCCTTCAACGCGGTGGACTTCGACGACCTGATCCGGCTGCCGCTGCAGTTGCTGGAAGCCGATGCCGGACTCGCCGCCGGCTGGCGCGAGCGCATCCGCTACCTGCTGGTGGACGAGTGCCAGGACACCAACGGCGCCCAGTACCGCCTGCTCAAGCAGCTGGCCGGACCCGGGGGCCGCATGACCTGCGTGGGCGACGATGACCAGAGCATCTACGCCTGGCGCGGCGCCCAGCCGGAGAACCTGGACCTGCTGGCCGAGGATTACCCGGACCTCAAGGTCATCAAGCTCGAGCAGAACTACCGCTGCAGCGGCCGCATCCTTCGCTGCGCCAACACCCTG
>DATGPR010000139.1:0-12769 GCA_035304725.1 Arenimonas sp.
GGCAACTGCTACGTCAACCGCAACCAGATCGGCGCCGTGGTCGGCGTGCAGCCCTTCGGCGGCGAAGGCCTGAGCGGCACCGGCCCCAAGGCCGGCGGCCCGCACTACCTGCTGCGCTTCGCCACCGAGCGCACCCTGACCGTCAACACCACGGCGGCCGGCGGCAACGCCTCCCTCCTCACCCTCGACGACTGACCCCCGTCTGATCTGACCCTTTGTTCTGACCCTTTGTCCTGACCCCGGGTCGCTGGGGTCAGGACAAAGGGTCAGATCAGGCCAGGGATCAGCCTTGGGAACGGGGTTTGTGGCAGGCTTGGGGTCCCCCTCCGGCCTGCGGATCGCATGTATCTCGAGCACTACGGCCTGCGTGAGCCGCCGTTCTCGATCACCCCGGACCCGCGCTTCGTCTTCCTCAGCGAGCGCCACCGGGATGCGCTCGCGCACCTGCTGTTCGGCGTCGGCCAGGGCGGTGGCGGCGGTTTCGTGCAGCTGACCGGCGAGGTCGGCACCGGCAAGACCACCCTCTGCCGCCTGCTGCTGGAGCAACTGCCGGAGAACACCCGCGTCGCCCTGGTGCTGAACCCGCGGCAGAACCCGGTCGAGCTGCTGGAGACCATCTGCGAGGAACTGCACATCGACATCGCCGCGGCCCACGGCAGCCTCAAGGCGCTGGTGGACGCGCTCAACCGCTACCTGCTGGACGCCTATGCCGAAGGCCTGCGGGTGGTGCTGGTGATCGACGAGGCCCAGGACCTCAGCGTCGAGGCGCTGGAACAGGTGCGCCTGCTGACCAACCTGGAAACCCCGACGCAGAAACTGTTGCAGGTGCTGCTGCTCGGCCAGCCGGAACTGCGCGCCCTGCTGGCCCGCGAGGACCTGCGCCAGCTGGCCCAGCGCATCACCGCCCGCTACCACCTCACCCCGCTGGATGCCGACGGGACCGAGGCCTACCTGCGCCACCGCTGGGCCGTGGCCGGCGGCCGGCAGTTCCCCTTCACCCGCCTGGCGGTGCGGCGCATCCACCGCCACGCCGGCGGCGTGCCGCGACTGATCAACATCATTGCCGAACGCGCCCTGCTGGCCGGCTACGTGCACGACCAGCAACAGATCGGCGAACGCTGGGTGGACCAGGCGGCGCGCGAAGCCCTGGCGCCGCGCCTGGCGAAGCTGCCGAAGCCGCGCCTGGCCGTGGTGGTGGCGATGCTGCTGGGCCTGGCCCTGCTGCTGCTCTGGCTGTTGCCGCGGCAGCCGGCCGGTTCCGCCGCCACCACCGCTGCGACCGCCGGGGCGGCAGCCGACCCCGCACCGGCAGATCTGGCACCGGCGCCCGCTGCAACCGAAGCCGTACCCTACCTTCCCGCAGACGACCTGCCCGCCCGCATCCGCGTCGCCGGCCCCGGCGCGCGCCCGGCCTGGGGTCAGTTGCTGGGCCTGTGGACCGTGCGCGCCGGCGAGGCCACCATCGCCGAAGCCGAGGCCTGCCCGCCGGTGCTCGCACCCGGCCTGTTCTGCCTGCGCGGCCGCGCCAGCCTGGACAAGCTGATGGCCCTTGGCCGCCCCGCCCTGCTGCGCCTGGACGGCCCCGAGGGCAGCGCCTGGGCCCTGCTGCTCGGCGCCGATGCGCTGCGGGTGCGGCTGTGGCTGGGCGGTGGCCGCTTCGATACCGATCGGCTGGCGCTTGAGCGCCACTGGCAGGGCGAATACGTCGCGCTCTGGCGCGGCCCGGCCTTCCTCGGCACCAGCGTGCCGGCCGGCAGCAGCGGCCCGGCCGTGGACTGGGTACTGGATCGCCTGCGCGACCGCGTCGGCCTGGCCGTACCGGAAACGGGCCCGGCCGTCCTCGACGCCGGCGCCATCGCCGCCATCCGCCGGCTGCAGACCCTGCATGGCCTGGTCGCCGATGGCGTGGTCGGCCCGGAGACCCTGCTGGCCCTGTCCTCCACCGAAGACCACGGTCCCCGCCTGCGCCGGAGCCTGGACTGATGTCGCTGATCCTCGACGCCCTGCGCAAGTCAGAAGCCGAACGCCAGCGCGGCCAGGCGCCGGACCTGTTCGCCGTGCCGGCGGCCGCGCCCGTCCGTCCGGCGCGCCCGTGGAAGGTCTGGGGCGGCTATGCCCTGGCCGGCCTGCTGGCGGTGGTGCTGGTCTTCCTGGTCTGGCGGCGGCCGGACCCGCCGGCGGCACCGGTGACAGGTGAAGAACCCCTCGTCGCGCCCGCCGAAACGACAGCCGTCAATCCGGCGGCCGGTGTGTCCGGACCGATTGAAGCCGCAGTCGCGGAAACCACCGCCGCTGAGTCAGCCACCGCTGAAACCGCGGTCACCGACGCCGTCGTGCCGGTTCACCCGGCATCCACCGGATCCACGCCACCCACTCCCCCGCCCGCTGCACGCCCTGCGCTGCCGGAGATCGCCGACGCCGAACTCGCCGCGCTGCGGAGATCGGCAACACCCACCGCCCGGCCAACCGCCCCCGCTTCCACGCCACCGGCGGCCGCCGCAGTGACGACCACCGACCTGCCGGCGTCCCCCGCCACGGTGTTGCGGCCTGCAACACCGTCCGCCGTCGCCGCGGAAGCGCCCGACGCCACCGATGCCACCGACACCGCCGACTCCCGCCCGCCCCGCCTCGCCGACCTGCCCGCCGACCAGCGCGCCGCGCTGCCGCCGCTGCGCCTGAGCATGCATGTCTACGCCGAGGACCCGGCACGGCGCTTCGTCATTCTCGACGGCCGCCGCCTGGGCGAAGGCGCGGCGCTGGCCGAGGGCATCCAGCTGCGCGAGATCCGCCGCGACGGCCTGGTGCTGTCGGTGCGCGGCGACGATTACTGGCTGGAGCGCTGAGCCATGTTCGTCGCCCTGCCCTCCCGCCACCGCCGCCGCCTGCGCTGGGCCACGCCGCTGCTGGTGGCGCTGATGTGCGGTGCCTACCTGTGGATCGTCCTGCTGCCCGACGACGCCGCCTGGCGCAACGCGCTGCTGCGCTGGGGCACGCTCTCGGGCAGCGTCACCGAATGGCGCGCGGCCCTGCGCGACGAACGCCTGCTGACCCTGGTGACGGCGCTGTTCATGCACGCCGGCTACCTGCACCTGCTGGGCAACGTGCTCTTCCTGCTGATCTTCGGCCTGCCGACCGAACGCGCGATCGGGCCCTGGCGGCAGTTGCTGCTCTTCCTCGGTGGCGGCGCCCTGGCCAACCTGGCGGCGGCCCTGCTGATGGGTGATCCGGCCCGCGCCATCATCGGCGCCAGCGGTGGCGTCTCGGCCCTGATCGGCGCCTATCTGGCGCTCTACCCCGGCGCCCGCCTCGGCATCGTCCTGCCGCTGGGCCTTTGGCTGGAATTCATCAAGGCGCCGGCTGCCCTGCTGATCGGCCTGTGGGCGCTGCTGCAGCTGGTATTCACCTTCGTCGGCCCCAGTTTCGGCGCGGTGGCCTGGTGGGCGCACCTGGCCGGCTTTTCCGTCGGCCTGGTGTTCGCGCTGGCGCTGCGCCCCGCCCTGGCCCGGCGCGCGCGCGGACTCTGAAGCCGGTCCTATAATCGCCGGCATGAACAGCCGTGTGCTCTACAAGGTGACCTTCCTCAACGCCGGCAAGGTGTACGAGCTGTACGCCCGGCGGGTGTCGGCCAGCAGCCTCTGGGGCTTCACCGAGGTGGCCGACCTGGTGTTCGACGTCAATGAGGGCGTGGTGGTGGACCCGACCGAGGAACGCCTGCGCGACGAGTTCGCCCACACCCGCGTGCTGCACCTGCCGATGCAGAGTGTGGTGCGGGTGGAGGAAGTGGACCGCAAGGGCCAGCTCAGCATCCGCGACGCCAGTACCGGCGAGAAGGTGGTCACGCCCTTCCCGCTGCCGCCGAAGTCGCGCTGAGGCCGTCGTGCGGCCGGCCGACATCCTGGCGTTCTGGTTCACCGAGATCCGGCCTGCGCAGTGGTGGACGGCCGATCCGGCCTTCGACGACCTGGTGCGCGCCCGCTTCGGCGAATGCCTGCTGCAGGCGGCGCGCGGCGAACTCTGGTCATGGCGCAGCGACGCGCAGGGCCGGCTGGCCGAGATCATCGTCCTCGACCAGTTCTCGCGGAACATCCACCGCGGCACGCCACAGGCCTTCGCCCAGGACGGCATGGCCCTGGTGCTGGCGCAGGAAGCGGTGGCCGCCGGCGCGCCACTCGAGCTGGAAACGGTGCAGGCCGGCTTCCTGCTGATGCCCTACATGCACAGCGAATCGGCGGTGGTGCACGTCGAGGCGGAACGGCTGTTCGCGGCCTTCGCCAGCGCCGAGAACCTCGACTACGAACGCCGGCACAAGGCCATCATCGACCGCTTCGGCCGCTACCCGCACCGCAATGCCATCCTCGGCCGCGAATCCACGCCCGAGGAACGCGAGTTCCTGCGCCAGCCCGGCTCCAGCTTCTGAACGCCGCCCAGCGCGGGCAGCGCCGGCTGGCTGCTGTGCGTCCGGGCGTCGCAATGGCGGTGCCCCGGGTCCCGGACTGGCGGGCCGGGAGGGCCCGCTGGTAGGCTGCGCCGGCGAGCGCTGCGGGAATGGCGGCGACGCCAACGACCGCAGGGAATTCAAGGGGACAACATGGAAGCGAAGCACTCGGGGCTGGGCATTGCCTCGTTCATCATCAGCCTGGTGGCGGGCCTTGCCATCCTCATCGCCATCGTCATCGCCGGCATCATGGAGGCCAACACCCCGGGTGGCATCGACGAGAACTCGCCCGAGGCGATCCTGCTCGGACTGGTGCTGATCGGCATGATGTTCCTCGACCTGGTGGCCCTGGGCCTGGGCATCGGCGCCCTGTTCCAGCGCGACCGCAAGAAGATCTTCGCCATCCTCGGCACCATCTTCTCGGGCGTGGTGGTCCTCGGCACCGCCTTCCTGATGGTGATCGGCAGCATGATGGGCTGAGCCGGACTGGCCGCCGCAGGCCCGCGATGCGGCCCTGCGGCGGAACCGGCAAGCGACAGGAAGCGGCATGACTCCCGAACCAGACGTCCGCCGCATCCGCTGGCAGCAACTGCTGGCCATGCCGGACTACCTGGCGCACGAGCGCAGCCAGGCCCGGCGCCAGGTCGTCGGCGCCGCCTGGCTGGTGCTGGTGGCGCTGCCGCTGGTCCAGATCGTCGAATACCTCACCGGCCATCACGCAGATGAAGCCGGCCCCTGGCTGGCACACGCCACCTGGCGCCTGCCGGCGCTGGCGATGGCGCTGCTGACCCTGGTCCTGGACATGCGCCGGCCCGAAGGCAACTGGCCGCGCCGGGTCTCGCAATTGCTGGGCCTGTCGGTGCTGGCGGCGCCCTGGGCCCTGACGGCGCTGCACATGAGCGGCGCCGAGGAGCGCGTGCATGAGGCCCTGCAGCACCTGGTGATCGTCACCGTCGCCGTCTCGGTGCTGGCGGTGCGCGGTGCCCGCGACCTGATACCGATCCAGCTGATCGCGCTGTCGGTGGGTGGTGGCGTCCTGCTGCTGCATGGCCCCGATCCGGCCCTGGTCGCCGGCTGGCTCCTGCATCCGCTGCTGGCCATTGCCGCCGGCGCGGTGATCGCCGAGCTGCTGGCGCGCGGCAATGCCCGCACCTTCCTCGCCAACCGGCATATCCGTGAGAGCGCCCTCACCGACTCCCTGACACGCCTGCCCAACCGCCGCGCCATGGACGACGCCCTGCGCGCCGCCCATGCCCGCGCCAGTCGCCATGGCAGCCGCTACGCGGTGATCATGGCCGACCTCGACCGCTTCAAGCGCGTCAACGACACCTGGGGCCACGCCGTCGGCGACGAGGTGCTGTGCGAACTCGGCCAGCGCCTGCGCACGGAACTGCGCGCCGACGACCTGGCCGGACGCTGGGGCGGCGAGGAATTCCTGGTGCTGCTGCAGGACGTGGACACCGAAGCCGCCAGGCGCACCGCCGAGAAGCTGCGCGTGCGCATCGGCGGCGAAGCCTTTGCCACCTCCGTCGGCGAGATTCCGGTGACCATCAGCCTGGGCGTCGCCCTCAGCGGCGGCGAGAAGCGGCCGGAGGACGTCGTCCAGCGTGCCGACGAGGCCCTTTATGACGCCAAGCGCAGCGGCCGCAATCGCGTGTCGGTCGGCTGAGGCCGCTCAGTTGCCGCGGCGGGCCACCGCCTTCCCGGTCTTGAGCCGCGCCAGGGCCAGGCTGATCGCCTCGTCGCCCTCGATGACCTCGCCACGGGCGTAGCCGTCGGCAACCTCGCCGTCGCCGCGCAGGTGCCGCGGCAGGTCCTGCTCGCGCAGGCCGCGGCCGGCGCGGCCCTTGAGCGCCACGTCCGGCTTCAGGCCGCTGGCCTGGATGGAATTGCCGCTGGGCGAGTAGTAGCGGGCGGTGGTCAGCTTGACCGAATCGCCATTCTCCAGCGGCACCACCGTCTGCACCGAACCCTTGCCGAAGGTGCGGCTGCCCATCAGCAGGGCGCGGTCGTGGTCGCGCAGGGCAGCGGCCAATACTTCCGCGGCGCTGGCGGTGCCGGAATCCATCAGCACGATCATCGGCGCGCCGGCCAGCACGTCACCGGCCTTGGCGTGGTAGTTGGCATTGGCATAGGGCAGACGGCCGCGGGTGCTGACGATCAGGCCTTCCTCGAGGAAGGCGTCGGCCGCCTCGACCGCGGCATTGAGCAGGCCGCCGGGATTGGAGCGCAGGTCCAGCACCAAGCCGGCCAGCGGGCCGCCGGATTCGCGGCGCAGTCGCGCCAGTTCGCGGTGCAGCTGCGGCGCGGTGTCTTCCTGGAAGGTGCTGATGCGCAGGTAGCCGTAGCCCGGTTCCAGCAGGCGGCCGGACACCGAGGTGATCTCGATGCGCTCGCGGCGGATGCTGAACTCGCGCAGCTCGGTTTCGCCCGGCCGGCTGACGGTGACGGTGACCGTGGTGCCCGGCTCGCCGCGCAGCTGCACGCCGGTCTGGTCGGCGCTGCCGGTCAGCGGCTGGCCGTCGATGGCGATGATGACGTCGCCGGCACGCAGGCCGGCGCGCTGGGCCGGGGTGCCGTCGATCGGCGCCACCACCAGGATGCTGCGGTCGGGCCGCTGCTCGATCTCGACGCCGATGCCGCTGTAGGCGCCCTCGGTCTCTTCGCGCAGGGCCTCGGCCTCCTCGGCCTCGAGGTAGGCGCTGTGCGGATCGAGGTCGGAGAGCAGGCCGCGCAGCGCCGCCTTCATCAGCTGCTCGTCGTCCAGGGGCTCGACGTAGGCTTCCTGGATGGCGCGGTAGACCGAGACGTAGCGCTGGATCTCCGCCAGCGGCACCTGGCCGCCGCCCTCCTCCGCCGTCACCGGCATCTCCTCCGGCGCGGCCAGGGCGGACGGCGCTGCCAGCGCGAGGCTGAGCAGCAGGGCGAAGCGATTGTTGGGGGGCCGGTTCATGGGCCGATTATGCCCCGCCCGCCGCGCCACGGCGTGTGCAGCAGCAGCACGGCCTCAGGGCCGCAGCCAGGGCTTGGGATCCTGGGGCTGGCCGTTGCGGCGCAGCTCGAAGTACAGGGCCGGCCGGCCCTGGCCGCCGGACGTGCCCACCGTGGCCAGGGGCTCGCCGGTACGGACCCAGTCGCCGACGTCCTTGAGCAGGGCGTCATTGAAGGCGTACAGGCTCATCCAGCCGTCGCCGTGGTCGACGATGGCCAGCAGGCCGTAACCCTTCAGCCAGTCCGAGAACGCCACCCGCCCCGGTGCCACCGCCCGCACCTCGGCGCCGGCGGTGCCGGCCACCAGCCAGCCCTCGCTGGTGCGGCCATCGGGCATGCGGCCACCGAAGGCGGCCAGCACGCTGCCCGCCAATGGCCGGGGCAGCTGGCCGCGACGGCTGGCGAAGGGCCTGGTGTCGTCCACCTGGCGCGGGATGTCGGCGACGGCGTCGCGCAGGCGCTCGAGCATGGCCTGCACCGCCTTCTCGTCGCGGCCCAATGCCGCCAGGCGGGCGGCGCGGTCCTTGAAGCCGGCTTCCAGCTTCGCCAGCACGGCGGCGCGCTCGGCCTGTTCGGATTCCAGACCCGCCAGTTCGGCCTGCTGCTGCTGCCGGGCCGCTTCCAGTTCCTGGCGCTGCTGCTCGATGCGCTGGGCCACGTCGGCCAGCTCGCGCAGCTCGGCCACCAGGCCGGTGATGCGCTGCTGGCGGTCAGCCTGGAAATAGCGGTGGTAGGCCAGCACCCGCGCCAGGTCGGCCATGCGGTCCTGCGCCAGCAGCAGCTTGAGCTGTTCGTGCCGGCCCAGGGCATAGGCGGAGCGGACCAGGGCGGCCAGCGCCTCGCGCTGTTCGGACAGGCCGGCCTCGAGCAGGGCCTTCTCCTTCTCCAGTGCCCGCAGTTCCTGCTCGCGGTGGGCGATGCCGGCCTCGGTGCGGCGCAGGGCGCGCACCGCCTCGGAAACGCGGGCATCGGCCTCGCGCAGGGCGCGGGTGGCCTCGCCGCGCTCGCCCTCGGCGGCGCGCTGTTCGGCGGTGATGGCCTTGATCTGCCCGCGCAGGGTTTCCAGGCGCTGCTGCGCCTGGCGCTCCTCGGCCGCGCGGCCGTCCTGGGCCAGGGCCACCGGCGCGGCCAGCAACAGCGCCAGCGCCAGGATGCGGATCAAGCCGGCTCCACCAGCGAGCGGCCGGTCATTTCCTCCGGCCTGGGCAGGCCCAGCAGGGCCAGCATGGTCGGGGCGATGTCGCGCAGGGAACCGCCCTCGCGCAGGCGCGCCGGCCGGCCGAAGTAGACGAAGGGCACCGGCCCGACCGTGTGCGCGGTGTGCGGCTGCCCGGTTTCCGGGTCGCGCATCATCTCCAGGTTGCCGTGGTCGGCGGTGACGAGCATCTCGCCGCCCACCGCCTCCAGCGCCGCCCGGATCGCGCCGAGGGCGTCGTCCACCGCCTCGGCCGCCTTCACCGCCGCTTCCATCACGCCGCTGTGGCCGACCATGTCGGGATTGGCGATGTTGCAGACGATGACGTCATAGCGGCGGGCGCGGATGTCCTCGGTCAGGCGCGCGGTCAGCTGCGGCAGGCTCATTTCCGGCTGCAGGTCGTAGGTGGCGACCTTGGGAGAAGGCACCAGCACCCGCTCCTCGCCCGGCAGCACAGTTTCCTTGCCGCCGTTGAGGAAGAAGGTGACGTGGGCGTACTTCTCGGTCTCGGCGATGCGCAGCTGGCTCAGGCCATGCGCGCTCAGCACCTCGCCCAGGGTGTTGCGCAGGTCCTCGGGACCGAAGGCCACCGGCGCCGGCAGCTTGGCGTCGTACTCGGTCAGGCAGACGAAGCGAGACAGCGCCGGCCGGCGCATGGCGAAGCCGTCGAAATCCGGCGCCACGAAGGCGGCGCTCAGCTGGCGGGCGCGGTCGGCGCGGAAGTTCATGAACACCACCGCGTCGCCATCGGCCATCGGCCGGTGGCCGCTGATCACGGTGGGCTGGACGAACTCGTCGTTCTCGTCGCGACCGTAGGCGGCCTCCAGGGCGGTGACGGCGTCGGAGGCGACGTCGTCGGCCTCGGCCTCGACGATGGCCTTCCAGGCACGCTCGACGCGGTCCCAGCGCTTGTCGCGGTCCATGGCCCAGTAGCGGCCGATCACCGTGGCCACGCGCACGTCGCCCTCGCTGCACAGGGCCTGCAGGCGGGCCAGGCTGGGGCCGGCCGAACGCGGCGGCATGTCGCGGCCGTCCAGGAAGGCATGCACGGCGATGTCGGCCACGCCCTGGCGGCGGGCCAGCTCGACCATGGCGAACAGGTGCTCCTCATGGCTGTGCACGCCGCCCGGCGACAGCAGGCCCATGATGTGCAGGGTGCCGCCCCGCGACCTGGCGCCCTCGCAGGCGGCCACCAGCTCGGGGTTGGCGAAGAAGCTGCCGTCCTCGATGGCGGCATCGATCCGGGTCAGGTCCTGGTAGACGATGCGGCCGGCACCGATGTTCATGTGGCCGACCTCGGAATTGCCCATCTGCCCGTCCGGCAGGCCGACGAAACGGCCCTCGGTGTGGACCAGGGTGTGCGGGCACTCGGCCAGCAGCCGGCGCCAGTTGGGCAGCCTCGCCTGGGCCAGGGCGTTGTCGGTCGGGTCCTCGCGGTGGCCCCAACCGTCCAGGATCAGCAGCAACAAGGGCTTGGGGCGGGCGTCGGCGCTGGACAAGGCGGTCTCCGGTACGTCTGGCACAGGCGAATTGTAGCCGGCGGGGGGAGGCTGGGCCCGTGCCCGCCCGGCCGCCGTTTAAACCCCGGCGGGGGTTCCGGCATCGGACCGGACAAGCCCAAAGGAGTCAGCCCCATGCGCGTACGCACCCTCGCTTCCCTGGTCGCCCTGTCCCTGGCGCTGTCGGCCGGCCCGGCCCTGGCGAAGGAGAACATCAGCAAGGTCTTCGGCGGCATCACCGCCGAGGAAGGCCGCGAGTACGGCTCGCTGGATTCGGTCAACGGCGGCATCACCATCCGCGACCATGCGGTGGTGCGTTCGGCCGAGACCGTCAACGGCGGCATCAGCGTCGGCGAGCGGGCCCGGGTGGACAGCGCCGAGACCGTGAACGGCGGCATCACCCTCGCCCGCGAGGCCCAGGCCGGCGAGCTGAGCACCGTCAACGGCGGCATCAAGCTCGGCGAGGCCGTCCAGGTCACGGCCGACGTCGATACCGTCAACGGCAGCATCAAGCTGCTGGCTGGCGCCCGAGTCGGCGGCGATGTGGATACCGTCAACGGCGCCATCAGCCTGGCGCGGGCGAGCGTCGGCGGCAACATCCAGAACGTCAACGGCGACCTCACCCTGGATGACGGCTCGGTGGTGGAGGGCAACGTCCGCTACAGCAAGCCGAGCGGCTGGAACTGGAGCGCCTCGCGCGACCCGCGGGTGGTGATCGGCCGCGATTCCGAGGTCAGGGGCGAGCTGGTGTTCGAGCGCGAGGTCGAGCTGTACGTGCACGAGAGCGCGAAGATCGGCAAGGTCACCGGCGCCACCGTCCAGCGCTACTCCGGTAACCGGCCGCCGCGCTGAGCCCCGCGGCGCCGGGCCCCCGGGCCCGGCGTTGTGGCTGAGGCGTTGTGGCTAGAATGGGGGTTCCCTGCCCACGGAGAACCCCATGAAGCGCACACTGCTTTTCACTGCTGCGGCTGCCGCCCTCGCGCTGGCCGCCTGCAGCCAGGCGCCGGAACCGGCCGCGCCGCAGGCCAGCACCGTGCCGGATGCCGGCCACGGCTTCGGCCCGGAGATCTCGGCCGAGGACTTCGCCGCCCACGTGAAGGTGCTGTCCTCCGATGAGTTCGGCGGCCGCGCCCCCGGCACCGACGGCGAGCAGAAGACCGCCGACTACCTGGTCGCCCAGTTCCAGCGCCTGGGCCTGAAGCCCGGCAACGGCGACAGCTGGTTCCAGGACGTGCCGATGGTGGCCACCACCGCCGACGAGGCCAACAGCTGGGCCCGCATCAGCATCGGCGGCGAGGAGCGCCCGCTGGCCTTCGGCAGCGACATGGTCCTCGGCACCCGCACCGCCCAGGCCAATGTCAGCGTCGAGAACAGCGAGATGGTGTTCGTCGGCTACGGCGTGAACGCGCCCGAGGTCGGCTGGAACGACTACGCCGGCCTCGACGTCAAGGGCAAGACCGTGGTCATCCTGGTGAACGACCCCGGCTTCCACGCCGGCGACGAGAGCCTGTTCGCCGGCAAGAAGATGACCTACTACGGCCGCTGGACCTACAAGTACGAGGAAGCTGCCCGCCAGGGCGCCGCCGCCGCCCTGATCGTCCATGACGACGCCGGCGCCGCCTACGGCTGGGACGTGGTCAAGAACAGCTGGTCGGGCGAGCAGTACGACCTGCCCACCAGCGCCGATCCGGAGCCGCGCCTGCCGCTGCAGGGCTGGATCACCGGCCCCGTGGCCACCGAACTGTTTGCCAGGGCCGGCCTGGACTTCGAGCAGATGCGCGCCGCCGCCAACAAGCCCGGCTTCACCGCCGTGGACCTGGCCGACGCCACCTTCAGCGCCAGCCTGAACTCCAGCATCAAGGAGGCCAGCTCGCGCAACATCCTGGCCGTGCTGCCGGGCAGCGAGCGTCCGGACGAGGCCATCGTCTACACCGCGCACTGGGACCACCTGGGCAACCATGGTGATGGTTCCGACGACGGCGAGGACCACATCTACAACGGCGCCATCGACAACGCCACCGGCGTGGCCGGCGTGCTGGAGATCGCCGAGGCCTTCACCGTGCAGGATCCGGCGCCCAGGCGCAGTGTCGTGTTCCTGATGGTGACGCTGGAGGAGTCCGGCCTGCTGGGCTCGAAGTACTACGCCGCCAATCCGGTCATCCCGCTGGAGAACACCGTGGCCGTGGTCAACCTCGACGCGATGTCGGTGGTCGGCCCGACGAAGGACCTGGTGGTGATCGGCCTGGGCAACAGCGAGCTGGACGACGTGCTGCGCCCGATCGCCGAGCAGCAGGGCCGGGTGCTGGTCGAGGAGGACGGCGTGGAGAAGGGCTACTTCTTCCGTTCCGACCACTTCAGCTTCGCCAAGTACGGTGTGCCGGCGCTCTACGCCAAGGGCGGCATCGATCACGCCGAGAAGGGTGTCGAGTTCGGTCGCGAGGTGCAGAAGCAGTACACCGCGGTGGCCTATCACACGGCTGCCGACGAGTTCGATCCGGAGTGGGATCTGCGTGGCGTGGTGCAGGACCTGTACGCGCTCTACGGTGTCGGCCGTGAGCTGGCCGGCAACGATGCCTGGCCGAACTACGTCGAGGGCAATGCCTTCAAGGCCGCCCGCGATGCGGCGCGCGCTGCGGCGGCGGAGGCTTC
>DATGPR010000140.1:0-7844 GCA_035304725.1 Arenimonas sp.
GGAAGGCGCGGAACACCACATCGGCCGCCTCCGGGTCGAAGGCGATGTTGAACTCGGCCGGCACCGAGGTATTGCCCTGCCCGGTCACCGCCCCGCCCATCACCACCAGCCGGCCCACCCGCTCCGGCAAGGCCGGATCCAGGCGCAGGGCCAGGGCCAGGTTGGTCAGCGGCCCCAGGGTCACCAGCAGCAGCCGGCCGGCGTGCTCGCGCGCCAGGCGCAGAATCGCCAGGGCGGCGTGCTCGTCCTCGGCCGGGCGCGCCGCCGGCGTGTAGCCGATATCGCCGAAGCCATCCTGGCCGTGCACGTAGGCGGCGTCCCCGGCCGGGTACACCAGCGGCACCGGGCAGCCGGGGTGGACCGGCACGTCCACGCCCGCCACCTCGCACAGCTTCAGGGCATTGGCCAGGGTGTGCCGGAGGCCGACATTGCCGGCCGTCACCGTCAGCCCGACCACGCGGTGGCCCGGGTCGTCGAAGGCCATCAGCAGGGCCAGGGCATCGTCCACGCCCGGGTCGGTATCGATCAGCAGGGGGATGCGTTCGTCCATCCGGGGATTATGCCTGCCCCGGCTCAGGCGCCTGCGTAGCGGGCGGCACTGCCGACCCAGCGTTCGACCAGGCGGTCGGCCAGGCGCGGGTCATTGGCCAGCAGCTGCTCGGCAGCCCGGTGCACGTCCGGCAACAGCCCGGCGTCACGCGTGAGGTCGGCGATGCGGAAGCTGGCCAGGCCGGTCTGGCGCGTGCCCAGCAGTTCGCCGGGGCCGCGCAGCTCCAGGTCCTTCTCGGCGATGGCGAAACCGTCGGTGCTGGCCCGCATCACCTCCAGCCGCTCGCGTGCCAGCTGCGACAGCGGCGGCTTGTACATCAGCACGCAACTGGAGGCCTCGGCGCCGCGACCGACCCGGCCACGCAACTGGTGCAGCTGCGCCAGGCCCAGGCGTTCGGCGTTCTCGATGATCATCAGGCTGGCATTGGCCACGTCCACGCCGACCTCGATCACCGTGGTGGCCACCAGCAGCTGCAGCTCGCCGGCCTTGAAGCGCGCCATCACCGCCTGCTTTTCCGCCGGCTTCATGCGCCCATGCAGCAGGCCCAGGCGCAGGCCCGGCAGTTGTGCACCGAGCTGCTCGTAGGTGGTCTGCGCGGCCTGTGCCTCCACGTCCTCGCTGTCCTCGATCAGGGTGCAGACCCAGTAGGCCTGGCGGCCCTCGGCGCAGGCGGCGCGGATACGTTCCACCACCTCGCCGCGGCGCTCGGCGCTGACCGCCACCGTGGTCACCGGGGTGCGGCCGGGCGGCATCTCATCGATCACCGACACGTCCAGGTCGGCGTAGGCCGACATCGCCAGGGTGCGCGGGATCGGCGTCGCCGTCATCACCAGCTGGTGCGGCACCTGGCTGCCGCTCAGGCCCTTGTCACGCAGGGCCAGGCGCTGGTGCACGCCGAAGCGGTGCTGCTCGTCGACGATGGCCAGGGCCAGGCTGGCGAAGGCGACCTTCTCCTGCATCAGCGCATGCGTGCCGACAACGACCTGGGCGCGGCCGTGGCCGATGTCGTCCAGCACCGCCGTACGCGCCTTCCCGGACACCTTGCCGGCCAGCCAGGCCACCTGTACGCCCAGCGGCTCCAGCCAGGCGCGCAGGTTGGCCAGGTGCTGTTCGGCCAGCAGTTCGGTCGGCGCCATCAGCGCCACCTGCCGGCCGGCCTCGATGGCATCGGCGGCGGCCAGCGCGGCAACCACGGTCTTGCCACTGCCGACATCGCCCTGCACCAGCCGCAGCATGGGTTCGGGCCGGGCCATGTCGCGACGGACTTCCTCCAGCACCCGTTCCTGCGCCCCGGTCAGGGCGAAGGACAGGCGCCGGCGCAGGGCCTGGGCCAGCTTGCCGGGCGGACGCACCGGCATGGCGCCGTGCCGGCGCAGGGCGATGCGCTGGCGGCGCAGGCTCAGGTGGTGGGCCAGCAGTTCCTCCAGCACCAGCCGCCGCTGTGCCGGATGCCGGCCCAGGGCCAGGTCTTCCAGCGACACGTCCGGCGGCGGCCGGTGCAGGGTCAGCAGGGCCTCGCGCAGCGGGGGCAGGCCCAGGCGTTCGCGCAGGCCGGCCGGCAGCAGCTCCAGCTCTTCCGCCGGCGGCAGCCGTTCCAGGGCCTTGCCCACCAGCTTCGCCAGGCTGGCCGGACCGATGCCCTCGACCGCCGGATAGACCGGATCGAGCCGGTCGCGCTGCACTGGCCCCTCGTCGTCGGCCAGCAGCCGGTAGCTGGGATGGATCATCTCCAGGCCGCGCTGGCCCGGCCTCGCCTCGCCGTAACAGGCGATGCGCCGGCCCGGCACGAACTGCGCCGCCTGGTTGCGATTGAAATGGAAGAAACGCAGCACCAGGGTGCCGCGGGAGTCGTCCGACACCGCCACCCGCAGTGTCGGCCGGTAGCGGAAGCCGCGTTCGACCGCCTCCACCCGGCCCTCGATCTGCGCCGGGCGGCCGGGCACGAGCCCGGCGATGGGAGTGATGCGGGTGCGGTCCTCGTAGCGCAGCGGCAGATGCAGCCACAGGTCCTGCAGGCTGGACAGGCCACGCGCCGACAGCTTCTCCGCCAGTTTCGGGCCGACGCCGGACAGGCTGGCCACGGGCTCGGCGCCCGAGGCGGCCAGCGCGGGCGCCGCGGTGCTGCGGCGACGCGTCGGCCCGGCCATGCTCAGCCCAGGACCAGGACCGCGTCCACTTCGACGCGCGCGCCGCGCGGCAGGCCGGCGACCTGGATGGTCGAGCGGGCCGGGTACGGCGCCTGGAAATACTCGGCCATCACGGTGTTGACGGCGGCGAAGTCGGACAGGTCGGTGAGGTAAATGCCGACCCGCACCACGTCATCGAGGCCACCGCCGGCCGCCTCGCAGACCGCCTTGAGGTTGTCGAACACCCGCCGCGCCTCGGCGCCGATGTCGCCGCTCACCAGTTCGCCGGTGGCGGGATCCAGCGGGATCTGCCCGGACAGGTAGACGGTGCCGCCGGCGCGCACGGCCTGGGAATACGGACCGATGGCGGCCGGCGCGCGCTCGGTGCTGATGGCATTGCGGGGCATGGCGTTGGCCTCGACGGGAAAGGGATGCGGCGATTGTAGGAGCGCCGGCCGCGCGCGGGCCAGCCCGGTTCAGACGCGCTGGACGCCGTGCACCACGCCGAGCCGGCGGATGCGCCGGATCACGTCGGCCAGGTGCTTGCGGTTGCGCACTTCGATGGCGAATTCCATCACCGAGACGGCGGTATCGCGTTCGCGGTACTCCACCGCATCGATGTTGGAATTGCTCTCGGCCACCGCCGCCGCCACCTGCGCCAGCACGCCGGGCTTGTTGTCGACCTCGATGCGCAGGGCCACGCGGTAGTCGCCCTGCACTTCCCGGTCCCAGGCCATGGGCACGCAGCGCTCGGGCGTCTTGCGGTACTCGGCGGCGTTCGGGCAGTCGGAGCGGTGCACCACCACGCCCTTGCCCGAGCTCAGGTAACCCATGATCTCGTCGCCGGGAATGGGATGGCAGCAGACGGCGAAGCTCAGCACGCCGCGCTCGCTGCCGGTGATGTAGATGCGCTCGCTGGCCGCCGGCACCGGCACCGGCGCGGCCGGCGTGGCCGCCGCCTGTTCCTTGCCCAGCACCAGCACCCGCGCCACCTGCGCCGGCATGCGGTTGCCCAGGGCGATATCGGCCAGCAGTTCCTCCAGGCGCGGATAGCGCAGGTCGGTCAGCAGGGCCTCCAGGCGTTCCGCCGGCACCCGGTCCAGCGAGCTCTCCAGCGCTTCCAGGGCGCGGTCGAGCATGCGGTGGCCCAGGTCGACGGCGTCCTCGTGCTCCAGCCGCTTGAGGTAATGCCGGATGGCGGTGCGCGCCTTGCTCGAGACCACGTACTCCAGCCACTGCGGCCCCGGCGCCGCCGAGGGCGCGGTGATGATCTCGACGTTCTGGCCGCTGGCCAGCTTGGTGCGCAGGGGCACCAGCTTGCGGTCCACCCGCGCCGCCACCGCGTGGTTGCCGACGTCGGTATGCACCGCATAGGCGAAGTCGAGGGCGGTGGCATTGCGCGGCAGCGCCAGGATGTCGCCCTTGGGCGTGAACAGGTAGACCTCGTCGGGGAACAGGTCGACCTTGACGTTGTCGAGGAACTCCAGCGAGGAACCGGCCGCCTGCTGGCTGTCCATCAGGCTGCGGATCCAGTCCTGGGCGCGGGCGGTGGCGGCGCTGCCGCCGGCGCCGCCGGTCTTGTAGACCCAGTGCGCGGCGATGCCGCGCTCCGCCACCAGGTCCATGTCCTCGGTGCGGATCTGCACCTCGACCGGAGCGCCGTAGGGGCCGAACAGCACCGTGTGCAGGCTCTGGTAGCCGTTGGCCTTGGGAATGGCGATGAAGTCGCGGAAGCGGCCGTCCAGCGGCTTGTAGACCGAATGCACGGCGCCCAGCGCCTGGTAGCACTGGCTGACCGTGGAGACGACGATGCGGAAGCCGAACACGTCCAGCACCTGCTCCAGGCTCTTATGCTCCTGGCGCATCTTCGTGTAGATGCTCCAGGGCGCCTTCACCCGGCTCACCAGGGTGTGCTTGAGGCCCTCCTGGGCCAGGCGCTGCGCCAGCTGCGCCTCGATGGTGGCCATGGCCTCGCGCCGCATCACCGGCTGCGAGGCGATGTGCTTGGCGATGGTGGCGTGCCGGAACGGGTACAGGGCGCGGAAACCCAGGTCCTGCAGCTCGGCCTTGATCCGGTTCATGCCCAGGCGCTGGGCGATCGGCGCGTAGATCTCCAGCGTCTCCCGGGCGATGCGCCGGCGCGCCTCCGGCGACATCGCGTCCAGGGTGCGCATGTTGTGCAGGCGGTCGGCCAGCTTGATCAGGATGACGCGCAGGTCGCGCGCCATCGCCAGCATCATCTTGCGGAAGCTCTCGGCGGCCGCTTCCTGGCGGTCGCGGAACTGCAGCTTGTCCAGCTTGGTGACGCCATCGACCAGCTCGGCCACGGTCGGACTGAACTCGCGCTCGATCTCGCTGCGCGGCAGGTTGGTGTCCTCCAGGGCGTCGTGGAGGATGGCGGCGCAGAGGGTCTCGGCGTCCAGGCGCAGCTCGGCCAGGATGCTGGCCACGGCCACCGGATGGGTGATGTAGGCCTCGCCGCTGCGGCGGATCTGGCCCTCGTGGGCGCGGGCGCCGACCTCGTAGGCGCGGCGCACCTGGGCGATCTGTTCGCGGGGGAGGTAGTCGGCCAGCCGCTGCTCGAGCGCGTGCACGGCCTCCGGACAGGGGTCCGGGCAGGAGCCGTTGGCTACATGCTGCGGCGGCGAGAAAGAAGACATGACAGCAGCCTACGCGGCCGCTGGTGGGGCATCAATGCGGCGGGACGCGGGCCGGCGCGGCGCGAAGGCCGGCCGGCAGGGGCGTCAGAGGTCGTCGCCGCCCTTGGACAGGTCGTCGTCGACGACTTCCGCGGCCGCCCACTCCAGGGCCTCGCGCTCGGCGCGCTCGCGCTCGATGCGGTCGACTTCGTCGATCATGGCCTGGTCGACCTTGCGGGCGGCGATCTCGCGCAGGGCCAGCACGGTCGGCTTGTCTTCGTTCTCGCTGTTGTCCAGGGTCGGGTCGGCACCCTTGGCCAGCTGGCGGGCTCGCTTGGACGCCATCAGGACCAGCTCGAAGCGGTTGTCCACCACGGCCAGGCAGTCTTCAACGGTGATACGGGCCATCAGGGCTCTCCTGCCGGGCCAGGCCGGCCACGGCAAATCAATGGGTTACGCGAACCGCGCATTCTACGCCCGGGCCCCGGGCCGGCGCAACGGCGGCCAGGCCGGGCCGTTCAGGCCAGCAGGTCGCGGATCAGGCCGGCGTGGCGCCGGACCTGGGCCTCCCGGCGCAGGCGGGTGGCCACGAAGATGGCCCGCAGCTCGGCGGCGGCGGTGTCGAAGTCCTCGTTGACCACGATGTAGTCGAACTCGCCGTGGTGGGACATCTCCTCCCGGGCCGCGGCCAGGCGCCGGGCGATGACCTCCTCGCTGTCCTGGCCGCGCTTGCGCATCCGGGTCTCCAGGGCCTCGCGCGAGGGCGGCAGGATGAACACGCTGACGCAGTCCGGCACCTTCTCCCGCACCTGGCGGGCGCCCTGCCAGTCGATTTCCAGCAGCACGTCCTTGCCGGCCGCCAGCTGCGGCTCCACCGACTGCCGGGCCGTGCCCTTGTAGTCGCCGTGCACCAGGGCGTGCTCGAAGAAGTCGCCGGCGGCGATCATCCGCTCGAACTCCTCCTTGCTGACGAAGTGGTAGTGCTGGGCATGCCGCTCGCCCGGCCGCGGCGAACGCGAGGTGAAACTGATGGACAGGGCGATGCCCGGCTCCTGCGCCAGCACGGCGTTGACCAGGGAGGACTTGCCGGCGCCGGAGGGCGCGGCCACCACGAACAGCGTGCCGCGGATCGGGTTCATTCGAGGTTCTGTACCTGTTCGCGCAGCTGCTCGATCAGCACCTTGAGCTCGACCGCCGCCTGGGTGGTGCGCGCATCCACCGACTTGCTGCCCAGGGTGTTGGCTTCACGGTTGAACTCCTGCATCAGGAAATCCAGCCGGCGGCCGACCGCCTCCGGCAGGCCGAGCACGCGCCGCGCCTCGGCGACGTGGGTCTGCAGCCGGTCCAGCTCCTCGTCCACGTCCATCTTCTGCAGGTTCAGCACCACCTCCTGCTCCAGCCGTCCCGGGTCCAGCGGCAGCTTGAGCTCGGCCAGCCGGTTCTCCAGGCGGGTGCGCAGGGCGGCGCGGATCTCCGGCAGCCATTCCCGCACCTGGCGGGTGATGCGCTCGATGGCGTCCAGGCGCTCGTGCATCAGCGCCGCCAGCTTGGCGCCCTCGCGTTCGCGGGCGGCAACGAATTCGGCCAGGGTCTCGTCCAGCAGGGCCAGGGCCTCGGCCTGCAGGCCGGCCTGGTCGATGCCCTCCTCCTCGACCACGCCCGGGTAGCGCAGCAGTTCGATGAAGTCGGTGCGCAGGCCGGGAAAGCTGGCATTGGCCCAGGTGCCCAGCCGCGCCAGCTGGTCCAGCAGCGGCTCGTTCACCCGCAGCTCGGTGCGGGCGCCGGGGCTGGGGCGGAAGCGCAGCACCAGGTCCAGCTTGCCGCGCGGCGCCTTCTGCGCCACCCGCTCGCGCACGGCCGGCTCGATCGCGCGCAGCTCCTCGGGCAGGCGCACGCCCAGCTCGTGGAAGCGGTGGTTCACCGCCCGAAGCTCGCAGGCCAGCGTGCCGCCGGTGGCGGCGCGCTCGCGGGCGGCGAAGGCGGTCATGCTGCGGATCATGCGCGGTCCCTGTGTCGGCAGGGGCGAATGGTAATCTAGCCGGCCGAGATTTGCCGGAACCGCCCATGTCCACCTTTACCCGCCCCAGCGGCCGCGCGCCCGACCAGATGCGCGCCGTCAGCCTCCAGCGCCGCTTCACCCGGCACGCGGAGGGCTCGGTCCTGGTCAGCTTCGGCGACACCCGCGTGCTGTGCACCGCCAGCGTCGAGGAGAAGGTGCCCGGCTTCCTGCGCGGCAAGGGCCTGGGCTGGGTCACCGCCGAGTACGGCATGCTGCCGCGTGCCACCCACACCCGCGGCGAGCGCGAGGCCGCGCGCGGCAAGCAGGGCGGCCGCACCCTGGAGATCCAGCGCCTGATCGGCCGCGCCCTGCGCGCCTGCGTCGACCGCAGCCTGCTGGGCGAACGCACCATCACCCTGGACTGCGACGTGCTGCAGGCCGACGGCGGCACCCGCACGGCCGCCATCACCGGCGCCTACGTGGCCCTGGTGGATGCGGTGCAGACCCTGATCGACGGCGGTGCGATCAAG
>DATGPR010000141.1:0-3965 GCA_035304725.1 Arenimonas sp.
AGGTTGCCGGCCTGCGCCTCGACGATGCCGCTCAGGTTCATGGTGCCGGCGGCGACCAGCACGCCGACCAGGGCGAAGCCCATGGCGATCTCGTAGCTGACCACCTGCGCCGCCGAGCGCAGCGCGCCCAGCACCGCGTACTTGGAGTTGGAGGCCCAGCCGCCGACGATGATGCCGTACACGCCCATCGAGGTCAGGGCCAGCAGCACCAGCAGGCCGGCGTTGACGTCGGCCAGCACCACGCCATCGTCGAAGGGAATGACCGCCCAGGCCGCCAGCGCCGGCGCCAGCGCCAGCAGCGGCGCCAGCCGGTACAGGAAGCCGCTGGCGTTGGTCGGCACCACCAGTTCCTTGAACAGCATCTTGAAGACGTCGGCGAAGGCCTGGATGACCGCCAGGCCCGGCACCAGCTGGCCGACGTAGACCGGTCCGTGACGCACGTGCATCCAGCCGATCACTTTGCGCTCGGCCAGGGTGTAGAAGGCCACGCCCACCACCACCGGCAGGGTGATGCAGAGAATCTTCACCAGGGTCCACAGGACCAGGCCGATGTCACCCATGGCGAGGAAGAACTCGCGGATCGCTTCGATCATCTCAGGCTCCCACCACCGCCAGGCGGGCCACCGGCGACATCGGCGCGGTGGCCTCGTAACACGATTCGATCCAGGCGGCGCCCTTGGCGACGCGGGCGTCCACGCCCACCGGCAGGGCGGCGCTGCCGGTGCCGTCGCCGATCTTGGCCATCGCGCCCTCGGACAGGCCGCGCGCCAGCGCATCCTCCGGATGCAGGACGATGCGGGCACCGCGGGTCAGCGGATGCGCGTTCAGGGCGGCGGCCCGGCGCAGCACGGCGTCGCCACGGTAGATCGGCGTGGTGACGATGCGCTCCAGGCCCGGATCGGCCTTGCCGGCCTCGGCCAGGCCCTGCCCCGCTTCCGGCGCCTGCGGCTGCAGGCTGGCGCGCAGGCCGGCCAGGTCGGCGAAGCCGAAGCCGGCCAGGCCCAGCTGGCCGCCGAGGGCGCGCAGCACGCGCCAGCCGGCGCGGGCCTCGCCCGGCAGCTTGCCGCCGGCGCGGGTGGACTGGTCGCTGCCGTCCACATTGGTCAGGGTGGCCTCAATCTCCGGCAGCAGGCCGATCGGCAGGATCACCTGCGCCAGCTGCTTGAGGTCCTCGCTGGCGTAGGCGCTGAAGGCCACCACCCTGGCGCCGGCCAGGGCCTTGAGGGCCTGGGCGCCATGGGCGAAGTCATAGGTCGGCTCGATGCCGTACAGCAGGTAGGCCGGCAGCGGCCGCGCCAGCATGGCGCCGGCGTCCCTGCCCTGCCCGTTCGGCCGCACGCCGTGGCGGGCCAGGCCCAGGGCATTGGCGCCCTGCGGAATGCGGTTGAGGCGGGCGCCGGTGGCCTCGGCCAGGGCGCGGGCGGCGGCCCGCAGCCAGGAGGCCTGGGCGTGGTTCTCGGCGATCTCGCCCAGCACGATCACGGCGCTGCCGGCCTTGGCCAGGGCCTCGGCCATGGCCCTGGCGGAATCGTCGCCGTCGGCGCCGATCCCGGCCGGCAGCTTCGCGCCCGCGGCCTCGGCGATCGCGGCCAGCGCGCCCGGCAGGCGCGAGGGCGTGACGATGCGCTTGCCGGCCAGCCTGAAGGTGAACTCGAAGTCGACCGGATTGACGGCGAAGATGCGGGCGCCGCGCTTGCCGGCCTTGTGCAGGCGCTGGTGCAGCAGCGGCACTTCATGACGCAGGTTGCTGCCGACCAGCAGCACCACGTCGGCGTTCTCCAGCTCGGCGGCCGGCATGCCGAAGGGCTCGGCGAAGGCGCGGTCGGCGAAGTCGAGGGTGCGCAGGCGGTGGTCGATGTTGCCGGTGCCCAGGCCGGCGGCCAGGCGTGCCAGCAGCGCGCCCTCCTCGTTCGAGGTGGACGGGTGCACCAGCATGCCGAGGTCGGCGCCGGCCTCGGACAGCAGCTTGCCGGCCACGGCCAGGGCCTCTTCCCAGCTGGCCTCGCGCCAGCCGTCGCCTTCGCGGACCAGCGGCCGGGTGGCGCGGTCGGACGCGTACAGGCCCTGGTGCGAGTAGCGGTCGCGGTCGGACAGCCAGCACTCGTTCACCGCCTCGTTGTCGCGCGGCACGGTGCGCAGCACTTCGCCGCGGCGGCTGTGCAGGAACAGGTTGGAGCCGAGCGCGTCGTGGTAGCCGATCGACTCGTGCGCCAGCATCTCCCAGGCGCGGGCGCGGAAGCGGAACACCTTGTTGGTCAGCGCGCCGACCGGGCAGACATCGATGACGTTGCCGCTCAGCTCGGTCATCAGCGGCTTGCCGTCATAGGTGCCGATCTGCAGGAACTCGCCGCGGTACATGCCGCCCAGCTCGTAGGTGCCGGCGATCTCGGCGGTCACGCGGATGCAGCGGGTGCACTGGATGCAGCGGGTCATCTCGGTGGCGACCAGCGGACCCAGGTCCTCGTCCGGCACCACGCGCTTGCGGTCCACATAGCGGCTGACCGAACGGCCATAGCCCATGGACAGGTCCTGCAGCTCGCACTCGCCGCCCTGGTCGCAGATCGGGCAGTCCAGCGGGTGGTTGATCAGCAGGAACTCCATCACGTTGCGCTGCGAATCCAGGGCGCGACGCGACTGGGTGTAGACCTTCATGCCCTCCATCACCGGCGTGGCGCAGGCCGGCGCCGGCTTGGGCATCTTCTCCACGTCCACCAGGCACATGCGGCAGTTGGCCGCGATCGGCAGCTTCTCGTGGTAGCAGAAGCGCGGGATCGGGATGCCGGCCTTGTCGGCGGCCTGGATGATCATCGAGCCCTTCGGCGCCTGCATCGGCACGCCGTTGATCTCGATGTTCACCATGTCCGGCGCGGTGTTGTTGCTCGGCTGGGCGCTCATGCGGCCTGCTCCGTGGTGGCGAGCTGACCCTTGGCCAGGTCGTCGACGTAGAAACGCTTGTGCACGATGGCGTACTCGAACTCATGCCAGAAGTGGCGCAGGAAGCCCTGCACCGGCCAGGCGGCGGCCTCGCCGAAGGCACAGATGGTGTGGCCCTCGATCTGGCCGGCGGCGGCCTTGAGCATGTGCAGGTCGTCCAGCGTCGCCTCGAAGTTGGCGATGCGGGTCAGCATGCGGTGCATCCAGCCGGTGCCCTCACGGCACGGCGTGCACTGGCCGCAGCTTTCCTTGTAGTAGAAGCGGGAGATGCGCAGGCAGGCGCGCACCATGCAGGTGGTCTCGTCCATGACGATGACCGCGCCCGAGCCGAGGCCGGAGCCGGCCTTCTGGATCGAGTCGTAGTCCATCGTGCAGGCCATCATGGTCTCGGCCGGCAGCACCGGCATCGAGGAGCCGCCCGGGATCACCGCCTTGAGCCTGCGGCCGCCACGGACGCCGCCGGCCATCTCCAGCAGCTCGCTGAAGGGGGTGCCCAGGCGGATCTCGTAGTTGCCCGGCCGGTTGACGTGGCCGGACACCGAGAACACCTTCGGGCCGCCGTTGTTCGGCTTGCCCAGGTTGAGGAACCACTCGGGGCCGTTGCGGATGATCGCCGGCACCGAGGCGTAGGACTCGGTGTTGTTGATGGTGGTCGGCCGGCCGAACAGGCCGAAGTTGGCCGGGAACGGCGGCTTGTAGCGCGGCTGGCCCTTCTTGCCTTCCAGCGATTCCATCAGGGCGGTTTCCTCGCCGCAGATGTAGGCGCCGGCGCCCCGGGCCGAGTACAGGTCGACGTCCACGCCCGAGCCGAGGATGTCCTTGCCCAGCCAGCCGTTGGCATAGGCCTCCTTCAGGGCTTCCTCGAAGCGCTCATAGGGCTCGTGGTGGAACTCGCCGCGCATGTAGTTGTAGGCGACGGTGGCGCCGGTGGCATAGCAGGCGATGGCCATGCCCTCGATCACCGCGTGCGGGTTGTAGCGCAGGATGTCG
The DNA here is from genome assembly GCA_035304725.1 of Arenimonas sp. Classification (GTDB taxonomy): domain Bacteria; phylum Pseudomonadota; class Gammaproteobacteria; order Xanthomonadales; family Xanthomonadaceae; genus Arenimonas. Next base: position 3,925 of record DATGPR010000141.1, read on the forward strand.
CGGTCCTTGCAGGTGCCCGGCTCGGACTCGTCCGAGTTGCA
>DATGPR010000142.1:0-3604 GCA_035304725.1 Arenimonas sp.
CCGGCGCCGGGCAGGTTCGGATTGACGATGGCATCGGCCTCGGGCAGCGAGGGTCCGGGCAGGTGGTGGTCGCTGACCAGCACCCGCCAGCCCCGCGCCCGCGCCGCGGCCACGCCGGCATGGCAGGCGATGCCGCTGTCCACCGTCAGCACCAGGTCGGGTTGCAGGGCCTGCAGGTCCTCCACCAGGGCCGGCGACAGGCCGTAGCCATGCGCCAGCCGGTGCGGCACGCGATAGGACACGCGCCGCGCGCCCAGCAGTTGCAGGCCGCGCACGGCAACGGCGGTGCCGGTGGCGCCGTCGCAGTCGAAATCGCCGACCACGACGATGTGCCGGTCACGGGCAATGGCCTCGCGCAGCAGTTCCACCGCCGCCTCCAGGCCGCCCAGGCCGACCGGCGGCGCCAGCCGCGCCAGCTTCAGCTCCGCGTCTTGAGGGCGCAGCACGCCACGGGCGGCATAGATCCGCCGCAGCAGCGGCGGCACCGCCGCCGGCCAGGGGCCGGACTCGGGCACCGGGCGGCGGCGCAGGCGCAGCGGCGGCAGGCTCATGCCAGGCTCGTCACCGGGCGGCGCCAGAAGCGCCAGGCCCCGCCCGCCGCCAGCCGCCAGGCGGCGCCGTCGGCGAAGTCCAGGAGCACCTGCCTGCCCTGGCCCAGCAGTTCCTCGACCACCTCGGCCAGGCTCGCCGGTTCGCGCAGCCCGCGCAGGTCGACCAGGCTGGCTTCGCCATCCTCGCGCACGGGCACGCCGGCCAGGGCCGCCAGCGACAGCAGCTCGGCCTCGCGGCTGGCCACCCCGGCATGCGGGCTGCCCACCCGGTCCGGCAGCCGGCCGCCGCCCCAGAAGCACAGGCTGTTGGCGACCGGCCGGCCCGCGTCGGCGCGGGCCTGGTTCACCGGGTGGTTGTGCAGCAGGATCTGCGCCTCGTTGAGCAGGGCGCGCCAGCGCCGCCCCTCCGGGCCTTCGGGCAGGTGGTTGAACAGGTCGTCGCCGAGCACGTCCTCGGCGTGCGGGAAGGCCGGCAGCGGCGCCTCGGCCGCCAGGGCCAGGTACCAGCGCGAGGGCGTCGGCGCCGAAAGCTGCATGCCGGCATCGCCGAACAGCGGACGCAGCGTCTGCAGCAGGGCTTCGGCTTCGTCGGCCGACAGGCCGAGCTCGCCGATGGCCAGCACGCGGGCGCCGGTCAAGTCCGGGCGCACGTGCGCGGGATCGGCACGCAGCCAGCGCTGCTGGCCGGCGTCACCGGCATCGCGGGCACGGGTGATGGCGGCCATGGGCCAGCCGCGCGGCAGCAGTTCGAAATGGCGCTGCAGCTGCGCCACCCCACCCGGTTCGCGGTCCGGCAGGCGCTGGCCCCGGCCCAGGCGGCGGGCCAGCTCCGGCGGCAGGACCTGCCCCGCCAGCCGCTGCCGGGCCGGCAGCAGGAGGGTGCTCAGGCTGGCCTGGTCCGACATCCCGGCCTCAGGGCACGTAGCGGACCGCGACGATCTCGTAGTCGCGCGGCCCGGCCGGCGCCTGGATGGTGATGGTGTCGCCCTCGTGCTTGCCGATCAGGGCGCGGGCGATCGGCGAGGACACCGAGATCAGGCCCTGTTTGATGTCGGCTTCCAGGTCACCGACGATCTGGTAGGTCACTTCCTCGTCGGTTTCGCAGTCGACCAGGTCGACGGTGGCGCCGAAGACCACGCGGCTGCCGGCGTTGAGGTGGGCGACATCGATCAGCTGGGCGTGCGAGAGCACGTACTCCAGCTCCTTGATCCGGCCCTCGATGAAACCCTGCTGCTCGCGGGCGGCGTGGTACTCGGCGTTCTCCTTGAGGTCGCCGTGCGCGCGCGCCTCGGCGATGGCGTTGATCACCGCCGGGCGTTCCACCGTCTTGAGCCGTTCCAGTTCCTGGCGCAGCCGGGCCGCGCCCTTGGTGGTCAGGGGGGCTCTCATCCGTGAAGCTCCTTGTGCATCTCCTGCAGCGACCATACCCGCGGATCGTCCCGGCAATCCAGTCCGCGGATCAGGGCCCGGGCGCCGGGGATGGTGGTCGAATAGGTCACCCGGTGCTGCAGGGCCTCGCGGCGGATCGAGAACGAGTCGGCGATGGCCTGCTTGCCCTCGGTGGTGTTGACGATATAGCTGATCTCGCCGTTCTTGATCAGGTCGACGATGTGCGGGCGGCCCTCGATCACCTTGTTGATGCGCTCGCAGTCGACGCCATGCTCGCGCAGGAAACGGGCGGTGCCGTCGGTGGCCACCAGGCTGAAGCCGCGCTTGAGCAGGTCGCGGGCGACCGGCAGCAGGCGCTTCTTGTCCGGGTCACGCACCGACAGGAAGGCCTTGCCGGGCTGCGGCGCGCGGATGTTGGCGGCTTCCTCGGCGCGGCCGAAGGCCTCGGTGAAGCCGGGGCCGACGCCCATGACCTCGCCGGTCGAACGCATCTCCGGCCCCAGGATCGGGTCCACGTTCTGGAACTTGGCGAAGGGGAACACCGCCTCCTTCACCGAGTAGTAGCCCGGCACGATCTCCCTGGTCGCACCCTGCTCGGCCAGGCTGCGGCCGGCCATGCAGCGGGCGGCGATCTTGGCCAGCGGCCGGCCGGTGGCCTTGGAGACGAAAGGCACCGTGCGCGAGGCGCGCGGATTCACTTCCAGCAGGTAGATGGTCTCCTTGCCCTGCTCGTCGAAGACGATGGCGAACTGGGTGTTCATCAGGCCGACCACGTTCAGGGCCCGGGCCAGTTGGGTCACCTGCTCGCGCAGCCTGTCCTGGACCTTGGCGGAGAGCGAATACGGCGGCAGCGAGCAGGAGGAGTCGCCGGAATGCACGCCGGCCTCCTCGATGTGCTCCATGATGCCGCCGATCAGCACCTGCCCTTCCTTGTCGGCGATGACGTCCACGTCCACCTCGACGGCGTTGTCGAGGAAGCGGTCCAGCAGCACCGGCGAATCATTGGAGACCTGCACCGCATCGCGGATGTAGCGCGAGAGGTCGGCGTCGGAATAGACGATCTCCATCGCGCGGCCGCCCAGCACGTAGCTCGGGCGCACCACCAGCGGGTAGCCGATCTCGTTGGCCAGGGCCACCGCCTGCTCGGCATTGCGGGCGGTGCGGTTGGGCGGCTGGGTCAGGCCCAGCTGCTCGACCAGCTTCTGGAAGCGCTCGCGGTCCTCGGCCAGGTCGATGCTGTCGGGGCTGGTGCCGATGATCGGCACGCCGGCCGCCTCGAGGGCGCGGGCCAGCTTGAGCGGGGTCTGGCCGCCGTACTGGACGATCACGCCCTCGGGCTTCTCCAGCTCGACGATCTCCAGCACGTCCTCCAGGGTCAGCGGCTCGAAGTAGAGCCGGTCGGAGGTGTCGTAGTCGGTGGAGACGGTTTCCGGGTTGCAGTTGACCATGATGGTCTCGAACCCGTCCTCGCGCAGTGCCAGGGCGGCGTGCACGCAGCAGTAGTCGAACTCGATGCCCTGGCCGATGCGGTTCGGACCACCGCCCAGCACCATGATCTTGCGCCGGTCGGTCGGCGCCGCCTCGCACTCCTCCTCGTAGCAGGAGTACAGGTAGGCGGTGCTGGTGGCGAACTCGGCGGCGCAGCTGTCCACGCGCTTGTAGAC
>DATGPR010000143.1:0-6871 GCA_035304725.1 Arenimonas sp.
GGTGATGTAGCGCTTGTCGAAGGTCAGCTTGACGCCGAGCACGCGGGCGCCGTTCCACTCGCCCTCGCAGACGATGCCGTAGTCGGGGATGGAGGTGGCGTCGGAGCCGGCGAAGGGGCCGGTCAGGGCGAAGCAGGGCACCTCGCGGCCGTCGGCCAGGCGCGGCAGGTAGTGCTCCTTCTGCTCCCTGGTGCCGTAGTGCAGCAGCAGCTCGGCCGGGCCCAGCGAGTTGGGCACGCCGACGGTGGAGCTGAGCGTGGCCGAGACCGAGGCCAGCTTCTGGATCACCCTGTGGTGCGCCAGCGCCGAGAAGCCCAGGCCGCCGAACTCCTTCGGGATGATCATGCCGAAGAACTTGTGCTTCTTCAGGAACTCCCAGACCTCCGGCGGCAGGTCGGCGCGCACGTGGGTGACTTCCCAGTCGTTGACCATGGCGCAGACCTGCTCGACCGGGCCATCGAGGAAAGCCTGCTCCTCCGCGGTCAGTTCGGGCTTGGGCTGCGACAGCAGCTCGTTCCACTTGGGCATGCCGGAGAACAGCTCGCCCTCGAAGCCGACGGTGCCGGCTTCCAGCGCCGTCTTCTCGGTCTCCGACAGCGGCGGCAGGATCTTCGTGTAGAAGCGCAGCGCGTGGCGGGTGATCAGCGCCTGCCGCAGCGGGGTGATCAGCAGCGGCAGGGTGGTGACCGCCAGCAGGCCCGCCGCCACCCAGGTGGCGGTGAGGTTGGCGCCGGCCAGGCCGGTCACCACCAGCAGGCTGCCGGCCAGTGCGGCGAACACCGCCAGGCCCCAGCGGTGGTAGGCCACCAGCAGGACCGCCAGCAACAGGGCGAAGAAGGGGGCGAGGATGGCGAGGATGCTCATCGGGGGTCTCCGGATGCGGCCACGCGCGGCGTGGCCAGGTCGTGCAGGAATTCCAGCAGGGTATCGGTAAAAGCGTCGTTGTCGTCGCCGGCCACCATGTGGGTGGCCTCCGGCAGCCGCACGTGACGGGCGTGCGGCACGAGATCCAGGAAGTGCGCCACGGTCTCGTCGCTGACCAGGTCGCTGCGGCCGCCGCTGAGCAGCAGCACCGGCACATCGATGCTCCGGCAGGCGGCGTCCAGCTGCTCCTCCAGGCCCTCGGTATCGGGGATGAACTCGTCCAGCAGGCGGGGATCCCAGTGCCAGACCAGGCGGCCATCCGCGCGCGGCACCAGCAGGTGCGCCAGCTGCCCGGGCGACTTGCGGCCGCGCCGGTGCGGCAGGTACTCGGCGATCCGCTCGGCCGCCTCCTCGAAGGAAGCAAAGCCGTCCGGATGCGCCCGCATGAAGGCGAGGATGCGCTCGACGCCGGCGCTTTCCCAGCGCGGGGTGATGTCCACCAGCACCAGGGCCGAGAAGGGCCGGGCCCGGGCCTGGGCCACCATGCCGGTCAGGCCGCCCATGGAGGCGCCGACCAGGATCGGCGCCGGCCCGGCGGCGGCGGCGGTGATCTGGACGTCGTCGGCGAACTGGTCGCGGCGGTAGGGGCGGTCGTCGGGGTTGCGGCCGGAACGGCCGTGGCCGCGCGCGTCCCAGGCCAGGCTGGCCAGGCCGCGGGCGGCCAGGCGCGCCTGGGTGGCGGACCAGGCCTGGCGGGTCTGGCCGAAGCCGTGCGCCAGCAGCACACCGGGGCCGTCACCGGCCCGGAACTCGGCGGCCAGCGGCAATCCGTCGGCGGCGCGCAGGTAGAGCGGGCCGGCCTGCGGCGGGGATGTGGCTAGGCTATCCATACGGCCGAGTATCGTCAGCGGGGCGCCGGACTGTCAATACCGGCCCGTATGGTGCAACATTCGGTTCCACGGGCGGTTTCATGCCCTCCCTCCATCCTTTACACTTCGCTACCGTATGGTCGCTACCCCTCCCAAAACCGAACGTCCGGCCCGACTGCGGGCCGAGGACTGGGCCGTCGCCGCCCTGGACGTCATCGCCGAGCAGGGTCTGGCCGCGGTAGCGGTCGAGCCGCTGGCCCGGCGCCTGGGCGTCACCAAGGGCAGTTTCTACTGGCACTTCCCCTCGCGCGAGGCCCTGCTGGTCGCGGCCCTGGAGCGCTGGGAGGCGATGGAACAGGAAACCGTCTTCGGCCAGCTCGAGGCGATTCCCGAGCCGCGGGCCCGGCTGCGGGCGCTGTTCCAGCTGGTCGCGCACGAGCTCAAGCCGCACATCATCTACAGCGAGCTGCTCAAGGCCCTGGACCACCCGGTGGTGCAGCCGGTGCTGCACCGGGTCTCGCAGCGGCGCCTGGACTACCTGACCGCCAGCTTCCGCCAGGCCGGCCTGAACCGGTTGGACGCGCAGAACCGCGCCCGCCTGACCTACGCCGCCTACGTCGGCTTCCTGCAGCTGTCGCTGCAGCTGGGCCAGCCGCGCCTGCACCATGACGAGTTCGAGGCCTACGTCGGCCACGTCATGGCGACGCTGATCCCGGCCTGACGCCGAATGTCCGGCGTTGCCGCCCCGTTTTCCCCTTCCCAGGCCCCGACAGGAGCCCGCCCGATGTCCAGCAATCTCCCCGCCCTCAACGACTGGGTCGCCTCGGTCGCGAAGCTGACCCAGCCCGATGCCATCCACTGGTGTGACGGTTCCGATGCCGAGAACGCCAGGCTGATCGAGCTGATGCTGGCCAGCGGCGACCTGATCGCGCTCAACCAGGAAACGCATCCTGGCTGCTACCTGCACCGTTCCAACCCGCAGGACGTGGCCCGCGTCGAGCACCTGACCTTCGTCTGCACCCGCGACAAGGCCGATGCCGGCCCGAACAACAACTGGATGGACCCGGCCGAGGCGCACCGGAAGATGGATGCGCTCTACGCCGGCTGCATGCGCGGCCGCACCATGTACGTGGTGCCCTACTGCATGGGCCCGATCGATTCGCCGCTGTCGCGCTGCGGCGTCGAGATCACCGACAGCCCCTACGTCGTCGCCAACATGCGCATCATGACCCGCATGGGTTCGGCGGCGCTGGCCCGCATCGAGCGCGAAGGCGCGTTCGTGAAGGGCCTGCACTCGATTGGCGAGCTGGACCCGGACCGCCGCTTCATCATGCATTTCCCCGAGGAGCTGAGCATCCAGAGCTTCGGCTCCGGCTATGGCGGCAACGCGCTGCTGGGCAAGAAGTGCCACGCCCTGCGCATCGCCAGCTGGCAGGCGCGCCAGGAGGGCTGGCTGGCCGAGCACATGCTGATCGTCGGCATCGAGAACCCGCAGGGCGAGGTGCACTACGTCGCCGCCGCCTTCCCCTCGGCCTGCGGCAAGACCAACCTGGCCATGCTGATCCCGCCGGAGGGCTACCGCCGCGCCGGCTGGAAGGTCTGGACCGTCGGCGACGACATCTGCTGGATGCGCCCCGGCGCCGACGGCCGCCTGTACGCCATCAACCCGGAAGCCGGCTTCTTCGGTGTCGCCCCCGGCACCAGCGAGAAGACCAACCCGAACGCGATGGCCATGCTCCATCGCGACACCATCTTCACCAATGTCGGCGTCACCGCCGACAACCAGCCGTGGTGGGAAGGCATGGGCAGCGGCACGCCGGTCAAGGACTGGCAGGGCCGCGACTACGACAAGGCGGTCTCGCCGGCGGCGCACCCCAATGCCCGCTTCACCGTCAGCGCCAGGCAGTGCCCGAGCTACACCGACAAGGCCGAGGATCCGCAGGGCGTGCCGATCAGCGCGATCGTCTTCGGTGGCCGCCGCGCCTCGCTGGTGCCGCTGGTGCTGGAGGCGCGCGACTGGACCCACGGCGTCCTGGTCGGCGCCGCGATGGCGTCCGAGACCACCGCCGCGGCCACCGGCGCGGTCGGCGTGGTCCGCCGCGATTCCATGGCGATGAAGCCGTTTGCCGGCTACAACTTCGGCGACTACTTCGGCCACTGGCTGAGCTTCGACAAGCCGGGCGCGAAGCTGCCGAAGATCTTCCAGGTGAACTGGTTCCGCAAGGATGCCGACGGCCGGTTCATGTGGCCGGGCTTCGGCGACAACCTGCGGGTGCTGGAGTGGATGCTCCGCCGCGTCACCGGCCAGGCCGGCGCGGTGGAGACCCCGGTCGGCAACCTGCCGCGGCCGGAGGACCTCAATACCGAGGGCCTGGACCTTGCCCCGGGCGTGCTGGACCAGCTGCTGGCCGTCGACCGCGAGGGCTGGAAGGCGGAAATGGACGCCATCGCTGCCTACCTCGGCGAGTTCGGCGACCGCACCCCCGCCGCCCTGAAGGCCGAACGCGACCGCATCGCCGCGGCCCTCTCCTGACCGGCAGAACCGGGGACGGAAAACCGGGGTCAGAGTAAAGGGTCGAAGTCGTGACTCTGACCCTTTACTCTGACCCCGGTTTCTTCGTGGGCTCCGGTTCCCGGGGCTAAACCTTTCCGGTGCCGGCGGCATCGGAAGGGATATGCTGAACTCCGCCGTGACCGCCGAAGCCACCCAGCTGCCCCGCGTCGCCGACCCGAACGCGCGCGATGAGGACCATGCCCTGGTGCGGGCCGCCAGCGGCGGCGACCGGCATGCCTTCGAGGCGCTCTACCGCCGGCACGTGCGCCGGGTCTATGCGCTGCTCTGGCGAATCTGCGGCCACGAGGCCCGGGCCGAGGACCTGGTCCAGGAAGCCTTCGTCCGCGCCTGGCAGGCGCTGCCGGCCTTCCGCTACGAAAGCGCCTTCTCGACCTGGCTGCACCGCCTGGCGGTCAACACCGCCCTGATGGAGCTGCGCTCCAGGCGCGGCAACGAGGACCTGGAAACGGACGACGAGGTCCTGCAGCAGCACGCCGGCCACGACCACCCCGAGCGGGCCGCCACCGGCGCCGAGCTGGAGCGGGCCATCGCCACGCTGCCGCCCCGGGCCCGGGCCGTGCTGGTCCTGCATGACGTCGAAGGCTGGAAACACGAGGAGATTGCCGCCGAACTCGGCATGGCGATCGGAACGTCAAAGGCACAACTGCACCGCGCCCGCCACCTGCTGCGGGCCCGACTGGGAGAAGACCATGGGCGAGAATGAACTGCGCTGGCAGCTGCGCCAGCTGCCCAGGGAAATGGATCCGCCGCACGACCTGTGGCCCGGCATCGCCGCGCGCCTGGAATCACGGCGCCGGCCGCGCTGGCCCTGGATCACCGGCCTGGCCCTGGCCGCCAGCCTGGTGCTGGCCGTGGCCATCGGCTCGCAGCTGCGTCCCGCCGCCGACGATCCGGGCCGCGACCTGCAGGCCGCCCTGGTGCAGCGCCAGGCCGAGGCCCTGGAACTCGAATACGCCGCCGCCCTTCGCGAGCTGGAAGGCGCGCCGATGCCGGCCGAACTGCAGCCGGCCCTGGAAACCCTGGACGCCAGCGCCCGCGACATCCGCCAGGCCCTGGCCCAGGACCCCGGGGAGGTCCGGCTGCTGGAGCAGCTGCGCCGCACCTACGCCCGCCGCCTGTCCCTGACCCAGCGCGCCGTACTGGGCTGAACTCCTTACACATATAGATAAGTCACGGAGAACCGACATGTCGCCCCGCCTGATCCTTCCCCTGATGCTGCTGGCCGCCGCCCCGGCGCTGGCGGCCACCCCCATCGACGAAACCCGGCCGGTGGCCGCCGACGGCCGGGTCAGCATCGACAACCTCAAGGGCCGCATCGACGTGGAGACCTGGGACCGCCCCGAGGTCCGCATTACCGGCCACCTGGGCGAGGGCGTGGAGAAGCTGCAGATCGACGGCAGTGGCGGCGACCTGCGCATCGAGGTCCGCTACCCGCAGAACAAGCGGGGCTGGTTCGGCTGGGGCAGCAGCGATGGTGGCGAGCCCTCCGACCTGCGGGTCCAGGTGCCGGCCGGCGTGAGCCTGGACATCGATTCGGTCAGTGCCACGGTGAACGTGACCGGCGTCGCCGGGCAGCGGCTGGACGTGGACAGCGTCAGCGGCAACGTCACGGTGCGCGCGGCCCGGCCCGGCGAAGCCCGCCTGGTCACCGTCAGCGGCGACGTGGAGGCCGAGCTGGACACCCGCGAGCTGCGCGCCGAGACCGTCAGCGGCGATCTCGACCTGCGCGGCCGGATCGGCGGCCGGGTCTCGCTGGAGACGGTCTCCGGCGACCTCCGGCTGGAGGCCGGCAGCGTGGGGCGGCTGGACTTCAGCTCGGTCTCCGGCGACGCGCGGCTGAAACTGGGCCTGGAGAAGGGCGGCAGCGTCCAGGCCGACACCGTGAGCGGCGGGCTGGACCTGGCCCTGCCCGCCGGAACCTCGGCCCGGCTCCGGGTGGAGACCTTTTCCGGCCGCATCCGCAGCCCCGTGGGCAAGGTCGAGACCGAGGAATTCGGCCCCGGCAGCAGCCTGAGGACCCGCCTGGGCGACGGCCAGGGGGACATCCGGCTGGAGTCCTTCTCCGGAAATGTCCGGATCGAGATCGACTAAGTTACTGATTTCGTTGGAATCGCGCCGCCCCGGCAGGCCCAGCCCGCCGGGGCGGCGGCGTTTTCTGCGACCGGGTTCACATTTACCTGCCCTTAACCCGGTTTGCGGACCGTAAAGATTGCGTTATGCTCGGCCGGCCAAGGTGGGCTCAGTCCCGTGCCCACCTTTCGGCTTTGTCCCGAACTCTAGAGTCACCACACTCTGACGTTGGAGAGAGAGTAAATGTCTAACTTTAATCAGCTGTCGAACGCGATCCGTTTCGCGCTGTTCGCCGGTGCCGCTTCCATGCTGGCTGCCCCGGCTTTCGCGCAGGACTCGGATAGCGAGACCACCACCCTCGACACCATCGAGGTCACCGGCTCGCGCCTGAAGCGTGCCGACGTCGAAGGTGCCGTTCCGGTCATCGTGATCGATCGCGCCCAGATCGACGCCTCGGGCGACGTGTCCGTGGCCGATGTGCTGCGCGACACCA
>DATGPR010000144.1:0-3118 GCA_035304725.1 Arenimonas sp.
CTCCTCGTAGGCGAACTGCCGCTCCATATCGCTCCGCATCAGGCTGAACCCGCGCACCTGCCAGCACAGCGGTTCTTCCAGCGCCGTCTCCGGCCATGGCTGCGAGGCGTCGCGCACCAGGGTGAGGTGCGGTACGAACCGCCGGTCCTTGTGCACGCGCAGCGATTCCCGGGCCAGGGCCAGGCGCAGCGCTTCCCGTAGCGCCTGCAGGCCGGCCGGCATGGCCGAGCACCCCAGCCAGCAGACGGCCGCGCGGTTGCGGAAACTGCCGGCGCGGTCCAGCACCAGTTCGAAGGGTGGTACCCGCACGCGCGTCGCCGCCCTGCAGGCGGCGTCGAGCAGGGGCTGGCAGGGCTCGGGATGCTCGCCCAGGAACTGCAGGGTCAGGTGGTAGCGCTGCGGGCGCAGGCGGCGGCCACCGCCGTCCAGGCATTGATACAGCCGGTCGGCCAGGACGGTGATGCGGGCGCGGGTGTCATCGTCCGGCCACAGCGCGAAGAACACCCGCCGGCGCGATCGCTTTGTCAGCGGTTCGAGCCGGCCGCCGCGCTCAGGCGGCCTCGGCCTTGCTCTTGCGCGGGCCGTGCAGCAGGGCGTGGCGCACCTGGTCGATGATCAGGTCCACCTCCTCGCTGGTGACGCCGAAGTGCGGGGTGAAGCGCAGCGAGTTGGCACCGCCGTGGATCACGCCGATGCCGCGCTCGCGCATGTACTCCTCGGTGGAACCGGTGCCGTAGCACTTGAACTCGTCCGACAGCTCGCAGGAGAACAGCAGGCCGGTGCCCTGCACCTTGGTGATCAGCCCGCCCAGCTCGGCCTTGAGCTTCTCCAGCTTCTCGACGAACTCGCGGCCGCGCTCGCGGATGTTGGCGCGCAGGGCCGGGGTCAGCTGGCCCAGCACCGCGCTGGCCACGTCCATGGCGCGCGGGTTGGTGGTCATGGTGTTGCCATAGGTGCCGCGGCGGTAGAGGGCGGCGGCGCGGGCGTTCACCGCCAGCACGCTCAGCGGGTACTGGCCGGCGTTGAGCGCCTTGGAATAGGTCTCCATGTCCGGCGCCTCCAGGCCCTCGAAGCCCGGGTAGTCGACGATGGACAGCACGCCCTGGGCGCGCAGGCCGGCCTGGATGGAGTCGACCAGCAGCAGGGTGCCGTGCTTCTTCGTCAGCTCGCGGGCGGCGGCGTAGAAGGCCGGCGGCACCGAGCGGCCCGGGTCGCCTTCGCCCATCACCGGCTCCATGAACATGGCCTCGAAGTGCCAGCCCTTGGCCTCGGCCTCCTCGAACACCTGCTGCAGCTGCTCGATCGAGTAGGGCTCGATCGTCACCAGGTCGCCGTCCACGCGCGGGAAGCTGGCCAGGTGCTGCAGGTAGGTCTTGCGGGTGGAATCGGAATACATGGCCGGCAGCTCGGTGCGGCCATGGAAGGCACCCTTCACCGCCAGGCGCTTGACCTTGCGGCCGGCGTGCGGGCCGTTCGGATCGGTGGCGATGCGGGCCTGGCTGTCGGCGATGCGGCCGGCCAGGGACACGGCCTCCGAACCGGAGTTCAGGCAGAGGAAGCGCTCGTAGGGGCAGCCGCCGCGGGTATGGCCGATCTCGGCGCGCAGGGCGCGGGTGACGCGCAGCTGCGCCAGGTTCGGCGTCATCACATTGGCCATCACCTGCGGCCGGGACATGGCTTCCAGCACCGCCGGCGGGTTGTGGCCCAGGCCGAGCATGCCGTAGCCGCCGTTGTCGTGCAGGACGGCGCCCTTGAGCGTGACCAGCCACGGACCCTGCGCCGCCAGCGCGACGTACGGGTTCACCGTGTCGCCCGGGTAGAAGTTCAGGAAGCCCGCCTGGGCCTGATCGATCTGCGCCTGCTCGTCCAGGTCCAGCAGCTCGGGGAATTCGGCGCGGATGGCCTGGTACTGCTGCACGGCCGCCTGCACGGCCTGCACCAGCTCGGGGAAGCGGCCGGCCAGCCGGGTAAGGGTGGCGTCGTCCAGGCCGCGGGTGCGCACGGCACCGGCATGGGCGCGCAGGGGGGCGAGCATCTCGATCACATTCATGGGTATCTCCGGCAGCCCCGAAAGGAAAAACGCGAGGAAGCCCCCGCGCCCGGGACTGCATTTGAAATCAATGACTTGGCGCGGATGGTACCACCCCGGCCGGGGCGGCGTAACCCCCGGTCGTTTGAATTCCGGCCCGGCCGCGGGCCCGGGCAGGAGGTGACGCCTGTCAGGCCGCATCGCTGACGGCGGACACTGAAACCGGCGGCCCCGGCAGCCGAAGCTGGCGCCACGCATCCGAGAAGGAGGACGCCATGAACAAGCCCGCCCCCGGCCCCCTGGCCGAACTGCGCGGCGCCGACAAGCGCTACGGCGCCGTGCACGCCCTGGACAGCGTCGACCTGGAGGTCCGCCCCGGCGAGGTGCTGGCCGTGCTCGGCCCCAACGGCGCCGGCAAGAGCACCGCCCTGGGCTTGCTCACCGGCCGGATCGGCGCCGATGCCGGCCGGGTGTCCCTGTTCGGCGCCGACCCGCGCCGGCCGGAAACGCGCCGGAACATTGGCGTGATGCTGCAGGAGGCACGCCTGCCGGACACCCTGTGCGTGCACGAGCACATCGCCCTGCACTCGAGCTACTACGGCGCTCCCCGGCCGGTGGCCGAGAGCCTGGACCTGGCCGGCCTGACCACCCTGGCCCGCCGCCGTTACGGCGCCCTGTCCGGCGGCGAGCAGCGGCGGGTGCAGTTCGCCCTGGCCCTGTGCGGCCGGCCGGCGCTGATGTTCGTCGACGAGCCGACCACCGGCCTGGACGTCGAGGCCAGGCGCAATTTCTGGCGGGTGATCCGCCGCCTGCGCGACGAGGGCGTGGCCATCGTGCTGACCACGCACTACCTGGAAGAGGCCGACGCGCTCGCCGATCGCGTCGTCCTGCTGGCCGGCGGCCGCGTGCGCGCCGAGGGCAGCCCGGCGCAGCTGAAGCGGCAGGCGGCCGGCAGCAGCGTCAGCGCCCGCAGCGGCCTGTCGCCCGACGTCGTCGCCGCCTGGCCGGAAGCCGCAACCGTCCGGCGCGACGAAGGCCGGCTGCAGGTACGCACCGCCCAGCCCGAGCAACTGCTGCGGCGCTGGCTGT
>DATGPR010000145.1:0-11230 GCA_035304725.1 Arenimonas sp.
GACGAACTCGGCCAGGGCCAGCTTGCCGGCCTCGTGCGCCTTCTCGACGATGTCGCGCACCTGCTTCTGCACTTCCTGGTTCTTGCCCAGCTCGGTGATGAAGCTGCGGTCGATCTTGAGGATGGCCGCGTCGATGTGGCTTAGCATCTGGAAGGAGTTCAGGCCGGTGCCGAACTGCTCCAGCGCCACCCGGCAGCCCAGCGCCGAGACCGACTTCTGGAAGGACTGCAGCGCCTTGAGGTGGGTGAAGACCTTGGACTCGGGGATCTGCAGCACCAGCCGCTCGCCGGCGACGCCATGCGCCTTGAGCTGGTCGGCGATGTGCTTCTCCAGGCCACCCTCGACCAGCGAGGCCGGGGTGATCTTCACGAACAGGTTGGTGGTCTTGCCGGTCTTGCTGCGCTCGGCGATCACCTGCACGGCATGGGCGATGACCCAGCGGTCGATGTCGTCCAGCAGGCCGTGTTCCTCGGCGATGCTCAGGTAGGTCATCGGCGGGATCACTTCGCCGCCGGGGCCCTTCATGCGCAGGTAGACGTCGTAGTTCTCCTCCTCGCCGCCGGTCAGGCTGATGATCGGCTGGTAGTGCAGGACGAACTGGTCGGTGGCCAGGGCCTCGCGGATGCGCTGCACCCAGGCCTGGATGCGCTCCTCCTCGGCACGGTCGCGGGCGGCCGGGTCGAAGATCTCGATGCGGTTGCCGCCCATGCTGGCGCAGGACGTCAGGCACTGGCCGGCCTTGCCCATCACCTGCGAGACCGAGGCGATCTTCTCGCCGATCTGCACGCCGCCGATGCTGACGCTCAGGTTCACCGAGCGCTCGCCCAGCTCGAGGATGTGGCTGTTGAAGGCCTGCAGGATGCGCTCGGCCTGGGCCTGGCTGTGCTTGTGGTCGTGCTGCAGGCAGAGCACGGCGAAGCTGTGGTCGCCCATGCGCGCCGCCAGGGTCTGCTCGTCCAGGGCGGACGCCAGGCGCTCGGCGCAGCCCTTGACCAGATCGTCGGCGGCGGCCAGGCCGATCTCGCCGATCAGGTTCTCGTAGTGGTCCGGCTCGATCATCAGCAGGGCCTGCTGGCCCTTGCCGTCGGCGGCGCGGACGACCGCGGCCTCGAGCTCGGTCATGAAGTGCTGGCGGTTGAACAGGCCGGTCAGGGCGTCGCGCTGGCGCAGGGTGTCCAGCTCCTTGGCCAGGTTCGGGTCCACCGTCTGCTGCCGGAAGACGATCTGCAGGCAGGGCTCGCCCTCGTAGGTGGCGGGGGTGAACTCCATCACCGCGTCGAAGGTGCTGCCGTCGGCGCGCTGCGCCTGCAGCTCCAGCTGTCGCGGCGGCGACTCGCCCTTGCTCAGGCGCTTGAGCAACTGGCGGAACTCGTCGGCGTGCTGCGGCGCCACCAGGTCGAGCACGGTCAGGCCCTCGATCTCCTCGAAGTCCTCGAAGCCGAACATCTCCAGGTAGGCATCGTTGGCACGGATGTGCATGCCCTCGTGCACGTAGGCGATCGGATCGCGCGAGGAGGCGATCAGGGCGTCGCAGCGGCGCTCGGTCTCGCGCAGCGAGGCTTCCAGCTGGCGCAGGCTGCGCCGGGCCAGCAGGGCGTTGAATTCGGAGCGCACCACCGCCTGCACGTGCTCGGCGTGGTTGCGCAGGCAGACGTCGCGGGTGCCGGCCTTGAGCGCCGCCAGCGCGGTCTTGTCGTCCAGGGTGGTGACCGAGGCCAGCACCGGGATGTCCTTGCCGGTGGCCGTCACCCGCTCGACGACGGTCGCCAGCGGCAGGTACTTGGCCTCGAACGCGGCGAGCACCAGGTCGATGCTCTGGTTGGCCAGCAACTGGACCAGTTCCTCATCGGATTCCGGGCGCTGCGGACGCACGGCCATGCCACCGTTGCGCAGGTGGCTGATGAGCTGCTCGGCATCTTCGAGGCGATCCTCGACAAGGAGCAGGCGGATCACGGCGTCCTGCTGCGACATCCAGGGGTACTCCTTTTCCTATCAAGGGCTTGCGCGGGGGGATTGAGACAATACCAGAATGCCGGCGCGACGCCACACGACTCTGGTCAAAGCCCTGCCCGGGCCAGCGGGCCCTTACAGCGGGGTCTTGGCCGGCGCCCCGGCCACTTCCCGGACCAGCCGGGGCACCAGGTAGCCGGGCAGGCGGGCCGCCAGGCCGGCATGCAGGGCCCGGGCCCGGTCCTCCGCGACCTCGAAATGGGCGGTGCCGGCCACCCGGTCCAGCTGGTGCAGGTAGTAGGGCAGCACGCCGGCGGCGAACAGGCGTTCGGACAGGTCGGCCAAGGCCTCGACGCTGTCGTTGACCCCGCGCAGCAGCACCGCCTGGTTGAGCAGGGTGGCCCCGGCCTCGCGCAGGCCGGCCAGGGCCCGGTCCACCGAGGCGTCCAGCTCGTTGGCATGGTTGGCGTGGATCACCACCACCAGCTGGCGGGCGCGGGCCTGTGCGGCCAGCCAGGCCAGCAGCTCGGCATCGACGCGCTCGGGCAGCACCACCGGCAGGCGGGTGTGCAGGCGCAGGCGGCGGACCTGGGGCAAGGCGGCCAGGCCCTGGCCGAACTCGGCCAGCTTGGCGGTGGACAGGGACAGCGGATCGCCGCCGGAAAGCAGCACTTCCTCCACGTCCGGGTGCGCGGCCAGGTCGTCCAGCGCCTCCTTCCAGCGGCCGGCGGCGGCCGTCTGCTCGGCATAGGGGAAGTGCCGGCGGAAGCAGTAGCGGCAGTGGATGGCGCAGCTGCCGGTGGCCACCAGCAGGGCCCGCCCCCGGTACTTGTGCAGCACGCCCGCGGCGCCGCCGGCGGCCAGGTCGCCGACCGCGTCGTGCACGAAGCCCGGCACCGGCCGCTCCTCCTCGTCCAGCGGCAGCACCTGCCGCAGCAGCGGATCGTCGGGGTCGCCCTTGCGCATCCGCGCCACGAAGCCGCGCGGCACCCGCAGCGGGAACTGCGCCGTGGCGCTGGCCGAGACCCGCGCCGCCAGCCCGGGCAGCTCGAGCATGCGCAGCAGTTCCGCCGGGTCACGCACCGCCTCGCGCCAGGCCAGGCGCCAGTCGGCGGCGACCGCCGCGGGGGCGGCCGGCTGCGGAGCGGGGGGTGGGGCAGGTATCATGTCGGGCTCTGGATCGGCCCGGCGGGCCGTCTGGGCCCCACATTCTAAAGCCTGGCCGCCCCGCGCGGCGGCCGCGAAAACGCAGGAGCTACGCATGGCCAGCTATGGCATGAACGACGTCAAGAAGGGCATGAAGATCATCGTCAACGGCGAGCCGTGCGTGATCACCGACACCGAGTACGTCAAGCCGGGCAAGGGCCAGGCCTTCACCCGCGTGCAGTACCGCTACATCAAGTCGGGCCGCATGCAGGAAATCACCCTGAAGTCCACCGACTCGGTCGAAGCCGCCGACGTGGTGGATACCGACATGCAGTTCCTCTATTCCGACGGCGAGTTCTGGCACTTCATGCAGCCGGAGACCTTCGAGCAGGTGCAGGCCGACAAGAACGGCGTCGGCGATGCCGCCAAGTGGCTCAAGGGCGAGGAGGACTGCGTGGTCACCCTGTGGAACGGCACCCCGATCGCCGTGACCCCGCCCAACTTCGTCGAGCTGAAGGTGGTCGAGACCGACCCCGGCCTGCGTGGCGACACCTCCGGCGGCGGCGGCAAGCCGGCCACCCTGGAGACCGGCGCGGTGGTGCGCGTGCCGCTGTTCGTCAACCAGGACGAGGTGATCAAGGTCGACACCCGCTCCGGCGAATACGTCTCGCGGGTGAAGTGAGGGCATGGGCGGCGCCGGCGAACGCGAAGCCTGCGACCTGCTGATCGAGGCCGGCTGGGTCGTTCCGGTCCAGCCGCATGGCGTGGTCCTGACCGACCACGCCGTCGCCGTGAAGGACGGGCGCATCCTGGCCCTGCTGCCGCGGGCCGAGGCGCGTGAGCGCTTCCAGGCCGGCGAGGTGGTCTCGCGTCCCGGCGGCGTGCTGATCCCCGGCCTGGTCAATGCCCACTGCCACAATCCGATGACCCTGCTGCGCGGGGTCGCCGACGACCTGCCGCTGATGACCTGGCTGCAGGAGCACATCTGGCCGATCGAGGGCCAGGTGATCGGCCCGGATTTCGTCGCCGACGGCATCGAACTGGCGGTGGCGGAGATGCTGCGCGGTGGCACCACCGCCTGCGCCGAGAACTACTTCTTCCCGGATGCCCAGGCCAGCACCTATTCGCGCCTGGGCTTCCGTGCCCTGGTCGGCCTGCCGTTCATCGACTTCCCGACCGCCTGGGCCCGCACTCAGGACGAGTACTTCGACAAGGCCCTGGAAGTGCACGACAACTGGCGGCGCGATCCGCTGGTCTCGCTGTGCTTCGTACCGCACGCGCCGTACACGGTCAGCGACGCCGGCTTCGAGCGCATCCGCATGCTGGCCGACCAGCTCGACCTGGTCGTGCACTGCCATATCCACGAGACCGCGCACGAGAACGTCGAGGCGCAGCAGAAGCACGGCATGCGCCAGCTGGCCCGCCTGGACCGCCTTGGCCTGGTCAACGACCGGCTGATGGCCGTGCACATGACCGACCTGACCGATCAGGAGATCGCCCTGTGCGCCAGCCGCGGCGTCTCGGTGGTGCACTGCCCGGAATCCAACCTCAAGCTGGCTTCGGGCTTCTGCCCGACGGCGAAGCTGCTGGCGGCCGGTGTCAACCTCGCCATCGGCACCGACGGCTGCGCCAGCAACAACGACCTGGACATGTTCGGCGAGATGCGCACCGCCGCCCTGCTGGCCAAGGGCGTCAGCGGTGATGCCTCGGCCATGGACGCCGCCACCGCCCTGCATGCCGCCACCCTGGGCAGCGCCCGCGCCATGGGCCTGGGCGAGGAGATCGGTTCGATCGAGCCGGGCAAGGCCGCCGACCTGGTGATGGTGGACATGGAGCCGCTGGAGACGCAGCCGCTGCACCAGGTCATCTCGCAGCTGGTCTATGCCACCGGCCGGCACCAGGTCAGCGAGGTCTGGACACATGGCCGCCTGCGCCTGCGCGAGGGTCGGCTGCTGGACATGGACACCGAGGCCCTGCGTGCCAAGGCCCGCCGCTGGCGTGAACGCATCGCGGCGATTCCCGGAGGCGCATGAGCATGAGCACGAGTACCACCCACGCCAATGCCAGCCCCGCCGAGCTGGAGAAGTTCGGCGCCCTGGCCGCGCGCTGGTGGGATCCGCAGGGCCCGCAGCGGCCGCTGCATGAACTCAATCCGGCCCGCCTGGGCTACGTGCGCCGCCATGTCGAACTGGCCGGCCGGCGCGTGCTCGACCTGGGCTGCGGCGGCGGCCTGCTCAGCGAGGCCATGGCCCGCGAGGGCGCGCAGGTGGTCGGCGCCGACCTGTCGCCCGAGCTGGTGGACGTGGCGAAGCTGCACCTGCTCGAGTCCGGCCTGAAGGTGGACTACCGGCTGGTCTCCGCCGAGGACCTGGCCGCCGCCGAGCCGGCCAGCTTCGATGCCGTCGCCTGCATGGAAATGCTCGAGCACGTGCCCGATCCCGGTGCGGTGCTGCAGGCCTGCGCGACCCTGCTCAGGCCCGGCGGCCGACTGCTGCTGTCCACGCTCAACCGCACGCCGGCGGCCTTCGCCCTGGCCATCGTCGGTGCCGAGTACGTGGCCCGGCTGCTGCCGCGCGGCACCCATCACTACCGCCAGTTCATCCGTCCCTCCGAGTTGGCCGCCTGGCTGCGCGCCGCCGGCCTGCAGCTGGAGGACGTCAGCGGCCTGCATTACGACCCGCTGCGCCGCACCGCCTCGGTCGGCGGCCATACCGCGGTCAACTACCTGGCCTGCGCGGTGAAGCCGGCATGATCGGTCGCCCGCAGGCGGTGCTGTTCGATCTGGACGGCACCCTGGTGGACAGCGCTCCCGACCTCTGCGACGCCATGAACCGGGTGCTGCGTCGCCTCGGCCGCGCCGAGGTGGCCGAAGCGCGCCTGCGCCAGGTGGTGTCCAAGGGCGGCCGCGCCATGCTGACGGTGGCGCTGCCCGACATGGACGAGGCCGGCCGCGAGGCCCTGTTGCCGGAATTCCTGCAGGAGTACGCCAGGGCCCTGGCCGTGCGCAGCGTGCTGTTCGACGGCGTCGCCGAGCTGCTGGCGGCAATCGAGGGCAGGGGCCTGCGCTGGGGCATCGTCACCAACAAGCCCGGCTGGCTGGCCGAGGGCGTGGTCGAGGGCTTCGGCTGGAAGCAGCGCTGCGCGGTGCTGGTGGCTGGCGACACGCTGCCGACCCGCAAACCCGACCCGGCCACGCTGCGGCTGGCCTGCGAACGCCTGGCCATCGAGCCGTCGCAGGCCGTCTATGTCGGCGACGACCTGCGCGACGTCCAGGCCGCCCGCGCCGCCGGCATGCCGGTGGTGGCCGCGCTCTGGGGCTATCGCGAGGACGGCGAGGACCCGCGCGCCTGGGGCGCCGACCTCGACTGCGAAAACGCCCGCGAGCTGATCGCGCGCCTGCCGGCATGAGCCCGCTGCACGACACCGGCGCCCTCGACCACTTCGTCGGCAAGTGGCAGCGGCGCGAGCCGGAGATGGCCCTGGCCGAGCCCTTCTGCCCGCCGGACGAGCGTCAGTGCTTCCGCGCCTGGGGCGCACTGCTGCACGAGCTGCGCGAGGCCGCCTTCGAGCTCAGCGATCCGGCGGTCACCGCCGCCAAGTGCCGCTGGTGGGCCGAGGCCGTGCTGGCGCTGGCCGAGGGCCAGGGCCGGCATCCGGTCACCGCCGCCCTGGCCGGCCGCCACGCCGACTGGGCCGGCCTGGCCGGCGCCCTGCTGGCCACCGCCGGCGCGGAGGAGATGCGGCCCGGCGACACCGAAGCCGCCCTGGCCCAGGTGATGCCGCTGGCCACGGCCCTGGCCAGGGTCGAGGCAGCGCTGTTCTCGGCCGAGGCCGACGAGCCGCGTGCCATCGCTGTGCACCTGCTGCTGCATCGCCTGCCGGAAGGCCTGGGCGCCGCCGACCAGGCCCGCCTGCCGCTGCACCTGCTGGCCCGCCACGGCCTGGACATGGGCGCGGTGGCGGCCGGGCAGGGTAGGGCCCTGTTGCGCGACTGGGGCCGGGAACTGGAAGCGGCCCTGCCGGCGCCGCGGCCGGGCCGGGCCCTGTTCCGGCGCCTGCGCACCGGCTTCGACCGGGCACGGTTGCGCCGCCTGGGCCGCGGCCCGCGCTTCGACGCGCCGGCGCCGCTGCTGAGCCTGCTGCGTGCCTGGCGCCTGGCCCGCAGCCGCTGAACAGGCCGCCGGGATGGAATGTTGCGTCCCGTTGGGTGCCTGTTCCGGCGACTTGACGTAGCCTGCACCCGCCAACACCTGCTGTAGACCGCTTCGAACAGGAGAGCCGCCGTGGCCCCGAGTCCGCACGACAACACCGCCCGGGTGATGCCCGACATCGCCGCCGACGCGCGCCCGGCCCTGGCCGGCGTGCTGGACTGGGTGGGCATGGGCGAGATGGAGATGCCGGTGCTGCTGGCCGGCGACGACGGCCGCACGATCAGCAGCGGCGCCCGGGTCAATGCCTTCGTCAACCTGACCCGGCCCGAGGCCCGTGGCATCCACATGTCGCGCCTGTACCTGCACGTGGACAAGGCGCTGTCGGCCGAGCCGGTCACCCCGTGCTCGCTGCGCCGCCTGCTGCGCGATTTCCTGGAATCGCACGCCGAGCTCAGCGACCGCGCCATGGTCTCGATCCGCTTCGAGCACCTGGTGCGGCGGCCGGCCCTGGCCAGCGACAACAGCGGCTGGCGTGCCTATCCGGTGCGCCTGACCGCGGTGATGGACCGTGGCCACTTCGCCGTCGAGCTGGCGGTGGACGTCACCTATTCCAGCACCTGCCCCTGCTCGGCGGCGCTGGCGCGGCAGCTGATCCAGGAGCAGTTCGAGGCCGACTTCGCCGCCGGCAAGCCGCTGGACCGCGAGGCGGTACTGGCCTGGCTGGGCAGCGAGCAGGGCATCCGCGCCACCCCGCACAGCCAGCGCAGCGTCGCCGAGGTGAAGGTGCGGTTGCTGCCGTCCTTCCAGGACTTCCCCATCGTGGCCCTGATCGACCGCATCGAGCAGGCGCTGCGCACGCCGGTGCAGACGGCGGTCAAGCGCGCCGACGAGCAGGCTTTCGCCCTACTCAACGGCCAGAACCTGATGTTCTGCGAGGACGCCGCCCGCCGCATCCAGGCGGCGCTGGAGCAGGACGAGCGCATCAGCGACTTCTGGGCGCGGGTCTCGCACCAGGAAAGCCTGCACCCGCACGACGCCGTCGCCGTCACCAGCAAGGGCGTGCCCGGCGGCTACAGCGCGGTGCCGGACGGCCTGCTGCCGCGCTGAGCGCGGCGGGACCTCACTTCGCCGGCGGGTTTTCCGCCGGATCCACCAGGGTCTGCGGGTCCACCCGCACGCCGAACCAGTTCATGCCCCAGTGCATGTGCGGACCGGTGGCGCGGCCGGTGGCGCCGACCGCGCCGATCACCTGGCCGACCTCGACCCGGTCACCGACCTGCACGTCGATGCGGCTCATGTGCAGGAAGTTCGAACTGACGCCGTGGCCGTGGTCGATCAGCACGGTGCCGCCGGTGAGATAGAGATCGGGCCTGGCGAAGGTGACGATGCCCGGCGCCGGCGCCCGGATCGGCGTGCCGGCCGGCGCCGCCACGTCCAGGCCGGAATGCGGCGAGCGCGGCGTGCCGTTGTAGATGCGCTGGCTGCCGTAGACGCCGCTGATGCGGCCGGTCACCGGCCAGCGGAAACCTGCCGCGAAGTCACTGCGCGCATCGTCGCGTTCGCGGGCGGCGCTGACCTCGGCCTGCTCGCGGGCGATGCGGGCGGCGATCTCCGGGTCCGGCGTCACCGTCTGCTGCGGCACGCCGTCCACCCGTTCGATCTTCCAGTCGCGCGCCCTTACCGGCAGTTCCCGCGTTTCGACGCTGCCGTCAGGCCAGACCAGCTTCAGGCGCAGCGGGCCGCTTTCGTCGCGGCCGACGCCGAAGACGAAGCGGCCCTGCGGATCGACCCGCAGCATGCGGCCGGCGTACCGCACCTCGGCGGCGGGGTCGGTGCGGCCGATGACCAGGTCGCCCTGGCGCACCTGCTCCGGCAGCTCGAGACGATGGTCGGCGGCCATGGTGGCCGGCACCCAGGACACCAGCAACAGGAACAGCCCGCGGATCAGGGCGGGCAGGGCGGAACGCTGCCTCACCTGGCGAACTCCAGGCGCCGGCCGTTCGGGGCGCCGACCAGCTGCCGGCCGTCCCAGGCCAGCTGGCCGTTCACCCAGGTGGCGGCCACCCGCGAGCGGAAGCGCCGGCCCTCGAAGGGCGACCAGCCGCAGCGCGACAGCACCTGGCCGCGTTCGCGGATCCAGGGCGCGTCCGGCTGCACCAGGGTCAGGTCGGCGTAGGCGCCCTCGCGAAGGAAGCCGCGGTCGGCGATGTCGAAGCGGATGGCCGGGGCGTGGCAAATCTTGCGCACCAGATGCGGCAGTTCGAAGCGGCCGTCGTGCACCAGCTCCAGCGCGGCGACCAGGAAGTCCTGCACCAGCGGCAGGCCCGAGGGCGCACTCAGGTAGGGCTGCTGCTTCTCTTCCAGGGTGTGCGGGGCGTGGTCGGTGGCCAGCACGTCGATCCGGTCCTCGGCGACGGCGCGGATGATGGCCTCGCGGTCGGAGACTTCCTTGATCGCCGGATTGCACTTGATGAAGTTGCCCAGGGTTGCGTAGTCGGGCCGGGCGAAGTGCAGGAAGTGCACGCAGGTTTCTGCGGTGATGCGCTTGCGCTCGACCGGGCCGGGCTCGAACAGCTGCAGCTCCTCGGCGGTGCTGATGTGCAGCACGTGCAGGCGGGCGTCGTGCCTGCGCGCCAGTTCCAGGGCCAGGCGGGTGGACTTGATGCAGGCCTCGCGCGAGCGGATCTCGCCGTGCAGGTCCACCGGCACCTCGTTGCCGTACTTCTGCCGGGCCGCGGCGGTGGCCGCCTCGATGGTCGGCGTGTCCTCGCAGTGGGTGATGATCGGCACCGGGCAGTCGCGGAACATCGCGTCGAGGATGCCCGGGTCATCCACCAGCATGTTGCCGGTGGAGGCGCCCATGAAGATCTTCAGGCCCGGGGTGCTCTTCGGGTCGATGCGCCGGACCTGTTCGAGGTTGTCGTTGCTGGCGCCGAAGTAGAAGCCGAAGTTGGCCCGGGAGCGGCCGGTGGCGCGCCGGTACTTGTCCTCCAGGGCCTCGTTGTCCAGGGTCGGCGGCCGGGTGTTGGGCATCTCCAGGAAGCTGGTGACGCCGCCGGCCACCGCCGCGGCCGGTTCCGTCTCCAGATTGCCCTTGTGCTCCATGCCCGGCTCGCGGAAGTGCACCTGGGCGTCGATGACGCCGGGCAGCAGCCAGTGGCCGGCCGCATCGTGGACCGGCTCGCCGGGCAGGGCGGCCAGGTCGGGGCCGATCTTCTCGATGCGGTCGCCACGGACCCGCAGGTCGGCCTCGAACACCCGGCCTTCGTTGACCAGGTGTGCGTTCTTGATCAGGAATGAGTTCATGGCGTCCTTTTCGGCGGCCAGGTCTCGGGAACCGGATCCAGGCCGCCCTCGTTGAGGGGGTGGCAGCGGCCGATGCGGCGCAGGCCCAGCCAGCCGCCGCGCAGGACGCCAAAACGTTCCACCGCCTGCATGGTGTACTCCGAGCACGTGGGATGGAAGCGGCAGCGCTGGCCCAGCAGGGGGCTGATGAAGCGCTTGTAGCCGCGCAGCAGGGCGATGACGAGGGCTTTCACTAGGTTGCCGATTGCGCCGGCCAGGCCAGCGGCATAAGGTTGCCGCTCGGGGGGGACTAGGCTATAACACGCCGCCTTCCTGCCTCAAGGAATAGAGAGGAACAGCCGTAGTGGCCGCCAAGAAAACCGCAAAGAAGGCCGCCAAGCCGGCGGCCAAGAAGAAGCCCGTCAAGGCCGCCAAGCCGGCGGCGAAGAAGCCGGTGAGCAAGGCCAAGGCCGCGCCGAAAAAGGCCGCCAAGCCGGCCAAGCCGGTGAAGAAGGCCGCCCGTCCGGCGCCGAAGAAGGCTGCCAAGCCCGCTGCGAAGAAGGTCGCCAAGGCCGCCAAGCCGGCCAAGAAGGTCGTCAAGGCTGCCAAGCCGGCCAAGCCGGCCGCCAAGAAGGTGGCCAAGCCGGCCAAGGTCGCGAAGGTCGTCAAGCCGGCGCCGGCCAAGGCTGCCAAGCCGG